>NZ_JBIUWO010000005.1:0-129754 GCF_044743505.1 Pseudomonas sp. NPDC087612
GCGAGGTCGCCGTTGCTGTCGTAGGCATAGCTGACCAGCAACTCGCTCGATTCGTCGCTGTAGCGACGCTCGATATGGCTGACCCGCGTCGGCCACTGGGCGCTGTAAACCAGCTGCAGCTGGACTGCATCGAAGGTGTCGCGCAGCCAGAACAAGCGGCCTTCGGCGTCGTAGTCGAGGTAGACGCGGTTGTCGTTGCGATCGCCCAGTTGCGCCAGGCGCAGGCGCTGTGGGTTACCCGGGGTGGGCTGAAACAGGCGATAGAGTCCGCCGCTGCTTTCGATCAGCAGCTCGCCATTGAGTGCGCGGCGCACGCTCAGGCCCTCGCCGGCACTGAACACCGCATCGCCGCGCGGGATGTTGCCCATGTCGACGACACGCGCCTGTTCGTCGGTAAACAGCAGGCGCTCGCCGCCTTCAGGGTGCGTTTCGATGGCCACGAAGACTTCGTAATCGACGCTCCAGCCCGCACCGAACAGGCCGTCGCGGCGTTCATCGCGGCTGTTGTAGTAGCGCTGCCAGTCCAGCGGGATCAGCGCTGGCAAGCTGAAGTCGAGCTCTTCTTCGCCACTGAGGATCTTCGCCCCGGTGGGTGCATGGACCGGGTTGAGCGAGCCGGCGATGGCACTGGTAATTGCTCCGCTCACCTGGCTGGTGACGGCGCTGGCGATGCCGCCGATCACCATGCAGCCGAACTTGCTGTAGAACTTGCCGCCACGCCCGCGCAGTAGCATCAAAGCGGTTATCGCCAGGCCGATGCCCGGGGTCTTGCCACTGCGAATCTCGCGGACCACGATCGAGCCGCCGCCAATGCGCACGTTACTGGAGATCAGCCCGGCGTCGACGATCACCGCCTCGCAGGTGCTGCGATCGCCGCTGCGGCAAGCCGGATGGCCGTTGATGGTGACCTTGCTCGAACCTTCGGCCAGGTACTGCGGCGGCATTGGCGGGTGCTTGCTGCAGAGGATCTTGTCGTCGTCGGCAGGCTCGGTGTTTGGTGCGGGGCTGGCGACCGTGGGCCGCCACATCTGCGAGAAAAAGCCCTTGGCCATGTCGAGGAAGCTTTCTTCTTCCTCTTCGGCAGGTGGCTGGGCGGCATCACTGCCAGCGGGCGCCGCCGCGGCGACGATGACGCCAGCAGCGCGGGCGGCCGGTTTGCCATTGGTGTGGGTGTTCTTCGAGCCAGTGAGGATGTTGGCCTGCACCGAGGGCGGGAACAGAAAATTGCCGATACCCTCGCATAAACTGCTTAAACCCTTATCGGCCCCGGTCTTGCTCATGGCCACGCCGACCACGATACCGACCACCGCGCCGAGCACGAAGCAGCCCAGGCCGCCGGTAACCAGGGTCAGCCCCAGCGCTGCGGTTACCGCCGCGGTGGCCAGCACGCCAATGGCGACGTTGGCGGCCACTTCCAGCACGCCGCCGACGATGTCGGCCATCATCGAGGTGTGCATCAGCGCATCGCCCTGGCGGGCGGCCCACAGGGCGTCAGACATTATTGACCTGCAACGGCACGGCTGCAGGGCACTTGAACCTGGGCATGCTTGATTTCCATATCGAGCGTTTGAGGTGTCGGAATCTGCTGGAAGAGCGCCCGAGCGTCAACCCCGAGGGTGATGCAAAGCGTGTAGTTCCTGCAGCCGCGCGCGGGCCACATGGGTGTAGATCTGGGTGGTCGACAGGTCGCTGTGGCCGAGCAGCATCTGCACCACGCGCAAGTCGGCGCCGTGGTTGAGCAGGTGAGTGGCGAAGGCATGGCGCAGGGTGTGCGGCGACAGGCTCTTGTCGATACCGGCCACCAGCGCCTGGTGCTTGATGCGGTGCCAGAAGGTCTGGCGGGTCATCTGCTCGCCGCGCAGGCTGGGGAACAATACATCGCTGGGACGCCCGCCGAGCAGTTCGTTACGGCCGTCACGCAGGTAGCGCTCAATCCACACCACCGCCTCTTCACCCATGGGCACCAGGCGCTCCTTGCTGCCCTTGCCCATCACCCGCAGCACGCCCTGGCGCAGGTTGACCTGATCGAGGGTCAGGCTGACCAGTTCGGTGACACGCAAGCCACAGGCATACAGCACTTCAAGCATGGCGCGGTCGCGCTGGCCGATCGGCTCGCTCAGGTCCGGTGCCTGCAGCAAGGCTTCGACGTCAGCTTCCGACAGGGATTTGGGCAATGGCCGCCCCAGTTGCGGCATTTCCACCTGCAGGGTCGGGTCAATGCCGATCAGTTTTTCCCGCAGCAGGTAGCGATAGAAGCCTCGCACCCCGGAGAGAAAACGCGCGGTCGAGCGTGGCTTGTAGCCCTGCTCCAGGCGCCAGGCCAGGTGATCGAGGATCAGTTCGCGCCCGGCATCGGGCAGCTCGACGCCCTGCTCCGTGAGCCAGCCGTTGAACAGCGCCAGGTCGCTGCGGTAGGAATCGCGGGTGTTGTCGGCCAGGCCCTTCTCCAGCCACAGGGCGTCCAGGAACTGATCGATAAGCGGATGTTCAATAGCGGGCATGACAACTCTGCGGCAAGCGACGAAAACGACGAATTGCCGCTAGTCTTCCATAACACTGCCGGCATAGGGAGCCCGAATGAACGAACAACAGATATTGCTGGCATTTGGCGGGATAGGTCTGGCAGCGCTGTGCTGCCAATGGCTGGCCTGGCGCCTGAAGCTGCCGGCGATCCTTTTCCTGCTGCTCAGCGGCATTCTCGCCGGCCCGTTGCTCGGCTGGCTCGACCCGCAGGAATTGTTCGGCCCATTGCTGATGCCGCTGGTGTCGCTGGCGGTGGCGCTGATCCTGTTCGAAGGCAGCCTGACCCTGCACCTGTCGCAATGGAAAGACATCGGCAGCGTGGTGCAGCGCATGGTCACCCTCGGCGCGCTGTCGACCTGGCTGGTAATCACCCTGGCCACCCACTGGCTGCTGGGCTTCGACTGGCTGCTGGCTACCTTGTTCGGCACCCTGACCCTGGTGACCGGGCCGACGGTGATCGTGCCGATGCTTCGAGTGGTACGGCCCAAGGCAACGATCGCCAACATCCTGCGCTGGGAAGGCATCGTTATCGACCCGATCGGCGCGCTGCTGGCGGTGGTGGTCTACAGCTTCATCATCGCCAGCGCCGCCGGCGACGGCCTGAGCCATAGCCTGGTGACCTTTGCCGGGGTGATTGTCTGCGGCAGCGCGTTCGGCGTGGCCGGTGGCTGGCTGCTCGGCCAGGTGATGCGTCACCAATGGCTGCCGGAGTATTTGCACAACCTGGCGTCGCTGGCGGCGGTGCTGGGGATTTTCATTGGTGCCAACCAGGTGATGCATGAGTCGGGGCTGCTGGCGGTCACCCTCATGGGCATGTGGCTGGCCAACATGAAGGGCGTGGATGTCCGGCAGATCCTGCACTTCAAAGAGAACCTCAGCGTGCTGCTGATCTCCGGGCTGTTCATCCTCCTGGCCGCGCGCCTGGACCTCAATGCCCTGATCGGCCTGGGCCCGGCGGTGCTGGCCCTGCTGCTGATCATTCAGTTCGTGGCCCGGCCGCTTAACGTCGCGCTGTCGACCTTCGGCTCGCAATTGAACTGGCGCGAACGCGCCCTGCTGGCCTGGATCGCCCCGCGCGGCATCGTTGCCGCCGCGGTGTCGGCGATCTTTGCCATTCGCCTGGATGAAGCCGGGCATGAAGGCGCACTGCTGCTGGTGCCATTGACCTTCGCGGTGATCATCGGCACCGTGGTGCTGCAGAGCGCCACTTCGCGGCCCTTGGCACGCCTGCTCAAGGTTGCCGAACCTGCCCCCAGCGGTTTTTTGATCGTCGGCGCCAACCCGCCGGCCCGCGCTGTGGCCAAGGCTTTGCAACAGCTCGATTGCCGGGTGCTGCTGGCCGATTCCAGCTGGGAGAACATCCGCGCGGCACGCATGGATGGCTTGCCAACCTACTTCGGCCACCCCGCCTCGCAGCATGCCGATGCCCACCTGGACCTGGTAGGCCTGGGGCATTTGCTCGGGTTGTCACCGGCAGGTGAGCTCAACACCCTGGCCTGCACGCGCTTTCGCCACGACTTTGGCCCGCAGCGGCTGTTTGTCCTGGCCAGTGGCCTTGAGGCCAAGCGCAGCGACAAGCACCGCGCCAGCGATGAGCACCGCGGGCAGACACTGGGAAGCCAGCCGCTGACCTACGGGCAGTTGGCCGGATTACTGAACAATGGCGCCGAGCTGTACAGCACGCACCTGACCGAGGCATTCGGCTGGGCGGACTACCAGGCGCTGCATGGCGAGCGGGCCAACCCGTTGTTTGCCCGCGATGGCAGTGGCTGGGTGCATGTGTTCGGGCCCGACAGCCTGCTCAAGCCCGGGCCTGGGTGGACACTGGTGGCGTTGATTCAGCCGCAGTAGGAGCGGGCTTGCCCCGCGATAAGGCCGGTGAAGTCTACACATTATCGCGGGGCAAGCCCGCTCCTACAGGATGGTCAGAACCCGGGCAATACCGGCACCGGGCGCTTGTCTTCATCGATGGCGACAAAGCTGAACAGGCCATGGATGGCCTTTTCGCGACTGTCGCAGCTCATGCTTTCGACAAACACTTCAACCTCGACCTTGAGGCTGGTGTTACCCACTGTCGCCACCCGCCCGACCAGCTCGACGATGGAGCCGGCGGCAATCGGGTGCTTGAAGTCGATACGGTCGGTCGACACCGTTACCAGCGGCAAGCGGCAGAAACGCGTGGCAGCAATGAACGAGACTTCGTCCATCCAGGCCAGCGCGGTGCCGCCGAACAGGGTGTTGTGGTGGTTGGTGGTGGACGGGAATACCGCCTTGGTCACGCGGGTCACCGACAGTTCGGTGCGGCGCTCGATTTCCTGCTCTCTGGAGGTCATGGGCTTCACATTGGACGACAAATTTCAGACAACAAAAAAGCAGCCCGAAGGCTGCTTTTTTCGCATGGTGGCCGTAGCCACCGGTCAAGCTGTCCTCAGGACAGTTTTTCCTTGATGCGAGCGGCTTTACCGGACAGGTCGCGCAGGTAGTACAGCTTGGCTTTACGCACGTCACCACGACGTTTCACGGCCAGGCTGTCGATTTGCGGGCTGTAGGTCTGGAAAGTACGCTCAACGCCAACACCGTTGGAGATCTTGCGAACAGTGAAAGCACTGTTCACACCACGGTTACGCTTGGCGATGACAACGCCTTCGAAAGCCTGCAGACGCGAACGATCGCCTTCCTTCACTTTCACCTGAACGACGATGGTGTCGCCCGGGGCAAAGGTCGGGATCTCTTTGGTCATCTGCTCTGCTTCGAGTGCAAGAATGATTTTGTTGGTCATGCTGTGCTCCTAAGGTAAATCAGCTGGATTTACCATCGATACGTTAACTATCGTCCCGCTCACGGAGGTATTCCGCCAGCAGCTTCTTCTCTTCTCCAGAAAGTGAGCGACTTTCCAGAAGATCGACGCGTCGTTCATAGGTCCGCCCAAGGGACTGCTGTAAACGCCATCGCCGGATGTGTGCATGGTTGCCACTAAGCAACACGTCGGGAACACGCTGATCCGCATACACCTCAGGTCGGGTGTAGTGCGGGCAATCAAGCAGACCATCGGTGAAGGAATCTTCCTGCGCCGAGTCCGCATGCCCTAAAGCTCCAGGCAGCAGTCGTGTAACCGCATCGATCAGGACCATCGCCGGCAGCTCGCCGCCAGACAGGACATAGTCTCCAATCGACCACTCTTCATCGACATGAGCTTCAATAAAGCGCTCGTCGATGCCTTCATATCGACCGGCTATCAGAATCAACGATTCGTGCTTCGCCAGGTCTTTGACCGCCGACTGAGTCAGCTTGCGGCCTTGTGGGCTCAGGTAAATCACCTTTGCCGCCTCTCCGGTTGCCTGCCTGGCATTCACCAGGGCGTCTTCCAGAGGCTTGATCTTCATCACCATGCCCGGACCACCGCCAAACGGCCGATCATCTACCGTATGGTGACGATCTGTGGTGTAGTCCCGCGGGTTCCAGCAGGTCAGTTGCAACAACCCCTGTTTCACCGCGCGGCTGGTAATGCCGTACTCACTGATGGCCGAGAACATCTCGGGGAACAGCGTGATGACGTCTACGCGCAGGCTGGCCATTGCTTAGAAGTCCGCGTCCCATTCGACCCTCATTTCGCCTGCAACCAGGTCGATCTTCAACACGCATTGCTCGGTATAGGGCAACAGGCGTTCTCGATCATCCAGGCTGCCCGCGCAGGGCTTGACCACCATTACATCGTTCGCGCCGGTCTCCAACAGGTGATCAATCGTGCCGAACAGCTGTTCGTCCTGATTGATGACTTTCAGACCCACCAACTGGTACCAGTAGTACTCGTCGGCAGACAGGTTGGGCAAAAGGCTACGCGAGATACAAATCTCATAACCGCTCAGAAGACGGGCTTCATCACGATCGTCGAGGCCTTTGAGCTTGGCGACCAGGTCCTTTTGAGTGGAACGGCCACTGACCAGCTCGACCTGTTTTACCTTCCCTTCGTGCCGAAGCGTCCAGTTACGGTAATCCAACAGGTTTTCAATCGGATCGGTAAAGGAAAAGACCTTTACCTCGCCGCGAACGCCGTGAACCGAAAAAATCTTGCCAACGACGATCAGGTCATCAGCTTTTTCTGGCGTCGCGCTCATACTATTCAGGCAGCAGCCTTAGCAGCATCTTTCAGCAGTTTTGCAACGCGCTCGGATGGCTGTGCGCCAACGCTCAGCCAGTGAGCAACGCGGTCTTGTTTAACGGACAGGCGAACTTCCTGGCCACGAGCGATAGGGTTGAAGAAACCAACCTGCTCGATGTGCGAACCGGTAACCGGGTTACGCGAGTCGGTCACGGTCAGGGTGTAGAATGGGCGCTTTTTAGAGCCACCACGGGCAAGACGGATGGTTAGCATTGAACATCGTTCCTGTAGTCGGTGCTGCAAATCATAATGCACAGCGGGCACACGGGTGCCCGAAAGGCCGCATATTCTCAAGGAATACACGGACTTTTGCAAATGCCTTTTTACGCCAGGTAAAAAGGACAGCCTGCAGATCTGCGCTTCGTACAGCCTCTATATAAAGGCTGCGTTGTTCCCGCCGGGGCGGGAGTCCGATCGTCGGCCCGTTTCCAGGCCGCCGATGCGAATAGGGTTACAGTTTGGGCATGCCGCCGCCGGGCATCATGCCACCCAGGCCGCGCATCATCTTGGCCATGCCGCCTTTGGCAGAAAACTTCTTCATCATCTTCTGCATCTGCTTGTGCTGCTTGATCAGACGGCCGATGTCCTGCACCTGGGTGCCGGAACCAAGGGCGATACGGCGTTTGCGCGAACCGCTGATCAGCTCAGGGTCGCGGCGCTCGGCCGGGGTCATCGAGTTGATGATCGCTTCCATCTGCTTGAACTGCTTCTCGGCGGCGCCCTGGGCGCTGCCCATCTGGGCCAGGTTGACACCGCCGATGCTCGGCAGCTTGTCCATCAGGCCGCCCAGGCCACCCATGTTCTTCATTTGTTGCAGCTGGTCGCGGAAGTCTTCGAGGTCGAAGCCCTTGCCCTTCTTCAGCTTCTTGGCCAGTTTGTCGGCCTTGTCCTTGTCGAGGGTCTGTTCGGCCTGCTCGATCAGGCTGAGCACGTCGCCCATGCCCAGGATGCGCGAAGCGATACGGTCGGGGTGGAACGGCTCGAGCGCGTCGCTCTTCTCGCCCATACCGATGAACTTGATCGGCTTGCCGGTAATGGCGCGCACCGACAGCGCGGCACCGCCACGGGCGTCACCGTCGACCTTGGTGAGGATCACCCCGGTCAGCGGCAGCGCATCGCCGAACGCCTTGGCCGTATTGGCGGCGTCCTGGCCGGTCATGGCGTCGACCACGAACAACGTCTCGATCGGCTTGACCGCAGCGTGCAGGTCCTTGATCTCGGTCATCATTTCGGCGTCGATGTGCAGACGGCCGGCGGTGTCGACGATGACCACGTCGATGAACTTGAGCTTGGCTTCGCGGATCGCCGCCTCAGCGATGGCCACCGGCTTCTGGCTGATATCGGACGGGAAGAAGGTCACGCCGATGTCGCCCGCCAGGGTTTCCAGCTGCTTGATCGCCGCCGGACGGTAGACGTCGGCCGAGACCACCATCACGGTCTTTTTCTTGCGCTCTTTAAGAAAGCGCGCCAGCTTGCCGGCGGTGGTGGTCTTGCCCGCGCCCTGCAGACCGGCCATCAGCACTACCGCAGGCGGTGCGGCGTTGAGCGCCAGGTCTTCGTTGGCGGCGCCCATCAGGCCTTCAAGCTCAGCCTGGACGATCTTCACGAACGCCTGGCCCGGGGTCAGGCTGCGCGACACCTCGGTGCCGACCGCACGCTCCTTGACCTTGTTGACGAAATCCTTGACCACCGGCAGGGCGACGTCAGCCTCGAGCAACGCCATGCGCACTTCACGCAGGGTGTCTTTGATGTTGTCTTCGGTCAGCTTGGCCTTGCCGGTGACATGGCGCAGCGTCTGTGACAGACGGTCGGTCAGGTTTTCAAACATGGTGATCCTTTCGGGCTCTGTAGAACCGAGGTTTATCAGCTGCCTCTGGCGTATTCGGCCGGCCTTGGGCAGGGGCAGGCCGGCGATTATAACGAAGACTTGGCCCAGCGCACACCATGCCGTCGGCTGGCAGTCTTCCTAGGCGGGCGCGATCTATGCCAAACTCAGTCCCTTTCGGGCTTGCCTAACAGGACTTATGCTCCCCTTGTCACCCAGCTTGCTACCCAATCTCATCGCCGCCTGCCTGTATGCCGCCGCGACCTTCTATCAAGGCTCACGCCTGGCCCAGGGCACCAAGGCCGACAAACGCCTGCTCGGCCTGCTTGGCGCGCTGGCGGTCATTGCCCAGGGCACTGCGCTGTTCTGGCAACTGCTCACGCCCCTGGGCCTGAGCCTGGACTTCTTTAGCGCCGCCAGCCTGATCGCCACCGCGGTGATCGCCCTGACCCTGCTGGCCTGCCTGCGCATACCGGTGGAGAACCTGCTGCTGTTGCTGTTCCCGCTGGGCATGGCCACGGCGCTGATCGCCCAGTTCGCGCCGTCGGGCACGGTGCCGCTGATCAACGAAGAGCCGGGCATCCTCGCGCATATCCTGCTGTCGATCCTGGCCTATGGCATGTTCACCATCGCCGTGGTGCAGTCCCTGCTGCTGCTGTTGCAGGATCACCAGCTCAAGCACAAGCACCCCTCCGGGCTGATCAAGAACTTCCCGCCGCTGCAAACCATGGAAAGCCTGCTGTTCGGCTTCCTCTGGGCCGGCTGGGGCCTGCTGTCGCTGTCACTGCTGTCCGGCTGGCTGTTCCTCGACAACCTGTTCGCCCAGCACCTGGTGCATAAAACCCTGCTGGCGTGCCTGGCCTGGATCGTCTTCAGCGTATTGCTGTGGGGCCGCACCCGCCTCGGCTGGCGCGGGCATAAGGCGATCCGCTGGACCCTGGCCGGCTTCTGCCTGCTGATGCTGGCCTATTTCGGCAGCAAGCTGGTACGCGAATTCATCCTGCATATCTGACGGGCACAGGTAAATGGACGCTCTGCCGTTAGGACCGCTACTCGGCGTATTGGCACTGGCACTGCTGTGGTCGGCGCTGTTCACTGCGGTGGACGCCGCCCAGCAGCAACTCAACGGTGGCCGGCGCAACCCGCAGACCGGCGAGCACCCCGAACTTGCCGTAACCCCTCAGGCCCTGGTGCTGTGCTCGACCCTGGGCAAGCTGCTGGTATTGGCCCTGGCCTGCCTGATGGGCCAGCGCTACAGCGGCGAGCACGGTTTCTGGCTGGCCGGCCTGGGCGCTGCCGCCGTACTTTTGATCGTTGCCGAATACCTGCCGCGACAGCTGGCCAGGCGCAATCCGCAGGCCTTCATCGGCCTGGGCAACAGCTTGCTCAAAGTGCCGCTCAAGCTGTTGCAGCCCCTGGCCTGGCTGCTCGATGGCTGCGCGCGGGTGCTGCTGCGCCCGTTCCGGGTGCAAAGCCATGCGGTAGCGCTGCACGACAACGACGACAGCGACAGCTACGCCGCCGACGAGCCGGATGCCGACCAGCGCCTGAACCTGCCGGAAAGCCTGCTGGCGCTGGACAAAATCACCGTCAACGACATCCTCGTGCCGCGCAACGATGTCGACGGCATCAACCTCGACGAGCCGATCGAGGCAATCATCGAGCAGTTGATCATCAGCCGCCACACCCGCCTGCCGGTCTACCACAGCGATATCAACCAGGTGGAGGCGATCCTCAATACCAAGCTGATCAGCCACCTGCTGCCCAAGGCCGAACTGACCCGCGAAACTCTGCAGGCGGCCTGCTACGAACCCTATTTCGTGCCGGAAAGCACCCCGTTGCAGCTGCAATTGCTGAATTTCCACAAACAGCAGCGGCGCCTGGGCGTGGTGGTCGACGAATACGGTGAAGTACTGGGCATCGTTACCCTGGAAGACATCCTCGAAGAAATCGTCGGCGAGTTCGAAGACGAACACAGCCTCGACAACCCGCATATCCACCCCCAGGCCGACGG
The DNA here is from genome assembly GCF_044743505.1 of Pseudomonas sp. NPDC087612. NCBI lineage: Bacteria > Pseudomonadati > Pseudomonadota > Gammaproteobacteria > Pseudomonadales > Pseudomonadaceae > Pseudomonas > Pseudomonas sp. NPDC087612. Next base: position 10,522 of record NZ_JBIUWO010000005.1, read on the forward strand.
GCGCTTTGTCATCGAAGGCAACGTGTCGATCCGCGAGCTCAACCGCACCCTGGGCTGGCACCTGCCCAGCGACGGGCCGAAGACCCTCAACGGCCTGGTCACCGAAGCCCTGGAAAGCATCCCGGCAAGCACCGTGTGCCTGAAAATCGGCCGTTATCGCCTGGAAATCCTCGAAACCGAGGACAATTGTGCCAGCCGCATACTGGTCTGGACGCTCAAGCGCTAGCTATACTGGCCACACGCTTACCCAGCCCCAGCCGTCTCGCCCGCTACCCGCACCGGCGTCACACGGCCAGTCAGCCTGACTGAACATTGCGCGCACCAGCGGTACTGGCTCACACCCCGAGCCTTGCCCGCGCCCGCCCCCATCCCCAACGGGCGTATGTTTCGTCACGCGACCATAACAATTCGCTTCGGTGCACGCCCGTGCCTGCCTGTTCGTACCCGGCCGGCGGCGATGCCCATGGAGCTCTCGACTGACAGGGATAATCGCATGACGACCAGCAGCACCTACCCCGAAACCGCCCAGGCCAGCCCCGGCAACTCGCCGGCACGGGTTGCCACCGCCAGCTTCATCGGCACCGCCATCGAGTTCTACGACTTCTACGTGTACGCCACTGCGGCGGCGCTGGTGATCGGCCCGGTGTTCTTCCCGCAGACCTCCGGCACCGCGCAGATGCTCTCGGCGTTCCTTACTTTCGGCATCGCCTTCCTGGCCCGGCCCCTGGGTTCGGCGCTGTTCGGTCACTTTGGCGACCGTATCGGCCGTAAATCGACCCTGGTCGCATCCTTGCTGCTGATGGGTGTGTGTACCACCCTGATTGGCGTACTGCCCGGTTACGACAGCATTGGCGCCTGGGCGCCGATCCTGCTTTGCGTGTTGCGCTTCGGCCAGGGGCTTGGACTTGGCGGTGAATGGGGCGGCGCGGCGTTGCTGGCCACCGAGAACGCGCCCAAGGGCAAGCGCGCCTGGTTCGGCATGTTCCCGCAGCTAGGCCCTTCGATCGGTTTTCTGGCGGCCAACGGCCTGTTCCTGACCCTGGCCATGCTGCTGACCGATGAGCAATTTCGCAGTTGGGGCTGGCGCATTCCGTTCCTGCTCAGCGCCGTGCTGGTGATGGTCGGCCTGTACGTGCGCCTGAAGCTGGAAGAAACCCCGGTGTTCGCCAAGGCCGTGGCCAGTCACCAGCGGGTGAAAATGCCGGTGGTCGAGCTCTTCGCCCAGTACTGGGCCCCCACCCTGCTGGGCGCGGCGGCCATGGTCGTGTGCTATGCGCTGTTCTACATCTCGACGGTGTTCTCGCTCAGCTATGGCGTTTCGACCCTGGGCTACAGCCGCGAAACCTTCCTCGGCCTGCTGTGCTTCGCGGTGCTGTTCATGGCCCTGGCAACGCCGTTGTCGGCCTGGCTCAGCGACCGTTACGGGCGCAAGCCGGTACTGATCGTCGGCGCTGTGCTGGCGATTGCCTCGGGCTTTACCATGGAACCGCTGCTGACCTCGGGTTCGACCACGGGGGTGGCACTGTTCCTGGCCATCGAGCTGTTCTTGATGGGCGTGACTTTCGCGCCGATGGGCGCCTTGCTGCCTGAGCTGTTCCCTACTCACGTGCGTTACACCGGGGCGTCGGCAGCCTACAACCTGGGCGGGATCGTCGGCGCCTCGGCGGCACCGTTCTTTGCCCAGAAGCTGGTGGCCATGGGCGGTTTGAGCTGGGTCGGCGGCTATGTCTCAGCGGCAGCTGTGCTGAGCCTGATTGCGGTGTTGTGCCTGAAAGAGACGCGCCACTCGGAGCTGTAAAATCATCGCGGGGCAAGCCCGCTCCTACCGGTGTAGGAGCGGGCTTGCCCCGCGATTGCTTAGAACTCTACCTTGACCGCCTGCGAAGCTCGGGTGGCCTTGGCCCGGGCGGCTTCGATCGACTCGTCGCGGGCCAGGCACACGCCCATGCGCCGCTGGCCATTGACCTCAGGCTTGCCGAACAGGCGAATGGCAGTGTCCGGCTCGCTCAGGGCGGCGCCAAGATTGGCGAACGCGGTCTGCTGCGACTGGCCTTCAACCAGGATCACCGCCGACGCCGACGGGCCGAACTGGCGGATCAGCGGGATCGGCAAGCCCAGGATCGCCCGCGCATGCAGGGCGAACTGCGACAGGTCCTGGGAAATCAGGGTCACCAGGCCCGTGTCATGCGGGCGTGGCGAGACTTCGCTGAACCACACCTGGTCGCCTTTGACGAACAGCTCGACACCGAACAGGCCGCGGCCGCCCAGCGCCTCGGTCACTGCTTTGGCCACCCGCTCGGATTCAGCCAGGGCCACCGGGCTCATCGCCTGCGGCTGCCAGGATTCCTGGTAATCGCCCTTCTCCTGACGGTGGCCGACCGGCGCGCAGAAGGTGGTGCCGCCGACATGACGAACGGTCAGCAGGGTGATTTCGTAGTCGAAATCGATGAAGCCTTCGATGATCACCCGGCCCTTGCCGGCACGCCCGCCTTCCTGGGCATAGTCCCAGGCCTTTTGCACGTCGTCAGCGCTGCGCAGCAGGCTCTGGCCCTTGCCCGACGAACTCATCACCGGCTTGACCACGCACGGGAAGCCGAGGTCGTCGACGGCCTTGGCGTATTCCTCGAAGGTGTCGGCGAAATGGTACGGCGAAGTCGGCAGGTCGAGCTCTTCGGCGGCCAGGCGACGGATGCCTTCGCGGTTCATGGTCAATTGCGCGGCGCGAGCGGTCGGCACCACGGTGAAACCTTCGTTTTCCAGCTCGACCAGGGTCGCGGTGGCGATGGCTTCGATTTCCGGGACGATGTAGTGCGGCTTCTCGGCCTCGATCACTGCCCGCAGGGCGGCGCCGTCGAGCATGTTGATCACGTGGCTGCGATGGGCCACCTGCATGGCCGGGGCATTGGCGTAACGGTCCACGGCAATCACTTCAACGCCCAGGCGTTGCAGCTCGATCACCACTTCCTTGCCCAGCTCGCCGCAGCCACAGAGCAGTACGCGGGTCGCGGTCGGCGACAATGGGGTTCCGATACGGGTCATTTCAGGTCCTCAGAGGGAAGAACATCCTGGGCCGCCCCGTACTCGGTGCAACCCGGTGAAAAGGAGCGCCATTTTACATGAACCGTGCTCAGCCGGTGACCACGCGCTTGCGCGCGCGCCAGGCCATGGCCAGCCAGACCACGGTAACCCCGGCGAATTTCGAGGCCATGGCGGTGCCGACCACGGCCGGGGTCAGGGCGCCGATCATGCCGAAGAAGATAAAGGTGTCGATCGGAATGCTCAGCGCCGAACTCAGCCACAGGCGATCGTGCAGCGGCCGCTTGGTGATGGTAAACACCAGCCAGTCGATCAGCTCAGACACCGCGAAGGCGGTGGCGCTGGCCAGGGCGATGGCCGGCTCCGAGGTGATGTAGGACAGCACCAGGGCCGCCAGCATGGCCACCAGCGCGCCGTGGCCGAAGCGGGTCTGGACCATGTCGCGCAGGATGAACACCAGCCCGCCCCAGGCGGACCAGATGACGTCCAGGTGCGGGGCACTGGAGAAGGCGTAGTTGATCAGCACTACGCTGCTGATATAGGCAATCAGAAAGAACATGGGATCGACCGCTGGGTAAGCGCTACAGGGTACTGCAGCGCTTGCCGGCGGCCAAGCGGCGGATCATGCGCCGACGCTGAAGATCAGCCCGGCCGCGACCGCGCGCTCGTGGCACAGCTTGAGCACCTGACGCCGCTCGCTGTTGTCCATCCGCCCCCAGCGGGTGATTTCAGCGGCGCTGCGTTGGCAGCCGGTGCAGATATCGGCGTCATCCAGCGCGCAGATCTGCACGCAGGGCGAGGCCACCGGGCGTTCAGGCGTGCTCATCAATCCTCCTGCGGGGCCAGGTCGCGGGCATAACGCTCGGCGTTGTGCACGTAGTGGGCGGCACTGGCCTCGAGCATCTTCTTTTGCGCCTCGGTCAGTTCGCGCACCACCTTGCCCGGCGAGCCCATCACCAGCGAGCCGTCAGGTATTTCCTTGCCTTCGGGGATCAGCGCGTTGGCGCCGATGATGCAGTACTTGCCGATCCGCGCACCGTTGAGGATCACCGCGTTGATACCGACCAGGCTGTGGTCGCCAACCGTGCAACCGTGCAGCATGGCGTTGTGGCCGACGGTCACGCCCTTGCCCAGGGTCAGCGGCGAGCCCATGTCGGTGTGCATCACCGTGCCGTCCTGGACGTTGCTGTTCTCGCCAATGTCGATCAGCTCGTTATCGCCGCGCAACACCGCGCCGAACCAGACGTTGGCGCCGGCCTGCAGGCGTACCTTGCCGATCAGCGTGGCAGTCGGCGCAACCCAGCTGCGCGGATGGGTTTCGACCCGCAGGTCGCCCAGACGGTATTTCATGCGTGGATCCTCACGGTGCGGCGTGGCTGGCGGGTGGTCCCGCTCAAATGGGGGTAAAGCGTTCAGGCGGCTGATGCAGGCTGATGTTGGCATCGTAAAGCAAGTTGACCAGCTCGACGATCATGATCGCCGACAGCCCCCAGATCTTGTACTCGCCATAGCGGTAGCTGGGCACGTACCAACTGCGGCCCTGATAATCGATACGGTGGGTATGGTCACGCGGGTCCTGGCGAAAGAACTCCAGCGGCACGGTGAACACCGCAGCGATCTCGGCGTCGTTGGCCTGGTATTCGACAAAATCCGGAATCAGGCCGACGAAAGGCGTCACTTTCAGCCCATGCAGCGAGATCAGCGGGCTCAACGGGCCGATGATCTCCACCAGGCCCGGCGGCAGGCCGATTTCTTCTTCGGCTTCACGCAGGGCGGTGAAGATCAGGTCGGGGTCTTCCGGATCGCGGCGACCACCGGGGAAGGCCACCTCGCCGCCGTGGGTCGACAAGCCCTTGGCGCGCAGGGTCAACACCAGCTCCGGCTCTTCGCTGCGGGTGATGGGCAATAACACAGCGGCCTCGGGAAAACGTCGGTCCGTCTCCAGGGTACTCGGCGTATGACTGCTCACGCGGCGAAGTAGCTCGTCCAGCATTGCTCTCTCTCGATTCCAAAGCCTGTCGTGCATGATGCACCAAAGCCGCGGGCCGCCCAAGTCCCGGCGACGATCCGGCTTGCGGCCGCAGGGACAGTGGCGCCAAGATAGGCGCACCTAACAGGAATAAAAGCATGAAATTCTGCAGTGCGTGCGGCAATCAGGTGATTCAGCGTATTCCCGAGGGCGATACCCGCCTGCGCTATGTCTGCGATCACTGCCAGACCATTCATTACCAGAACCCCAACATTGTCGCCGGGGTGCTGCCGACCTGGGGCAGCCGGGTGCTGTTGTGCCGCCGCGCCATCGAACCGCGCCGAGGCTACTGGACCTTGCCCGCCGGGTTCATGGAGAACGGCGAAACCATCGAACAGGCCGCGCGCCGGGAAACCGATGAAGAAGCCTGCGCCCGCGTAGGCGGCATGAGCCTCTACCAACTGTTCGACCTGCCGCACATCAACCAGGTGCACGTGTTCTTTCGCGCCGAGCTTGCCGACCTGGACTTTGCCGTGGGCGTCGAGAGCCTGGAAGTGCGGCTTTTCGACGAAAGTGAAATCCCGTGGGACGAGCTGGCTTTCCGCACCGTCAGTCGTACCCTAGAATGCTATTATCGTGACCGCATCGAGCAGCGCTTCCCGATCGGCAATGAATGCCTGTCACCCATGCTCGTCTCGTCACCCAACACCTAGCTTTTTCAGGGATATCGTTTCATGCGCTGGTTGCTTGCCCTTTTCTGCCTCAGTGTGGCTTCGATGTCCCAGGCGGGTTTCACCGAAACCATCATCACCCGGCCGGTCGACCAGACCGCGCCTTCGCCACTGCAACCGCAAGCGCCCAAGCCTGCGCTGATCGACAAGATCCTGGTGATCAAGTCCGAACGTCGTTTACAGCTGATCAGCGCCGGCACGCCGCTGAAAACCTACCGCATCTCCCTGGGCAAGCAACCCAAGGGCGCCAAGCTGCGCGAAGGCGACAAGCGCACCCCCGAAGGCTTCTACTGGATCGACTGGCGCAAGCAGAGCGACCGCTACAACCTGGCCATGCACGTGTCCTACCCGAATATCACCGACGCCGCCCGCGCCCGTCGTGAAGGCGTTCCGCCGGGAGGGATGATCATGATCCACGGCACGCCGCTGAGTGAGGAATACCCGGAAGAAGTCTTCCACACCCTCGACTGGACCGAAGGCTGCATCGCCATGACCAACCGCGACATGCGCGAAGTGTGGAACATGGTCCCGGACGGCACCATGATCGAGATCCGCCCCTGATCGCCCCTTAAGGCGCTTCCGACAATTACGTCGGAAGCTTCCCTCGTAACTCAGGCCTCAGCCCTACCCTTCTATCGGCTCGGTAGCGCATCCATTCGAATAGCAGCGTCCATAAGATCCACGCATCTGGATACCACCTGGACGCTACTGCATGCCCAGTTCACTCAGCATTGTCGCTGCACGCCTTGTCATCCGGCCTTCGGCCCTCTTAATTGTGCTGTTGATGGTGCCTCCCGCCAGTGCTCATGAACACCTGGGCATTCAGCCGCTACGCGACCAGCGCCTGCAACTGGAACAACTCGAGCAACGTCAACGCCTGCGCAAGCTGCAACGTGGCGATGAATTGGCCGAACCGGCCAGCCAAGCACCAGCCGCCACCGAGGTCTCGCCCTGCTGGCCGCTGAACGGCGTGCGCCTGGCTGGCAACCGGCAACTCGGCTCGGCAGAACTGGCCGCCAGCGTGCGACCGCTGCTGACCCCGTGCATGGACGTGGCACGGATCAACCTGATCCTCAAAACCATCACCGAGCAGTATGTGCAAGCCGGCTACCTGACCAGCCGCCCCTACCTGAGCCAGCCGCCGCAAGCAGGCGCGACCCTGGACATCGAGATCGTCGAGGGCTTTGTCGAGTCGATCGAGCTGGCCGACCCCGACTTGCCGCTGTCACTGCACAGCGCGTTCCCGACCCTGCTCGGCCAGCCCTTGCGCCTGAGCGAACTGGAACAGGGCATGGACCAGCTGAACCGGCTGCGAGCCTTCGACCTGGGCGCCGACCTGCTGCCCGGCGAGCTGCAAGGCGGCACCCGCATCCTCATCACGCCGCGGCAGATCAACCCGCGCTGGCGCCTGGGCAGCAGCTTCGACAACCGCGGCAGCGAGCTGACCGGGCGCGAGCGAGTCGGCGCCAGCCTGACCCTGGACAGCCCGTTGCAACTCAATGACTACAGCCAGCTGTCGCTTACCTCGTCGCTCGGTTCCGGCGCCAGTTACAGCCGCGGCTACGGCCTGTACTACAGCATCCCCTACGGCCCCTGGACCTACGCGCTCAACCTCAACCAGCTGCAGTACCAGGCGCAACTGCCGGGCCGGCGCGAGCGCAGCAGTGGCCAGAGCGGGTTCTACGGCCTGAGCCTTGAACGCAACCTGTGGCGCAACCAGCACGGGCTGCTCAGCGCCAGCCTGCGCCTGGACCAGAAGCGCCTGGACAACCGCCTGGCCGGGCAACGCCTGCACGTGCAAAGCCCGACCCTTACCAGCCTGGAGGCAGGCCTGAACCTGCTGTGGCTCGACGCCAACCTGTGGAGTGCCTACCTGGGCATTGCCCAGGGCCTGGAATGGTTTGGCGCCGATACTGCGCCGCTGGCCAGCAACGCGCCGCAGCCGCAGTTTCGCAAGTACCGCGCAAGCGCCCTGCACCTGCGCCAGGGCCGTGACCCGGCCTGGCCCTGGCGTTGGCAGAGCGAACTGAACCTGCAGTACAGCGCCGACGCTCTGCCGGCAGTCGAGCAATTGCTGCTCAGCGACACCAGTGCCGTGCGCGGCTTTCGCCAACAGGTGGCGGCTGGTGCTAGCGGCGCCGCCTGGCGCAACACCCTGAGCCAGCCGTTGGCCCTGAACCTGCCCGCCGGGCTAGTGATTCGCCCGCATCTGGGCCTGGACCTGGGCTGGAGCAAATTCGACCACGGCCGCGCCGCACAGCGCTTGGCCGGCGCCCATGCCGGCCTTGAACTGAACCTGCCCGACAGCCTGCTCAAGCTTGACTACCAACGCGCGCTGCACGCCAGCAACACCCGCCGCCAGGACCTGGAGCCCGGCTACTGGCTGCTGGAGTGGGTACTGAACATCTGAAGTCCACAACAAAAAAGAGAAGACAGTGATGCCCAAGACGCCCTCCCCCGCTGTACAACGGCGCAGGCTCAATCGCCTGCGCTGGATAATCGCCCTGAGCCTGATGAGCCCGGGCATTGGCCTTGCCGCCAACGGCCTGCAAGCGGCAGCCGGGGTTGCCGGTACGCCGCTGATCACCGATCGGCACGGTGTACCGGTGATCGATATTGTCGCGCCCAACGCCAGTGGCCTGTCGCACAACCAGTTTCTCGATTACAACGTCAACAAATCCGGGTTGGTGTTGAACAACGCCCTGCAGACCGGGCAATCGCAACTGGCCGGCGCCCTGGCCGCCAACCCGCAGTTTCAGGGCCAGGCCGCCTCGACCATTCTCAATGAAGTGATCAGCCGCAACGCCTCGCGCATTGCCGGCCCACAGGAAATCTTCGGTCGCCCGGCCGACTACATCCTGGCCAACCCCAATGGCATCACCCTCAACGGTGGCAGCTTCATCAATACCACCCGTGCAGGCTTTCTGGTCGGTACGGTCGAGCTGCAAGACCAGCGCCTCAAGTACCTCGATACCCGTACCGCCAGCGGCACCCTGGAGGTCCTTGGCGCCGGCCAGAGCAACCACTACGGAGCTCTCGAACTGATCGCCCCACGCATCGACAGCCGCGGCGCGCTCGCGGCGCGCGACGACTTGAGCCTGGTGGTCGGGCGCAACCGCATCGACGCCACCGACGGCCAGGTCATCGAGCACCTGGTGGCGCCGGCTGGCAGTATCGATGCCAGCCTGTTTGGCGCCATGCAAGCCGGGCGCATCCGTATCCTCAGCACTGCGGCAGGCGCCGGTGTGCGCATGGCCAGCAGCCAGTTGCAGGCCCGCGACGGGATCGACATAGACGCTGCCGGCACCCTGGAGATCAGCGCCGTACGCGCCCAGGCGCAACAGATAAACATCAAGGCCGGCAAGAACCTCACCCTCGATGCCCAAGCGCGGGAAAACATCAGCCGCGAACAGCAGAACCGCAAAGAAAAGTGGGGGCTCATCACCACCGAAACCTACGAGCGCGAAAGCACCCGCACCGAGCGCCAACAGGTCGGCAGCCAGATCAAGGCCAGCCAGGACATCAACCTGCAGGCGGGCGGCGACCTGCGCATGGTCGCCGCCAGCGTCGAGGCCGGTGGCGACCTGTCGGTCAAGGCGGGCCAGAACCTGACCATCAGCGCCGGCGTCGACAGCCTGCAGGTCGATGAAAAAATCCGCCACCGCAAACACCTGTGGCGCGGTGACAAGGACAGCAGCAGCTACCAGGAAAGCGCCAAGGCCAGTGTTCTGTCCGGCCAGCAGGTTTCCCTGGCGTCCAAAGGCAACACGCAGATACTGGGCAGCGCCCTGAGCAGCGCCGGCGACATGAACCTTAAGGCCGGCAAGCTGGAGGTCGCCAGCATCGCACTGAGCAACGACGAAAACACCCGCAACTACAGTGGCGACCTGGTCTCCGGCAGCTTCTTCGGCAAGAACGGCCAGACCGAAGCCAAGGGCCAACAGGGTAGCGCCAGTAACCTTCAAGCTGAAGGTGCATTGACCGTGGTGGCTGACCAGGTGCAAATCAAAGGCTCAAAGGTTCAAGCCAAAGGCGATGCACTGTTGCTCAGTGAAAAAGCCCGGCTGTCGGTCGAAGCGACACACAATGAGTCCAGCGTCGAGCAACGCGAGAGCGATAGCAAACTGTTCGGCCTGATCGCCGAAAACAGCCAGCGCCAGGAACACCGCCAGCAAGTGCTAAGCAGCGACCTGGCCTCTGCAAGCAACCTGCGCCTGGCCAGCGCCGATGACCTGCAGGTGATCGGTTCAAGGCTTCAGGCCGGCAAGCAATTGCACCTGCAGGCGCAAAACGCCATCGATGTGCGCAGCGCCGAACAACTGCAGACCGTCAGCGAACAAAACCGGCAACAGGGCTTCACTGCCAATGCCAGCCAGACCCAGGACGCCATCGACGGCAAGCCCGACTCGCACCAGTACACGGCTTCGGTGGGTTACGCCGTGGTCAACACCGACACGCAGGCATCCCACCTCAAGCAGGTTGCCAGCGAGCTCAAGGGCGCAGGCGTTGCACTCGAAAGTGCTAAAGCCATCGACATCACGGGCTCCAGCATTGAGGCGCTCGCCGGTGACCTTCAGTTGGATGGTCGCACTGTCACCGTAAGCGCAGCTCGCGAGCTACAGTCGCAGCAGACCACCACCGGCGAAAGTGGCGGCGGCCTGCGGGTCAGTGGCGGCATCGATGCTGTTGGCAGCGCCTTCGAAGGCTACTACAGGCGCCAGGAGGTCGATGAACGCGCAAGCCAGGCGCAACGCAGCAGCCTGAGCGCCACTGGCGATCTGCGCGTGACTGCCGACACGCTGGTCAACGAGGCTGCCCGCCTGACAGCTGGCCGGTCGCTGGAGCTGCAGGCCGGCAGCGTGGACAATCGCGCCGTCGACGATACCCGCGAATCAAAACAGACCCAGACCCACTGGCAAGCCAGCCTCGGCGCCAGCCTGGTGTACAAGGACCTGACCCGCCCGGTGGAGAACCTGGTCACCGGTAAAGAAGCCAGTCGCTTCCAGCAGGCATCAATCGAAGACGCCCTGGCCCCGCCAACGCTGGGCGCTGATCTTGAGTTCAAACACCTCAATCGCGAGCAAACCACGCGCAGCAGCACCGCGCAGGTCACCGAACTCACGGGCCAGCGTCTCAACCTCAAGGCCGGCAGCCTCGACGATGCCGGCACCCAGTACCGGGCCAGCCAGGGGCCTTTGTCGATCCAGGCGCAAAACCATCGCTTCGTCGCCGCCCAGGACAGCACCAGCACAGGTGTCGAGCGCCTGGATGTAGACGCTGCGGTGCGCGTCGAAACCAGCACTGGCAGCGATATCAACCTGCGTCTGTCCGGCAAGGGTGGCTCGCTGCTGACCGACAACAGCACGCAAACCGCTCGCCCTGGCAGCCTCTATGGGCAAACCGGCATCCAGGTGCAACTGGGCAGTGATGGCCTGTACGAAGGCACGCGCTTCAATGCCGGCGACGGCTCGCTTGAAATAACGGCCAAGGGTGACCTGAGCCTTGCCCAGGCCAACGATCAACAGCGCCAACAGTTGAACAAACTCGACGGCAACGGCTGGTTCAAGGCAGGCAACGCACCGGCGGGCAGTGCCCTGAAGTTTCGCGGCTACCTTGACCAGAGCAAACTGGACAGTGTCGATACCCAGGCCCGCGTGGTAGAGATAGACGCCAAAGGCAAAGTGCAACTGCAGGCCGGTGGTGCCCTCGAGCTTGTGGGTGGGCGCATCGGCAGCAGCGCGGCCAAGGTCGCCGATATCGAGCTGCAAAGCGCGGGTGCGCTGAAAGTCAGCGCTGCCACTGATACCCACAAGGCTCAAGGCAGCAACATCGGCGGCGGCCTGGAATTGCTCGGTAAAAGCACCAGCAATGGCAAAGGCGGTGGCCTGGGTGGCCACTTCGGCACGGGCCGGGTCGATGAAGCCAGTACCACGGCCAGCGGGGCCAACTGGTTTGCCAGGGAGCAACTGCTGTTGAGCAGTGCTGCCAGCCAGGACGATGCGCTGACGCTGCAAGGCGTCAAGGCCTCGGCAAACCGGGTCGCCATCAGCGCCAGCGAAGGCGGCGTGCTGATCGAGGCCGCAGGCAGCAGCGAACGGCGCAACAACCTCGACATCACCGCCGGTGCCGGCCTCAACGCCGCGCCAGGGGCGACCGCGAAAGAGGCCAAACGCGGGCTGTATGCCCGCGGGCAGGTGAACATCGACAACGCCGACAATCTCACCTTCGCCAACAGCCAATGGCGCGCCGGCCAGATCAGCCTGACCAGCCTGAGCGACACGCGCCTTGAAGGTGTACGCCTGGATGCCGGGCGCATCGACGGCCAGGTCGGCGGCGACCTGCACGTCGCCAGCCGCCAGGACCGGGTCAATCAGTTGAACGTGCAGGTGGATGCGCGCTTGAGCCAGGAAAAGAACCCACAGGGCTATATCAACGCCGCCAACGCGGTGGCCGGCCCGCTGGCTGACAAGGTCGGTAAACCGGTCGGCGGCGCGTTGCAGAAAGTCGACCCGAAGACCTCACCCACCTTCACCCTCAAGGTCGAGCACACCCAGCGCGACACCGTCGCCAGCCAGAGCGCGCTCAACGGCCGCGACGGCATCGACCTTGAGGTCGGTGGCGCCGTGCGCCTCTCCGGCGCCAGCCTGCAAGCGAACAAGGGCAAGGTGCAGTTGGGCGGTGCCGCCGTCACCGAGCAGAACGTGCAGGGGCGCGATTACTATCGCCAGGTGGGCATCAACGCCTCGAACGCACCGGTCGACCTGGTCAGCGGCCTGATCGATGTCTACGGCTCCGGCGCCAACAGCAACGCAGGAGAAAAGCCGTTGGACCTCGGTTTCCTGCGCACCAGCGGGCATGACCGCAGCACCACTCTGGCCTCGAGCATAACGGAGGGCAGCAAGCCGCGCTGAGGCCGCCTGCCGGTCACCACTTGAGGGTGCGGCTGATGCCGGTTGCATCCGCCTTGAGCCAGCCGGCCGCCAGCAACACCGGGTACAGGGCGGTACCCGGTGTCATCTCGCCCTGCAGCTTCGCGCGCCGGGCGAGCAGGTCGGCATCCAGCTCGGCCTGATGCTGCCCCTGCAACTGCAACCGCGCCAGCAGATGCATGCCTGCCGAGCAATCAATGCGCACCTGGCCCGCCCCAAGGGGCACCGACCAGGGCGCGTCCATGGCCAGACCGTCGACGCTGATCTCGCCCTGGCTGCCTCGGCACTGTCGACCGCTACCCTGCACGTCGATCCGCCCGCTCCACTCACCCGTCAGCCGATAGGACGAAGACGTCGTGAGTGTAGGCTGCATTGGCACTACTGCCGCCCGCCAGTTCCACGGCCAGCCAGCGACCTGTACCTGCCAGCTTTGCCCCTGGAACCCAAGCTCGACCTGGGCCTGCAGACGCCAGGGCTGCCAGTGCCAAGCGACCGGCCCCACCTGCCCCAGCCGTTGCGCCTGGCCTTGCCAGAGGCTGCCGGAGACGCCTTCGGCGGCAACGGGTGCGAGCAGCCAGTTCGCCGGCAAAGCGGCCGACAGGCTCAACACGAACACCAGGGCGAACCAGCCCGCGCGCTTCATTGTTGCAACTCCAGCTCGAAGCTCATACCTGACTCGCCCTGCTCCAGCGACCAGCGCAGCGGGCGCACGCCTTCGCGCTGTACAGCCAGTAGCCAGCGCTGCACACCTTGCTCATCGGCGGCACGGCCCTTGATCTGCCAACTGTGGTTTTCTGCCAGCACTTCATTGAGGGCAATACTGTGTGCCTGCGCCGATTGCTGCAGTTGCTCGGCACTGAAGCGCGTCTGCACCTGCAGGCTGGCCGCCGAGCGGGCCAGGGCTTGCCACTGCCGTGCGTCCTGCAAGCGCGCCGTGCCTTCACGAACGATCAAGGTGACAAGCAATACGCCTACCATCACCCAGGCTGCCGGCATCAACCAGCGGCGCTGCAGCCATGCACTCATGAGACAGCTCCCAGGTCGAACACCAGTTGCAGTTGGCCTTCGCCCGTGCTTGCTGCAACCGCCACGCCAACCTGCCGGGCGATGGCCTGCCAGGTTGCCGCCTCGGGTGCCTGGTCGCCACGCAGGCGCAGGGTCCAGCGTTGTCCGTCAAAGCCACTGGCGCTGACATGCCAACCGGGTTGTGCCTGCAACCATTGCTGCACCGCCATCTGCAACTGCTCGATCTGACGCAGGCGCAAGTGGCGATCCGCCTCGGCCTGGCGCTGACGCTTGAGGAGCTGGGCTGCCTGGCGAGGTGAAGTGACCGGCCCGGTGACCGCCACCACTTGCGCCTTGTAGACCTCGTTCTGGCGCCATTGCTGGGCCAGCCACAGGCCGCTGCAGACCAGCCCCAACAGCGCGCAGGCGGCCATCAGGCGCCATTGCCCGGCGGCCATGGCAACGCGCAGCCGCATCTGCCGCGCCGGGTGCAGAGCAAACAGGCTGGGCAAAGGCTCCAGCGTGGCCAACCGCGCTGGCCAGGCCCCTTCAAACATTTCGGGTTGCAGGCTTGGCCAGGGAGCCGGCAAGTTCGATCCAAGCAGCGTCGGCCAGGCCAGCCAATGCTGGCGTGAGAGTTCGGTTACCCCCTTGAGCAACAGCAGGTCCGGGCTGCGCTGCCAGCACAGGGCGGTACCCGCTGGAGTGTCTGCCAGCAACTGAAACTCGGCCCAGCAGCGCTCGACGCTCAAGCCCCAGTCGGCGCACTGGCCCAACCATTGTTCGAGCAAAGCCTGATCGACGCTGACCAGCTCCAGTTGATTGCCCTGACGTGAAACACAGCCACAACGGATCGATTCGGCCGGTTGCAGCAAACGCTCTTCAAGCAGCAAAGGCCACTCATCACGCTTGAGCCCCGGCGGCGCCGCAAGCTGGCTATGGCTGCAGTGGTTACCGGGCAGAATCAGCGCCACGCGCGCGCCGTCCGGGCTGGGCGGTTCTCCCTCGCCGGCTTCGCGCCTGCCGTCAGCCAGGCGTAACCAGCTCCAGGGCGCTTGCCCCACACCAGGGCGCAGTAGCAACCAGTTGCTTTCGCGTGGCGTTTGCCAGCGTTCAAGCCATTTCATCAGGGTGCCTCCGGCAGGGCGAAGGTACAGACATAAGGTGCTCCATCACGCTTGAACTCAAGGCGCACACCGCGATCCGGGGCGGACCGCTCGGCAGAAGGAAAGGCCAGCCAGCGGCCCGATTGAAAAAACGCAAAGCTTGGCGCCGTGACCTGATCGAGCTGTTCACGTTGACGCCATTGAGGCTTACCCACCGCATACAGGTCGGACGAGGTTTCCAGCAGCAGGCGTTGCCCGCGAGTGTCGTAGCTCAGGCGCTGACGCTGCAGGCGCGAGCCGCCCTCGGCTTGCGGCCAGGCACTGCGCGCCACCCATTGCAACTGCAGGGTGGCGGGTTGCCAGTCGAGCCAGTTGATCGCCAGGGGTAGACGTTGCTCATAGAGCTGGCGCAACACCGTAGAGTCGAAACGCCGCTCCAGGGCCAGGCAGAAATCCAGCACCGGCGAGCCCGGGGCAGGTTGCTGCAAGCGCTCGCGCATACCGGCCCAGGCATTGACCAGCGCCGCCAGCAAGATCCCCAGCACCGCGGTCAGGGCCAGGGCCACCAGCAGTTCAAGCAAGGTCAGGCCCTGCTGGCGGCGCTTCATGGGCGCACCAGAAAGATACGGTACTGGCCGAGCGGATCGCGCCCGTCTCGGTCGGCAAACAGGTGCAATTGCCCTCGGCGCAGGTTGCGCACGCCGGTCGAGGTCAACTGCAGTTGCCAGTGACACTGGCCATCGCCTTGCTGCAATTGCCCGGCGGCGCTGCTTTGCAGCGGCCAGAACCGCTCGACGGCAAACCGCGCCTGCAGCTCGCGCGCACAGAGCACCCCCAGGCGGTGGTGCTGCACGCTCTGCTGCACCGCCAGGCGCTGGCGCAACACCTGGCTGGTCATGATTGCCAGGGCGGCGGCAATCCCCAGGGCCACCGTCACCTCAAGCAGGGTGAAGCCGCGTTGTGCGCGCTTCACAGCGGCGTCCTGTGCAACTGGCCGGCGCTGCTCCATTGCCAACGCTGGGTGCCTTCGGGCCAATGCCAGTTCAAGGTGGCGCTGCGGGCAACCCCGGAGGGCGTGAACACCAGGCGTGGCTCGCGGCTGGCAGGCCAGTCGGCTTGCAGCGTTGCCGGCCAGTCAGCGAAATCGACGGGCTCGACCTGCCAGCGCTCGGCGACCCGGCGAACAAATTCGGGGCGGCTGCCATTCCAGCGCAAGCCGCGAATCTCCCCCCCATGCAGCGCCAGCTCAGCCTGCTGGCGGCTGGCTCCGGCCAGGCGCTCAAGGGCCTGCTGCACCGGCGCCTTGCCGCTGTCGAGCCAGGCAATGCTCAAGGTGCTCATCAGCCCGGCGATCAGCAGCACCACAAGCATCTCCAGCAGGGTAAAACCACGCTCGTTGCGCATCCTTAAAGGTTCCAGTTACCCAGGTCGGCATCGATACCTTCGCCGCCCTCGACGCCGTCGGCGCCCAACGAGTAGATATCGATGCGCCCGTGCTGGCCGGGGGCGCGGTACTGATAGGCAGTGCCCCAGGGGTCCTGCGGCAGGCGGCGGATGTAACCGTCGGCGCGCCAGGCGCGCGGCAGCGGCTCTGCCGTCGGTTTGCTGACCAGCGCCGCCAGGCCCTGCTCGGCCGAAGGGAAACGCAGGTTGTCGAGACGGTACATGTCCAGCGCCTGCTCCAGGGTCGACAGGTCGGCCATGACCTTCTGCTTCATGGCCTTGTCCTGGCTGCCGAGCACGCTCGGAGCGACCACGGCGATCAACAGGCCGATGATGAAGATCACCACCATGATTTCCATCAGGGTAAAACC
Organism: Pseudomonas sp. NPDC087612; assembly: GCF_044743505.1. NCBI lineage: Bacteria > Pseudomonadati > Pseudomonadota > Gammaproteobacteria > Pseudomonadales > Pseudomonadaceae > Pseudomonas > Pseudomonas sp. NPDC087612. Next base: position 27,112 of record NZ_JBIUWO010000005.1, read on the forward strand.
GCGTTGACGCGTGCGTGGGCTGTGCATGGTCTTGCTCCTTTTCAAAGTGTCAGGCCCTGGTTGAGCTGCATGATCGGCAACAGCACGGCGAGGACGATGAACAGCACCACCGCGCCCATCACCAGGATCATCAGCGGCTCGAACAAGGCCATGGCGCTGTCGACCTGGCGGGCGAAGCCACGCTCCTGGTTGTCGGCGACCCGTTCGAGCATGTCTGGCAAGGTGCCGCTGGCTTCGCCACTGGCGACCATGTTCAGCAGCAACGGCGGGAAGTGCCCACTGGCATCCAGCGCCCGGTGCAGGCTGACCCCGCCCTGCACATCGCTGCTGACCCGTTGCAGGGCCAGGTGGATGCGCCGGTTGTTGACCGTGGCGGTAGCCACTTGCAGGGCTTCGAGCAGCGGTACGCCGCTGCCGCATAGAATCGCCAGGCTGCGCGACAGCCGCGCGCTCTCCAGCACCGCCAGCAAGTTGCCGATCCGCGGCAGGCGCAGCAGCAGGTCATCGCGGCGCAAACGCCAGTGCGGACGGCGCAACAGCCAGGCGCCGAGCACCGAAGCCAATACACCACCGAGCAGCAACCAGGGCCCGAGCAGCACCAGCAGGTCGCTGATACCGATCAGCAGCGAAGTGATCCACGGCAGGCTCTGCCCGGAGTGAGCGAACTGCTCGGTAAGCTTGGGCACCACGAAGGTCATCAGGCCAACCACCACCGCCAGCGATACCCCCATCAATACGCAGGGGTAGATCAGCGCCGTGCGCGCCTTGTGCTGCTGGCGTTGAACCTGTTCGAGGTGCTCGGCCAGACGCTCCAGCACTTGCGCCAGGCGCCCGGAACGCTCGCCGGCCTCGACCAGCGCGCAGTACAAGCCGGAGAACAGCCCGCCCTGGCGCGCCAGGCTGCGGGCCAGGCTCAGGCCTTCGGCGAGCGATCCGCGCACCGCCACCAGCAGGTTGCGCAGGGCCGGTTCCACCAGTTGCCGCTCCAGGGTCGCCAGGGCATCCACCAAGGGAATGCCGGCGCCGGTGAGGGTCGCCAGTTGCCGGGTCAGCTCGCACAACTGGGCGCGGTTGACCCGCTGGCGGCGCGGCTGTTGAGTGGCCGCATCGTGGCGTTGCAACTGCCGGGTGAACAGCCCTTGCTCACGCAACAACTGGCGGGCATGGCGCTCGCTGTCGGCCTGGATGCTGGCCTTGCGTGCCCGGCCGCTGAGGTCGACCGCTTGGTAACGAAAGGTCGGCATGGGTTAGCCCTGCACCGCGCGCAGCACTTCGGCGAGGCTGGTATCGCCGCGGCGCAGGCACTCGCTGGCCATGCCGGCAAGGCTCTGGCGGCGCCCGGCCAGATGCTCGTGCATGGCTACTTCACTGGCGCCGTCGTACAGCAGGGCGATCAGCCCGGCGTCCAGCTCGATGAATTCGTACAGACCGAGGCGGCCACGATAGCCGCTGCCCTGGCACTGCTCGCAACCGACGGCATGGAAGGTCTCGCTCAGCTCCGCCAGCTCCGGCCACAGCTGCCGCTCAGCCGCCTGCAAGGGTTGCGGCCGCGCACAGCTGCACAGGCGCCGCACCAGGCGCTGGGCCATGACCCCGCGCAGGCACGAGGCGATCAGGAACGGCTCGATACCCATGTCACGCAGGCGCGTCACCGCCCCCACGGCGCTGTTGGTGTGCAGGGTCGAGAGCACCAGGTGGCCGGTGAGGCTGGCTTGCACGGCGATCTGCGCGGTCTCGCGGTCGCGGATTTCGCCGAGCATGATCACGTCCGGGTCCTGGCGCAGGATCGCCCGCAGGCCGGTGGCGAAGGTCAGCCCGGCGCGGGGGTTGATGGCGGTCTGGCCGATGCCGGCGATGGCGTATTCGACCGGGTCTTCGACGGTAAGGATGTTGCGGCTGCCATCGTTGAGGCTATTGAGGCTGGCGTACAACGTGGTGGTCTTGCCCGAGCCGGTCGGCCCGGTGCTCAGGACGATACCGTTTGGCCGCGCCAGGCAGCCGCGCAGGCCCTGTTCCACCGCTGTAGGCATGCCGAGGTTGGCCAGCGCCAGCAGGCTGGCCTGCTTGTCGAGCACACGCATCACCACCCGCTCGCCGTGGATGCCGGGCAGGGTCGAGACCCGCACGTCCACCTCGCGCCCGGCTGCGCGCAGGGTGATGCGCCCATCCTGAGGCTGGCGTTTCTCGGCGATGTCCAGGCGGGCCATGACCTTGATCCGCGACACCAGCATCGCCGACAGTGCGCGCGGCGGGCGCAGCACTTCACGCAAGTGGCCGTCGATGCGCAAACGTACCACCAGGCTCTGCTCGAAGGTCTCGATATGAATGTCCGAGGCCTGCAGGCGCAAGGCCTGGGCAAACAGGCCGTTGATCAGGCGAATCACCGGCGCTTCGTCGTCGCTTTCGAGCAGGTCTTCGATGCGCGGCATTTCGCTCATCAGGCCGTCGAGGTCGACCTGCTCGCCGATGCCTTCGATCAGTGCGGCGGTGGCACCCTCGCCGGCCTGGTACAGCTGGCCCAGGCGGCTGTCGAAACTGGCGCTGTCGAGGTGGCAGACTTCATCAGGCTGGCCCTGCACGCGCAGCAGCTCCTGCAATTGATCGCTGTCGACATCGCTGCGCAGCCACAGGCTCCAGCCCGTCGCCAAAGGCGCCACGGCAAGGCCGGCCTGGCGGGCCAGGCGATAGGGCAACAGCTCCATCACCAGACACCCTCGTCGAGGCGCTGACGGCTGGCCGGAAAGGCCTGCAGAAGCTTGCCGTCATCGCTGATGGCCGGCAGCTTGAGGGCAGTGTCCTGCTGCAGGTTGCGGTATTTCTCGGTGCTCAGGCTGGCCAGGCTCGGGCCGTCGCGCAGGATCCGCGGGCGAATGAACACCATCAGGTTCTGCTTCACGCCCTGGTGGCCAGAGGAACTGAACAGCCGCCCCAGCCAGGGAATATCACCGAGCAACGGCACTTTCTGATTACTCGAGGTGACCTCGTCGCTGATCAGCCCGCCAAGGATCACCAGGCCGTTATCCTCGACCATGACCTTGGTCTTGATCTCGCGCTTGTTGGTGATCACATCGCTGGCCGAAGCGTTGTCGGCAATCGACGAGACCTCCTGGACAATGTCCAGGCGCACGGTGTTGTCGATGTTGATCTGCGGCTTGATGCGCAGCTTGACCCCGACTTCCTTGCGCTCGATGGTCTGGTACGGGTTGGTGTTGTCCTGGGTCACGGAGCCGGTGACGAAGGGCACTTCCTGGCCGACCAGGATCGACGCTTCGGCGTTGTCCAGGGTCAGCAGGGTTGGCGTCGACAACAGGTTGAAGCCGCTTTTGCTCTTCAGCGCATTGACCAGCACGGCGAAGTTGAAACCGCCGCCGAAGTTGCCAAAGCCTGCGGTCAGGCCGTTGGTGCCTGACAGCAGCTTGGCCAACGCGGCGTTGTCCTTGCCCGCTGCAGCCCCGGCGATGGCGGCGATGCTCGGGCCGCTGCTGCCGAAGTTGACCGTGCCGGCGCCGAACTTCTCATCGGCGAACAGCCACTGTACCCCCAGCTCTTCGGCGCGTGAATCCGAGACCTCGGCAATGATCGCCTCGACCACCACCTGCGCGCGGCGCACGTCCAGTTGCTCGACGATGTTGCGATACGCCGCCAGCTCGCTGTCGGGGCCGACCATGACCACGGCGTTGGTGCCTTCTTCATATTCCAGGCGAATCCCCGAGCTGCTTACCGGCATCGGCGCCTTGTCGTCCTTGCCGCCCTCGCCGTTGGCGGCTGGCAGGGTGTCCTGGCTGAGGCTGCGCAGCACCTTGACCACTTCGCTGGCATTGGCGTGGCGCAGGTAGATCACCTGGGTGTTGGAGCTGCGCAGGTTATCGCCGGGGCGGTCCAGTTGCGCCAGCAAGGCGCGCACCCGCTCGCGGCTGTCGGCACTGCCGCGCACCAACAGCGCATTGCTGCGTGGGTCGGCCACCACCTGGGCGCTGTCGGCGCCCTGCTCGCGGGCCAGCAACTGGCTGATCAACTTGCTGGTGTCGTTGGCGCTGGCATGCTGCAGCGGCATCACCTGCATCGGCTCGTCACTGACCTGGTCGAGCTGCAGCAGCAGGCTGTCGATGCGTTCCAGGTTGCTGCGCCAGTCGGTGATCACCAGCAGGTTGGCCGCAGGGTACGGGGTGATCACCCCGACCCGGGGATCGATCAGCGGCTTGAGGATGCCCAGCAATTGCTCGCTGGCGGCGTTGCGTACATTGAACACACGGGTGGCGACCCCGTCGCTGCCTTGCGCCGGTTTGCCCGCCGTCTCCACCGGTACCGGCTCAAGCCGCGCGGCCTGGTCGGGGACGATCTTGACGCTGCCGTTGGGCAGGTCGACGGCGGCGAAACCCTGGGCGCGCAACTGGGCCAGGAAGATGTCGTAGATCGCGTCGCTGTCATGGCGATCGACCGTGCGCACGGTGACCTTGCCCTTGACCCGTGGATCGACGATGAAGGTGGTGCCGGTAATTTGCGAGACGCTGTCGATGAACTCGCTGAGCTCGGTGTCGACGAAATTGACTTCGTATAACGGCGTCTCGTTGTCATCCAGCGCCACCGGCTCTTCGGCCCAGGCCAGGTTGAGGCCCAGGATCAGCACGCTGGCCAGGCAGAGTCTTGCGATCATCATTCATCCTTGGCGCTTGAAGCCGGTCACGGCAGGCCGTGGCGGCCAGGGCAGGCGTTCGCGCCGCCCCTGGTTGTCGAAAATCAGGCCCTGGTCATCGATGCTCTCCAGCACGATGCCCGGCGCCAGGCGCTGGCCACGGCGCATGCTGCGCGTGGCCTGGCCGTAACGCAGCACCACCACCGTGGCGCTGAGCGGCACGGCCCGCAAGCCGCCCAGGTACACCAGCGGTAAACGGGTCAGCGGCACCTCACCGCTGTCGGCCTGGGCCTGCCAATGGCCGACCATCAGGCCCGGTAAAGGCGTTGCTTGCTGGACGTCAGCCACCGCCGGCAGCGGCGTGCGGCTGAGCTGCAAAACACACTGGGCGGCAAGCCAGGCGGCCAGGGTCAGCAGCGCGCCGCTGAACAGGCGCGAGGCGCGGATCACGCGCTCAACTCACGGGGATGCCAACCGGGATGGCCCTGGACATAGCGCAGCTGCGGCAATTGCAACGCTGGCAATTGCCAGTCGGTCGGCTGCTGCGCCAGCCAGGCCTCGACCCGTTGCCACAGCGGCTCGCCACTGCTGGAGGCGTACTGCAGGCCGAAGGTGCGGCACTGCCCCTGGGTTTCGCTGAAGCCCGAGACGCGCTTGCCGCTCGGGCTGTAGCTCAACTGCCAGGGCTGGCCCAGCCAGCGCGGCAGGTCCTGGCTGTTGTCGAGCAATAGCGGGTCACCGAACAACTGCTCGGCGGCGTTTTCCAGCACCTGCTCGACTTGCCGCGCAGGCGCCTCGACCACCGGCGCCGGGTAGCTGCCGGTCAGGCTGATCAGGTGTTCGCGGGTGATGGCCTGGCCGGCAGCCAGGGGGCTGTCGTAGCGCAGGCCCGGGAGCAACACCGGGTAGCCGCTGTCGGCGGCCAGGGCCAGGTGCAGCAGGCGGTCCCAACTGCCACCGCGGGTATCACGGCGCCACAGTGCCTGCGGTGCGCGCGCCAGGGGTTGATCGAGCCAGGCGGCGTGACCGGCGCGTTGCTGCGCCAGCACACCACGGATCTGCGCGGCGCGGGCCTGGGCGCCAGGGGTAAGGCTGCTTTCGAAGGCCGGATGAAAATGCGCGCTGAATTGCCATTGCCCAGCGCTTCGCTGGCAGCGCACCTGGAAGGCGCCGCAAGCGCGATTGCCAGCGAACAGCACCGGCACGCGCTTGCCGCTGGCTTGCAGCACGGTCACAGGCTCAGGCCAGAAGTCCTGGCCACGGGCGCATAGCAGCAGGTCGGCATCGCTCAGGCGTTCGGCCAGCCACAGGCCGGGGCCGGTGCCGACATCGGCCAGGGCGATCACCAGGTCTGCCTGCCCGCGGGCTTGTTCGAAGGCCGGCAGCAGCGACTGGTACCACTGCTTGAGCGAGGCTTTCTGGTCCTGGGCATAGGGGTCGGTGATGCCGACCACGGCGACCCGCACACCACCACGGCGAAACACTGTAAAGGCTGCAGCACCCAGCGCGGTGGCCTGCTCCGCAGCCAGGCCAGCGCCCAGCACGGGCTTGCCATATTGCCGATAAAGGCCGGTGCAACGCTGCGGCCACAGCACTCGCTCATCGCTGCTGACCCGCACGTCGCTGGCCAGCAACTGGCTGCCTTCAACACCGCTACCGCCCTGGGTCAGGTAGGCCAGGCCGCTGCCATTCCAGCCCTGACCGTTCTCCAGGGTCAGGCAGTTGTCAGCCCCGGCGCCTTGGCGCAGTTGCTCGAGCAAGGCCGCCAGCACCGCGTAGCCGCCGGTGCGCACACCATCGGCGAGGCTGGCGTCGAGCAGCGGGTTGAGTTCGGCGCGGGCCTGGCGGGCGCTGGCGCCGGTCATCCAGGGCGCCTGGCCGAGGTGGGTGACCGGCCCCAGGCGCGTGGCCGGGACCACCGGTTTACCGGCCTGGCGGGCATCGAGGGTGTCAGCGAAATACAGCACATCGAGCGCCGCGTCGTTGCCGGCCGACGTCCCGCCCAGGCCCGCGCAGGCCGTGAGCAGCGGCGCCGCAGCGCCAACGCCGATCCAGTTCAACACTTCCCGTCTGTGCATGTTCAGCCTGTCCCGTCGCCTTCGCGCTTGTTGGTTGTCGGGCCGGGATATTGGGGCGCCTGGATTACAGTTTGATGGCAGTTAATCGACAGCCAGGGCAAAACCTCAGGCAAATCAGGTGGTAACGATTTATTTCCTTCAACGCCTTTTAACAAAACTGCCAATCAATCATCACACTTGCTCACTAAAGTCCCGGTTTCTTTCACGCCGCATCATTGAACAAAAGGAACTGAACTGATGAGTCGAGACACCGGCGACAACCTGAACCGCAACCAGAGTGGCAACCTGCCCATGGACAGCGTTCTGGAGTCTTACCTGAGCCGCCGCAGCGTGGTACGCGGTGGCCTGGGCGCCGCGATCGCGATGATTGCCGGGACTGGCCTGACGGGCTGCTTCGACAGCAGCGACTCGGATGACGATGAACCCGTAGTCGAGCCGCCAACCCCGCCGAAACTGAAGCTCGGCTTCACTTCAATCCCAGGCTCGCGCACCGACGCCTGCGTGGTCGCCGCCGGCTACACTGCTTACGTCCTGGCGCCCTGGGGCACGCCGCTGAACAGCAGCGCCAACCCGTGGAAAGCCGACGGTAGCAACACCGCCGCCGACCAGGCCAACTCGGTGGGCATGCACCATGACGGCATGCACTTCTTCCCCATCAACGGCAGCTCCGAAGACGGCCTGCTGGCGATCAACCACGAATACATCGACGCCGACGCCTTGCACCCCAACGGCCCAACCAGCGACAGCAGCGGCAAGCGTCCGGTCGAGGAAGTGCGCAAGGAAATCAACGCCCATGGCGCCGGTGTGATCCGCCTGAAGAAAGTCAGCGGCCGCTGGCAGGTGGTCGACAACGACCCGCTCAACCGCCGCTTCACCACCGCCACGGTGATGAACATCGCAGGCCCCCTGCGCGGCAGCGAGCACGTCAAGACGCGCTTCTCAAAAAACGGCACCCAGGCCCGCGGCACCAACAACAACTGCGGCAACGGCTACACCCCTTGGGGCACCTACCTGACCTGCGAAGAGAACTGGCCGGGGATTTTCGTCAACACCAGCGCCACCCTGCCGGCCGACCAGAAGCGCATTGGCGTCGGCACCAAGGCCGGTAACTACAAGTGGGAAAGCGTCGCCGGTGACCCAAGCGAAGTGGACGGTGAATTCAGCCGCTTCAACGTCACCCCGAGCGGCGCCAGCGCCACCGAGGACTTCCGTAACGAAGCCAGCACCTACGGCTACATCGTCGAGATCGACCCGTACACGGCCAATACCCTTGCGGTAAAACGCACCGCGCTCGGGCGCTTCCGCCACGAGGGCTGCTGCCCGGGGCTGCCGGTGGTGGGCAAGCCGCTGGTCTGGTACATGGGCGACGACTCCAACAACGAGTACCTGTACAAATTCGTCTCCAGCGCGCTGTGGGAAGCGGCCGATGCCAACCCGGCCGACCGCCTGGCCACCGGCAACAAGTACATGGACCAGGGCAAGCTGTACGTCGCCCGCTTCAACGCCGACGGCTCGGGCGTGTGGCTGCTGCTCGACGTCAACACCCCGACCAGCAGCGGCAAGACCCTGGGCTCGATCTACGGCGACTTGCCGGGGATCATCCTCAACACCCGCGGCGCTGCCGACGCCCTCGGCGCGACGCCGATGGACCGCCCGGAATGGACCACGGTCAACCCGCTCAATGGCGACGTGTACCTGACCCTGACCAACAACAGCGCACGCACCGCGGCCAAGGTCGATGCCGCCAACCCGCGCGGGCCGAACCGCCACGGCCATATCATCCGCTGGCACGACAGCGACGATCAGTTGAGCTTCAGCTGGGATATCTTCGTGTTTGGCGCCAACGCCGCCGGCACTGCCGACATCAACCGCTCGGGCCTGACCGAACTCAACCAGTTCGCCAGCCCCGACGGCATGAGCTTCGATAGCCGCGGCATCCTCTGGTTCCAGACCGACAACGGTGAAAAAACCCTGACCGACTACACCAACGACCAGATGCTGGCGGTGATCCCCACCGACCTGGTCGACGCTGCGGGCAAGCAGGTGCCGGTCAACGCCAAGAACCAGGTCGACCTGCGCCGCTTCTTCGTCGGCCCCAACGGCTGCGAAGTCACCGGCATTGCCTTCACCCCCGACAACAAGTCGATCTTCGTCAACATCCAGCACCCGGACAACTGGCCGTCTACCGACGTCGCCACTGCCGTTACCCCGGCCGGCACCAAGGTGCGGCCACGGGCCTCGACCGTGGTGATCCAGCGTGCCGATGGCGGTGAAATCGGCGTGTAACCCAAGCAACGCTCGGCGCAGCCCTTACCAGGGTTGCGGCGAGCGGCTGATCACCTGCACCTGCTGGACCGGCACCAGCGCGTGCCACTGCACGATCCCGCGTGCGCGCAGTTGAAACTCGCTGCGCATCTTCTGCCCGTCCTGTTCGAATTCCAGCTGCAAGGCAAAGTCACCGCTGTTGAGCAGCAAGCCTTCGCTCAACCGTGCGAATGTTGCGTCGTCCATCGCCCCCAGTGCCTGGCGCAACGCACCCGCATCGTGATAACCGCCAGCAGGCCGGCCGGTGATGATCCGGGTCAGCAGCGAACGTGACACCTCCCCTTCGTACAGCGCTTCAAGCAATGGCAACTGCTCCAGGCTCAAGGCATTGGCGTTCAGCCGCCAGCCGCTGGTCTGCGGCAGCGCGCACAACTGTGGATAGCGTTGCTGGCGGCTGGCATCGGGCTCAAGCAGCAGGTTCAGCTCACTCATGTCGACCATCATCTGGTTGGCCGCCAGGCGCGCAGGTGACTGGCGCAGGTACTGGTCGCTGTCGGCGCCGCTGAGCCGGGCCTGGCCGTCGCTGTCAATCCAGTCGGCCAGGGCATCGGTCAAGCGTTGCGCGGCCATGTCATCGCCCAGCAGGTAACGCAACTGCCGCGCGGCCCGTTCGCTCTCCTCGCCAATCAGCGCGTTGACGTTGAAACAGCTGTGCAGGTCGCGGATGCGCAAGGCCGCCGAGCCGCCGGCAAAGGCATAAGACAGCGGCTGCCCGCGCAGCGCCTGCCAGAACAGCGGGCTGGCGCGCCAGGCCGGGTCTTTCAGGGCCTGCTCGGCAAAGGCCAGGCCGGCGGTTTCCATGGCCCTGGCCTGCACCCGTTGCTGCACCAGGCGCACGCTGTCGATCTGCTGGCGACCGTCCTGCACCAGCCAGGTCAGGCCGCCTGCGAGCATCGCCAGCACCACCAGCACCATCAACAGCGCCGCTCCTTGTTGCCGCTTCGCACCCATGAACTGCACATCCCTAGCCAATGAGCCGTCAGTCAACACAACGGATGTTGCAGGCACATGGCAAATACAGCTGCACGTCACTTTTGCGTCACAAAGCGCAGGCAGGATAAGGCCTTCTTTTTCATGAGCTTGGAGCATTTTTCATGGGTGGTATCGGGATCTGGCAGTTGCTTATCGTCTTGGTGATCGTGTTCATGCTGTTCGGCACCAAGCGCCTCAAGGGCCTGGGTGCGGATGTCGGCGAGGCGATCCAGGGCTTTCGCAAATCCATGGGCAACGGCCCGGCCACGGACGAAGCCGTAAGCCCGGTCAAACCCCAGGCGCCGCTGCAGGCCGACAGCGTGCAGCAAGCGGAACACCAGCGCTGATGTTCGAAGTCGGTTTTACCGAACTGCTGCTGGTGGCCATCGTCGCCCTGCTGGTGCTTGGCCCCGAGCGCCTGCCGGCGGCGGCGCGCACCCTGGGCCGCGGCCTGGGCCAGGCCAAGCGCGCCATGGCCTCGATCAAGGCCCAGGTCGAGCGCGAACTGGACACCCAGGCCCTGAGCCAGGAACTCGATGCCCTGCCCTTGCAGCGCCTTGAACAGGACCTGCGCCGCGGCGTCAGCCTGCAGCCGGACCACAGCCCAACCAGCGGAAACTCCTGATGAACACAGCAAGCCAAGACCCCGGCATGCCGCTCACCGCTCACCTGCGCGAACTGCACAGGCGCCTGGTGCGCTGCCTGCTGGCCATCGCCGTGGTATTCCTCGGCCTGTTGCCGTTTGCCCAGACCCTGTACACCCAGGTCTCGGAACCGCTGCGCCGCTATCTGCCCGAAGGCGCGAGCATGATTGCCACCAGCGTCACCTCGCCGTTCCTCGCGCCGTTCAAACTGACCCTGATGGCGGCGCTGTTCGTCGCCATGCCGGTGCTGCTGCACCAGGCCTGGAGCTTCATTGCCCCGGCGATGTACCGCCAGGAACGGCGCATCGCCCTGCCGCTGCTGGTGTCGAGCATCGTGCTGTTCTACTCGGGCATGGCCTTCGCCTTCTTCGTGGTCTTTCCGATGATGTTCGGCTTCTTTGCCAGCGTCACCCCGGATGGCGTGGCGATGATGACCGACATCGGCCTGTACCTGGACTTCATTCTTGCCCTGTTCCTGGCCTTTGGCCTGGCGTTCGAAATCCCGGTGGCGACCTTCATCATCGTCTGGGCCGGGGTCACCGACGTCGGTACCCTGCGCAAAAGTCGCCCTTACGTGATCGTCGGCTGCTTCGTCGTCGGCATGCTCCTGACTCCGCCGGACGTGTTTTCGCAAACCCTGCTGGCGGTGCCGATGTGGATCTTGTTTGAGGTCGGTTTGCTGGCCTGTGCGGCGGTCGAGCGCAAAGAACAGCGCACAATGCCAGTCAGCCTTCAGGCCTCAAATGAGCCTGGCAACTAAAGAAAAAATCGGCATACTCGAGAAATCTGAAGATTTTCATGGGCCAGTGAAGAAAATCCTGGCCTTTGAAACCGAAAAACAGGATTTCCGGCATGCAAGCGGTTGGCTACGCCCATCTTCATCAGCAGCTTCAACTGACGGTAGTACCGCTGCAGCTACCGGCTGTCGTTCAGCCGGTTACGCGTATCCAGCAAATCGGTACCACCTTGGCCGTACCCGCCGCCATTGCGCCTGCGGCCAACGACTTGCTGGGTCATGCGCTGTTTGCCCTGAAGCACGAAGGGATCAACCTTGCGCTATTGGCCCAGGCGCTGCCGAAGATCCCCGCCGAAGCATTCGAAGATGCCCTGCGCTCAACACCCAACGGGATATACATCCGTAAGGCCTGCTATTTACGCGAGGCGTTCTCTGGCGAGTTGCTGAAGCAGCAAGCCCCGGTCCGTGGCCCTTTCGTGGACCTTTTCGATCCTGAACACTACATCACCAAGCCTGGGGAGCGAAGCTCCAGGTGGCGGGTCGAGTTCAATGGCCTCGGTTCACTGGCTTACTGCGCCACAGTCGAACGTACGCCGCACATCAAAGCCCTGCTCGACTACGACATTCCCGGACGAGCCAGGGCATTCATGCAGTCTCTGCCGCCCATCATGATGGACCGCGCAATCAACTGGGCGTACTTGCACGAAACCAAGGACTCTTTCGCCATCGAACGGGAAGCGCCCAGTGAAGACAAATCGCGCAAGTTCATACAGTTGCTGCGCCAGGCCCACGAACGCCAGCCGCTAACCGAGGACTATCTGGTCGCCTTGCAGAACGCCACGATCAGCAACCCGTATGACATGGCTGGCGCCTTCAGGCATGAACAGAACCATCTTGCCGGTGCCCTGCAAGGCGCTGCGGGTGTGACCTACGTTCCTCCCCCAGCGGAGCTCTGCCGGGAGCTGATGGAATCATTGATGCACTTTGCCAATGAAGATGCAGCCCGCACCGATCCACTGGTGGCAGCCGGGGTCATCTCCTTCGGCTTTGTCCTGCTCCATCCCTTCATGGATGGTAACGGTCGGCTTTCTCGCTTCCTGATCCATCAGACATTGTGCCGGGCCGGCGCTCTGGACAACGGCCTGTTGCTTCCCGTGTCGGTTGCCATGAAACGGAACGAGCGAGGATACCTGCAAGCTCTGCAAAGCTTCTCCCGACCCGTGAGGGATTTTTGGGATGTCCAGTGGATTGACTTCGGGCAGTTGAACTTCCAGTTCCGTGGTGATGCGGCCGTCTACCGTTACTGGGATGCAACGCCTTGCGTGGCCTTCACCCTGGAAATGGCCAAGCATGCGCTTGAAGTGGAACTGCGCGAAGAAACGACCTTCCTGGCCTGTTTCGATAGCGTTTACAAAGCCGTCGACGAGCAATTTGACGTGCGCGGCAGCGAGCTTTCGAATCTGGTCATGATGTGCCTGACCAATGGTGGTGTCGTGTCCAGGCACCGGCGTAAGCAGTTTCAATACACGGTTCCCGCCCACGTATTCGATTTTATCGAACAGGCGGCACGACAAGCCCTGGCTGACCAACAGTCTGAGGTTGAGTCGAATGATGACGACGCAAAATGAAACAGGCTGACAAGTGGTATTGACGTGGTATGCAAGTGGTATTAAATTTTTAATACCACTCGCCACCTGAAGCTACCGCCATGCCTCCGTTGACCGCCCTGCGCCCCGACGACACTCTGGCCACGCCCTTGTACCTTCAGTTGGCGCGCAACCTGGAACAGGCCATCCACGCCGGGCAATGGAAAGCCGAACAGGCATTGCCGTCGGAACGCAGCCTCAGCGAAGCCCTGGATATCTCCCGGGTGACTGCACGCAAGGCTCTGGAAGTACTGCTCGAACAAGGCCTGATCCGCCGTATCCAGGGCTCCGGTACCTTCATTACCCCGCGCCTGGAACAACCACTCTCGCGGCTGTCGAGCTTCAGCGAAATGCTCCGCATGAAGGGCTTCACGCCCAGTTCGCAGTGGCTGGAGCGTAGCGTCGATGCGCCGTCTGCCGATGAGCTGGTGCGCCTGGGCCTGTCGCCCAACGAACAGGTGGTGCACCTCAAGCGCCTGCGCAAGGCCGATGACATCGTCATGGCCGTCGAGTACAGCACCCTGCCCGCGCGCTTGCTGGGCAACCCCGAGGCTATCGGCGATTCGCTGTACCAGTACCTCGACCAGATCGGCAAGCCGGTGGTGCGCGCCCTGCAACATATTCGCGCAATCAACGCCAGCGCCGAGCTGGCGGCGCGGGTCGGCATCGAGCCCGGCACCGCCATGCTGCTGATGACCCGGGTCGGCTACCTCGACGACAACACCCCCATCGAACTGACCGACACCTACTGTCGCGACGATTACTACGACTTTGTCGCCGAGCTGCGACGCTAGCGGAGCCCCCATGAGCGAACACAACATACTCACCCCGACGGGCTGGGTACGCGGACGCCTGTCGCTGCGTGACGGCCGCGTCGCCGCCATCGACGGCCAGCCCTGCGACCCGCAGGGCAACGATCTGCCCTACCTGCTGCCCGGTTTCATCGACCTGCACGTGCATGGCGGCGGTGGCAGCGACATCATGGAGGGCGCCCAGGCGTTCGCCACCATTGCCCGCACCCACGTGCGCTTCGGCACCACCTCGTTGCTGGCCACCACCATGACCGCGCCGAAGGAAGAACTGACCCAGGTGCTCGGCGCCCTCGGCGAGTACGTTCGCCAACCGCGCAGCGACGGCGCGCGGGTGCTCGGTGTGCATCTGGAAGGCCCGTACATCAACCCCGGCAAGCTCGGCGCGCAGCCGAACTTCGCCCACCTGGGGCTGCTCGAAGAGGTCGACGCCTACCTGGCCCTGGCACCGATCAAGGTGATCACCATCGCCCCGGAAGTCGCCGGCCACCTGCCGTTGATCCGCACCTTGAGCGAGCGCGGCGTGCGCCTGCAGATCGGCCATACCCTGGGCAGCTACGAAGAAGGCGTGGCAGCCCTGGAAGCCGGCGCCACCAGCTTTACCCACCTGTACAACGCCATGAGCCCGCTGCACCACCGCGAGCCGGGCATCGTCGGCGCGGCCCTGGCCCATGCGCGCTTTGCCGAGCTGATTCCCGACCTGCTGCACGTGCACCCCGGCGCCATCCGCGTGGCCCTGCGCTCGATTCCTTGCCTGTACTGCGTGACCGATTCCACTGCCGCCGCGGGCATGCCCGATGGCGAGTACAAACTTGGCAGCCACACCGTGACCAAATGCCTGGGCGGCGTGCGCCTGGCCGACGGCACTCTCGCCGGCAGCACCCTGACCATGGACCAGGCCCTGCGCAACCTGGTGAAGATCGGCCTGCCCCTGGCCGAAGCCTCCCAGCGCCTGTCGCAGTTCCCCGCCGACTACCTCGGCCTGCAAGAGCGCGGGCGCCTGCAGCCCGGTAGCTGGGCCGACGCCGTGAGCCTGGATCGCAACCTCAACCTGATCGGCGTAATGGTCGAAGGAGAACACCTTGAGCTCTAAGATGCTTGCCGAGGCCCTGGCCGCGGCCAACGTTGTGCAGACCCAGTTGCAGCGCTGCGACGCGCGTATTGCCAGCGTCGCCGAACAGCTGCGCAGCCTCGCGCCGCAGGTTGCCCTGACGGTCGCCCGCGGCAGCTCGGACCACGCCGCCAGCTACTTTGCCTACCTGGCCATGCAGCAGCTTGGCCTGCCGGTGGCCTCGCTGCCGATGTCGGTGGTGACCCTGCAGAACTCGCCCCTGCAGGTGCGCGGCCAGGTGGCCCTGGGCTTTTCCCAGTCGGGCCAGAGCCCGGACCTGGTCGACAGCCTGCGCACCCTGCGCGAACGCGGCGCCACCACCCTGGCGCTGGTCAATGCCGAAGACTCGCCACTGGAACAGGCCTGCCAGTACCACCTGCCGCTGTGCGCTGGCCCCGAGTTGAGCGTTGCCGCGACCAAGAGCTTTATCGCCACCCTCAGCGCCAGCGCCCGCCTGGTCGCCCAGTGGCAGCAGGACCCGGCGCTGCTCGACGCCGGCCTGGCTCTACCCGGGCAACTGCGTGAAGCCGCCGAACAAGACTGGAGCCTGGCCATCGAGCAACTGCGCGACTGCCAGCGGCTGATGGTCATCGGCCGTGGCGCCGGCTTTGCCATCGCCCAGGAAGCGGCGCTCAAGTTCAAGGAAACCTCGGCGATCCAGGCCGAAGCCTTCAGCAGCGCCGAGGTGCGTCATGGCCCGATGGCGCTGATCGATGCCCATTACCCGTTGCTGGTATTGGCGCCTCGTGGCGTCGAGCAGGCCGGCCTGTTGCAGTTGGCCGAAGACATGCGCCAGCGTGGCGCCAAGGTGCTGCTGGCGGCGCCGGCGGACATCCCCCAGCGCAACCTGACCTTAAGCTGCGCCGCCCACCCGGGCCTCGATCCGCTGCTGGCGATCATGAGCTTCTATGTCATGGCCGCAGGCCTGGCCGAGGCGCGTGGCATGGACCCGGATCAGCCCCGTCACTTGAGCAAAGTGACCCGAACTCACTGAGGCACCGAGGACCTTGCGCATGCCCAACAACAAGAACATCACCCTCCATGCCCCCCTCGAAGGCCCGCTATTGCCGCTCGACCAGGTGCCCGACCCGGTGTTCGCTGGCGGCACCCTGGGCAACGGCATCGCCATCGACCCGCTCAACGACTGCCTGCAGGCGCCTTGCGCCGGCACCGTCATCCACCTGGCGAAAACCCTGCACGCCCTGACCCTGCGCGCCGACAACGGCGCCGAGGTCCTCATGCACATCGGCCTGGATACCGTGCAGCTGCAGGGCCGCGGCTTCGAAGCACTGGTGGCCAACGGCGAACGGGTCGAACGTGGCCAGCCGCTGATCCGCTTTGACCTCGACCTGGTGGCGCAACACTGCACCAGCCTGATCACGGTGATGATCCTCAGCAACAGCAGCGACTACCGCTTGCTGCCGCGCACCACTCGCTCGGTGGCATTGGGTGCACCGCTGCTGGATGTCATCCCCACTGCCAGCGCCACTGAAGGCAAAGCAGCCAGCAACGGCGAAACCGTGCGCGGTAGCGCCAGGGTCGCTCATCACGGCGGCTTGCACGCGCGCCCTGCGGCCTTGCTGCGCCATACAGCCCAGGGCTTTGGCAGCCGCGCCGAGCTGCACTTCAACGGCCAGGTCGCCGCGCTCAACAGCCTGGTGGCGATCATGGGCCTGGGTGTCGGCGAGCAGGATGAAGTTGAAATTGTTTGCAGCGGTGCCGACAGTGCGCAGGCGCTGCAGGCACTATTGGCAGCAGTCACCACCGCGAGCGTCGGCGAACAGCATGCCGCCCCTGCCATCAGTGCTCAGGCCACACCCGTCGCCAACCTGCAGCCCGGCATCCTCAACGGTGTCTGCGCATCGCCGGGCCTGGCCTTCGGCCCGCTGGCGCGTCTGGACGGGATACGCCTGCCACCAGACCCCGGTGGCCATACACCCGCTGCGCAGCACCAGGCCCTGGACGCCGCACTGGTGAGCGTCAAGGCCGCCATTGAAGGCGACTTGCAGCACCTGCAACAAGGTGATGCGGCGGCCATTTTCGAAGCACACCTGGCACTGCTCGACGATCCGTCGCTGATTGACGCAGCACGTCAGCGCATCGACCAGGGCATTGCCGCCAGCCACTCCTGGAGTCAGGCCATCGATGCCCAGTGCGCGATTCTCAAGGCCCTCGACAAACCGCTACTGGCCGAGCGCGCCAATGACCTGCAGGATTTGCAGCAACGGGTATTGCGCGCCCTGCTCGGCGAAACCCGCGAACTCGAACTGCCGCCGTCGGCAATTGTCGCCGCCCATGAACTGACGCCCTCGGACCTGCTGCTGCTCGACAAGCACGCGGTGGCCGGGCTGTGCATGGTCGCCGGGGGCGCCACTTCGCACGTAGCCATCCTCGCCCGCGCCCGTGGCCTGCCGTGCCTGGTTGCCCTGGGCCCGGAGCTGTTGAACCTGCAGGCCGGCCAGGTACTGGTGGTGGACGGCGAGCAGGCCCGGCTGGAAACCGCGCCAGACGCCGAACGCCTGGCCGAAGTTGCGCAGCTTCGCCAGCAACAGCAGCAACGCCGCCAACAGCAACAAGCCGCCGCCCAGGGCAGCGCCCAGACCCGTGACGGGCGCCTGATCGAAGTCGCCGCCAATGTCGCCTCGGCGGCCGAAGCTGCCCAGGCCCTGACTCTTGGCGCCGACGGCGTCGGCCTGTTGCGCACCGAATTCCTCTTCGTCGACCGCCACACCGCCCCGGATGAACAAGAGCAACTCAGCGCCTACCAGGCAGTACTGGATGCCATGGGCGATCGCCCGGTGATCATCCGTACCATCGATGTCGGCGGCGACAAGCAACTGGACTACCTGCCCCTGCCCCACGAGGCCAACCCGGTACTCGGCCTGCGCGGCATTCGCCTGGGCCAAGTGCGCCCCGAGCTGCTCGACCTGCAATTGCGTGCCCTGCTGCAGGTCAGCCCGCAGCGCCGCTGCCGGATCATGCTGCCGATGGTCAGCGAGGTCGATGAACTGCTGGATATCCGCCAGCGCCTGGACCGCCTGGCCACCGAGCTGGGTATTCACCAGCGCGCCGAACTTGGGGTGATGATCGAAGTCCCGGCCGCCGCCCTGCTCGCCGAGCGCCTGGCCGAACACGCCGATTTTTTCTCGATCGGTACCAACGACCTGTCCCAGTACACCCTGGCCATGGACCGTGACCACGCGGGTCTGGCCGCCCGCGTCGACGCCCTGCACCCGGCGCTGCTGCGCCTGATCGACCTGACCTGCCAGGGCGCCGCCCGCCATGGCCGCTGGGTCGGGGTGTGCGGCGCGCTGGCCTCGGAGCCGCTGGCCACCGCAGTGCTGGTTGGCCTCGGGGTCAGCGAGCTGTCGGTCAGCGCTCCGCAAGTCGGCGAGATCAAGGAGCGCGTTCGCCAGCTCGACAGCAGTGAATGCCGCACCTTCAGCCAGCAGCTGCTGGGCTTGTCCAGCGCCCGCGCCGTGCGCCAGGCCTGCCGCGATTTCGCCGCACGCCCGCTACACCACCGCCACTCCCCACTCAGCACAGAACAATAACCGGAGCGCACCATGTACCAGCACTTCATCCAGGGCCTGCAACGGCTCGGCCGCGCCCTCATGCTGCCCATCGCCATCCTGCCGATTGCCGGCCTGCTGCTGCGTCTGGGCGATACCGACCTGTTGGACATCGCCCTGATCCACGATGCCGGCAACGCGATTTTCGCCAACCTGGCGCTGATCTTCGCCATCGGCATTGCCGTCGGCTTTGCCCGCGACAACAACGGCACCGCGGGCCTGGCCGGGGCCATTGGTTACCTGGTGCTGGTCTCGACCCTCAAGGTCATCGACCCGCACATCGACATGGGCATGCTCGCCGGGATTCTGTGCGGCCTGCTCGGCGGTGCGCTGTACAACCGTTTCAAGGACATCAAGCTACCCGAGTACCTGGCCTTCTTCGGTGGCCGGCGTTTCGTGCCGATTGCCACCGGTTTGTCGGCGGTGGGCCTGGGGCTGCTGTTCGGCTTGATCTGGCCGCATGTGCAGGATGGCATCAATAGCCTGGGCAAGCTGATGCTCGACAGCGGCAGCATCGGCGCGTTCTTCTTCGGCGTGCTCAACCGCCTGCTGATCGTCACTGGCCTGCACCATATCCTCAACAACCTGGTGTGGTTCGTGTTCGGCAGCTTCCAGGGCACCAACGGCTTGCTTGTAACCGGTGATCTGACCCGCTACTTCGCCGGCGATCCGCAAGCCGGGCAGTTCATGGCCGGGATGTTCCCGATGATGATCTTCGGCCTGCCTGCCGCTTGCCTGGCCATGTACCGTCATGCCCTGCCGGGGCGGCGCAAACTGATTGGCGGCATCCTCCTGTCGATGGCCCTGACCTCGGCACTCACCGGCGTTACCGAGCCGATCGAATTCGCCTTCATGTTCCTCGCTCCCCTGCTGTTCCTGATCCATGCCGTACTCACCGGCCTGGCCATGGCCCTGTGCGATCTGCTCAACATCCGCCTGGGCTTTACCTTCTCCGGTGGCGCCATCGACATGGCCCTGGGCTGGGGCCGCTCGACCAATGGCTGGATGGTGTTCCCGGTCGGGCTTTTGTATGCGCTGGTGTACTACTTCGTTTTCGACTTCTGTATCCGCCGCTTCAACCTGAAAACCCCGGGCCGCGAAGACCAGCCCAGCGAAGAAGCTCCAGTCCAGGACGCTAGCGCACCACGCGGCAAGCGCTACATCGATGCCCTCGGCGGCGCCGCCAATCTGCTCTCGGTAGATGCCTGCACCACGCGCCTGCGCCTGCTACTCAAGGATCGCGGCCTGGCTCAGGACGGCGTACTGAAAACCCTCGGCGCGATGGCCGTGGTGCGTCCGGGTTCCGGCGGCAGCCTGCAGGTGGTGGTCGGGCCGCTGGCCGACACCATTGCCGACGAGATTCGCAACCAGCTGCCCCATGCCCTGGCGAATGTCGTCGAAGAGCCGCAAGTGAAAGCCGAGGCGAGCGAAAGCATGGCCGCTGAAGACTGGCTGAGTGCATTGGGCGGCAAGGACAACTTGCTGAAAGTGGATTGCGTGGCCCTGACCCGGGTGCGGATCGAGCTCAAGGATGCGCGCAAGGTCGCGCGCGAGCGCCTGTTGGCGCTGGGGTGCCAGGGGGTCAGTCCGCTGGCGGACGGGACCTGGCATTTGTTGCTGGGCAAGCGTGCTGCTGCCTTGAGCCAGGCGTTGCAGGGCTGAAAAGCATCGCGGGTCAAGCCCGCTCCCACAGGATCACTACTTCCTCTGTAGGAGCGGGCTTGACCCGCGATAAGTCCGGAACCCTCAGAAGTCCGCTAGCTGCCAGACCTCATAAGCCGGGGTTTCATAGGGATGACTGAGCTTGAGGGCAGCGACCACCGAGCCGATCAGCTCGTCGGCCACCACCAGCTCAACCCGCCATTCTTCGACCTGCTCGACCACGCCCGCCTGCCCGTGGAACGGCTGACTGCCGTCCAGCGGGCGGAACTGGCCCTGGCCCAGCACCTGCCAGGCGCAGCAGTCGTAGTTGCCGATGTGTCCGCCACCGGCGGCGAACACAGCGGCCTTGACCACCTCCACGTGGCTTGGCGGGACGAAGAAGGCGAGCTTGTACACCCCTTAGTTCACCCACGCCCGGGCGTTGCGGAACATGCGCATCCACGCCGCGTCTTCGTTCCAGTCATCCGGACGCCAGGAGTTCTGCACGGCACGGAAGACCCGCTCAGGGTGCGGCATCATGATGGTGACGCGACCGTCGCGGCTGGTCAGGCCGGTGATCCCGCGCGGCGAGCCGTTCGGGTTGGCCGGGTAGCTCTCGGTGACCTTGCCGTGGTTGTCGACGAAGCGCAGGGCCACGCAACCGGACAGGTCAGCTTCGAGCAGGGCTTCTTCGCTGGCGAACTCCGCATGGCCTTCACCGTGGGCGATGGCGATCGGCATGCGCGAACCGGCCATGCCCTGGAGGAAGATCGAGTTCGACTTCTGCACTTCGACCATGGCCACACGGGCTTCGAACTGTTCGGAGCGGTTACGCACGAAGTGCGGCCAGAACTCGCTGCCCGGAATCAGCTCGTGCAGGTTGGACATCATCTGGCAACCGTTGCACACGCCCAGGGTGAAGCTGTCGCTGCGCTCGAAGAAGCCCTGGAAGGCATCACGGGCACGGGCGTTGAACAGCGCCGACTTGGCCCAGCCTTCACCGGCGCCGAGCACGTCACCGTAGGAGAAACCACCGCAGGCCACCAGGCCCTTGAAGTCGTTGAGGTCAACGCGGCCAGCGAGGATATCGCTCATGTGCACGTCGATGGCGTTGAAGCCGGCGCGGTCGAAGGCTGCGGCCATTTCGACCTGGCCGTTGACGCCCTGCTCGCGCAGCACTGCCACTTGCGGACGCACGCCCTTCTTGATGTACGGCGCGGCGATGTCCTGGTTGACGTCGAAGCCGAGCTTGACGCTCAGGCCGGGATTGTCTTCTTCCAGCAGCACGTCGAACTCTTGGTCGGCGCAGTCGGCGTTGTCGCGCAGACGCTGGATCTGGTAGCTGGTCTCGGCCCACTGGCGCTGCAGCAGGCGGCGGTCGCCCTTGAACAGTTCTTCGCCGGCCAGCTTGATCAGCACTTCGCCGTTGTTGATCGGCTGGCCGATCACCGCGACGCAGTCTTCACCCAGGCCGGCTGCGCTGAACTGCGCCAGCACGTCCGGAGTAGCGTCCTGACGCACCTGAATCACCGCGCCCAGCTCTTCGTTGAAGAGGATGGCGGCGACTTTTTCGCGCTTGCTGGTCAGGGTGTCCAGTTCCAGGTCCAGGCCGCAGTGGCCGGCGAAGGCCATTTCCAGCACGGTAGTCAGCAGGCCACCGTCGGAACGGTCGTGGTAGGCCAGCAGGTGGCCGTCGGCGTTCAGGCCCTGGATCACGGCGAAGAAGGCCTTGAGGTCTTCGGCGTCGTCGACGTCCGGCGCTACGGCGGCCAGCTTGCCGTGGGTCTGGGCCAGGATCGAGGCGCCCATGCGGTTCTTGCCGCGGCCCAGGTCGATCAGGATCAGGTCGGTCTCGCCCTTGTCCATGCGCAGTTGCGGAGTCAGGGTCTTGCGTACGTCGAGCACCGGGGCGAAGCCGCTGACGATCAGCGACATCGGCGAGGTGACGCTCTTGTCAACGCCCTCTTCGCTCCACTTGGTCTTCATCGACATCGAGTCCTTGCCCACCGGAATGGTCAGGCCCAGCTCCGGGCACAGCTCCATGCCGACAGCCTTGACGGTGTCGTACAGGCGGGCATCTTCACCCGGGTGGCCGGCAGCCGACATCCAGTTGGCCGACAGCTTGATGTCGGACAGCTTGCCGATGTGCGCGGCAGCCAGGTTGGTCAGGGTCTCGCCGATGGCCATGCGCCCGGACGCCGGGGCGTCGAGCAGGGCCAGCGGGGTACGCTCGCCCATGGCCATGGCTTCACCGGTGTAGACGTCGAAGCTGGTGGCGGTGACGGCGCAGTCGGCCACCGGTACCTGCCACGGGCCGACCATCTGGTCGCGGGCAACCAGGCCGGTGATGGTGCGGTCGCCGATGGTGATCAGGAAGCTCTTGCTGGCCACGGCCGGGTGGCGCAGGACGCGCTCGACCGAGTCGTTCAGTTCCAGGGTGCTTGGGTCGAAATCATCGCCCAGCTCCGCTTCGCGGGTCACCGAACGGTGCATGCGCGGTGGCTTGCCCAGCAGCACGTCGAGCGGCATGTCGACCGGGGTGTTGCCGAAGTGGCTGTCGGTCACGGTCAGGTGCGGCTCGGCAGTGGCCTCGCCGACCACCGCGAACGGGCAACGCTCGCGCTCGCAGATGGCCTGGAAGCGCTCGAAGTCGCCAGCGCTGACCGCCAGCACGTAGCGTTCCTGGGACTCGTTGCTCCAGATCTCGTGCGGGGCCATGCCCGGCTCGTCGTTGGGCACGTTGCGCAATTCGAAGCGGCCACCGCGGCCACCGTCGTTGACCAGCTCCGGGAAGGCGTTGGAAATACCGCCGGCGCCGACGTCGTGGATGAAGGCGATCGGGTTGTTGTCACCCAGCTGCCAGCAACGGTCGATGACCTCCTGGCAGCGGCGTTCCATTTCCGGGTTCTCGCGCTGCACCGAGGCGAAATCGAGGTCGGCGGAGCTGGCGCCGGTATCGACCGACGAAGCCGCGCCGCCACCCAGGCCGATGAGCATGGCCGGGCCGCCGAGCACGATCAGCTTGGCGCCGACGGTGATCTCGCCCTTTTGCACGTGGTCTTCGCGGATGTTGCCCAGGCCACCGGCCAGCATGATCGGCTTGTGGTAACCGCGAACTTCTTCACCGTGCGGGGTGTTGATCGACTGCTCGAAGGTGCGGAAGTAGCCAGTCAGCGCCGGACGGCCGAATTCGTTGTTGAACGCGGCGCCACCCAGCGGGCCTTCGACCATGATGTCGAGGGCGGTAACGATGCGGTCCGGCTTGCCGTAGGCCTGCTCCCATGGCTGTTCAAAGCCCGGGATGCGCAGGTTGGAAACGGTGAAACCGGTCAGGCCGGCCTTGGGCTTGGCACCGCGGCCGGTAGCGCCTTCGTCACGGATTTCGCCGCCGGAACCGGTGGAGGCGCCGGAGAACGGCGAGATGGCGGTCGGGTGGTTGTGGGTCTCGACCTTCATCAGGATGTGCACCGGCTCCTGCACCGCGCCGTACTGGCGGGTCTCAGGGTTCGGGAAGAAACGCCCGGCGACGGAACCGACGATCACCGAGGCGTTGTCCTTGTAAGCCGACAGCACGCCTTCGTTGTGCATCTGGTAGGTGTTCTTGATCATGCCGAACAGGCTTTTTTCCTGGCTCTGGCCGTCGATATCCCAACTGGCGTTGAAGATCTTGTGGCGGCAGTGCTCGGAGTTGGCCTGGGCGAACATCATCAGTTCGATGTCGTGCGGGTTGCGCTTGAGGCCCTGGAAGCTGGTGACCAGGTAATCGATCTCGTCTTCGGCCAGGGCCAGGCCCAGCTCGACGTTGGCTTTCTCCAGCGCGGCGCGGCCACCGCCGAGAATGTCGACAGCGGTCAGCGGCTTTGGCTGGGCGTGGCTGAACAGGCTGGCGGCCTCTTCAAGCTTGGCCAGCACCAGCTGGGTCATGCGGTCGTGGAGGATGTCGGCAACGATGGCGGCGTCGGCGTCGCTCAGCGCACCGCTGACGTAGTAGGCAATGCCCCGTTCCAGGCGCTGGATGTTTTCCAGGCCGCAGTTGTGAGCGATGTCGCTGGCCTTGCTCGACCAGGGCGAGATGGTGCCGAAACGCGGAACCACCAGGAACAGGCGCCCGCTTGGCTCCTGGACCGGTACGCTCGGGCCGTACTTGAGCAGGCGCGCGAGCACTTGCTGTTGGTCGGCACTCAGATCGCCGTCAACCTCGGCGAAATGCGTGAATTCAGCATACAAACCACTAACAGCGGGGACTTTCTGGCTCAGTTGCTCGATTAACTTACCGTGGCGAAAGGCAGAAAGGGCAGGAGCGCCGCGCAGGATCAACATCGTCGGGACAGCCTCAGGAAGGGGGTGTGCTTAGAGGCCGTGCATTCTAGCCTAATTCCGGCGCTTCCGGCACCCGAAACACAGCATTGCAACACCTCCGCATGTCGGCCCGGCAAAGCGGACTCGGGGGTCAAAAAAAACCGCCGGTTTTGCCCTGCATTTTGCCTTTAACGCAAAGATCGCTAGCAGACAAGCAAACCGTTGTCGAGATATGGCGCGGCCGGTCCTTTGCGTATACTGCAACCTATGTTCGCCCAAACCGCTTTGCGCCAGCGGTGCGCCAGATGGCTCATCGCAACCGGACTCTTCCTGATGCTCGGTGCCTGTGTTGAAAAACCCAGCACCCTCGAGCGTGTCAAGGAAGACGGCGTGCTGCGCGTAATTACCCGCAACAGCCCGGCCACCTACTTCCAGGACCGCAACGGCGAAACCGGCTTCGAGTACGAGCTGGTCAAGCGTTTCGCCGACGATCTGGGCGTAGAGCTGAAGATCGAGACCGCCGACAATCTCGACGACCTGTTCAACCAGCTCGGCCAGCCGTCCGGCCCGGTGCTGGCAGCGGCCGGCCTGGTCAGCAGCGAACAGCGCAAGTCGCAGGTGCGCTTTTCACACCCGTATCTGGAAGTCACCCCGCAGATCATCTACCGCAACGGCCGTCCACGGCCCACCGACGCCAAGGACCTGGTCGGCAAGAAGATCATGGTGCTCAAGGGCAGCACCCACGCCGAGCAGATGGCCGAGCTGAAAAAGCAGTATCCGGCGCTCGAATACGAAGAATCTGATGCAGTTGAGGTGGTCGACCTGCTGCGCATGGTCGATGAGGGGCAGATCGACCTGACCCTGGTCGACTCCAATGAACTGGCAATGAACCAGGTCTACTTTCCCAAGGTACGGGTGGCTTTCGACCTCGGCGATGCCCGTGACCAGCGCTGGGCGGTGGCAGCCGGCGAAGACAACAGCCTGCTCAACGAGATCAACGAATTTCTCGACAAGGTGCAGAAGAATGGCACCTTGCAGCGTCTGAAAGATCGCTATTACGGCCACGTCGATGTACTGGGTTATGTAGGCGCTTATACCTTTGCCCAGCACCTGCAGCAGCGCCTGCCGCGCTACGAGAAGGCCTTCCAGGCCTCGGCCAAGAAGGAACAGGTCGACTGGCGCCTGCTGGCCGCAATCGGCTACCAGGAGTCGATGTGGCAGGCCGAAGTGACCTCCAAGACCGGTGTGCGCGGCCTGATGATGCTGACCCAGCGCACCGCCCAGGCCATGGGCGTGTCCAACCGCCTGGACCCGGTGCAGAGCATCCGCGGCGGTGCCA
Organism: Pseudomonas sp. NPDC087612; assembly: GCF_044743505.1. Classification (NCBI taxonomy): domain Bacteria; kingdom Pseudomonadati; phylum Pseudomonadota; class Gammaproteobacteria; order Pseudomonadales; family Pseudomonadaceae; genus Pseudomonas; species Pseudomonas sp. NPDC087612. The sequence continues at coordinate 52,917 of NZ_JBIUWO010000005.1, forward strand.
AGTACTTCATGTACGTCAAATCCGAGCTCGATGACAGTATCGAGGAGCCGGACCGCACCTGGTTCGCCCTGGCCGCCTACAACGTCGGCAGCGGCCACCTGGACGATGCGCGCAAGCTGGCCAAGCGCGAAGGCCTGAACCCCAACAAGTGGCTCGACGTGAAGAAGATGCTGCCGCGCCTGTCGCAGAAGCAGTGGTACAGCAAGACCCGCTACGGCTATGCCCGCGGTGGCGAGCCCGTGCACTTCGTCGCCAACATCCGCCGCTACTACGACATCCTCACCTGGGTGACCCAGCCGCAGCTTGAAGGCAGCCAGGTGGCCGAGAGCAACCTGCACGTGCCCGGCGTCAACAAGACCAAGCCGACCGAGCAGACCCCGCCACTCTGAACTGTTTCGCGGGCGACCCGACTTGCCCCGCGATCAAGGCTACCTCAGACCTTGGCCCGCCGCGCCTTGAAGAACTCGGACAGAATCGCTCCGCACTCCTCTGCCAGCACCCCTCCCTCGAATAGCACCCGATGGTTGAGAAAGCCCTGGGTAAAGAACTGCCCCTGGCTCTGCACCACGCCGGCCTTAGGCTCCAGCGCACCGTACACCACCCGGTTGATCCGTGAATGCACGATCAGCCCGGCGCACATGCTGCACGGCTCCAGGGTCACGTACAGGGTACTGCCGGGCAGCCGGTAGTTGCTCGCGGCCTGGGCGGCGGCGCGGATGGCGACCATCTCGGCATGGGCACTGGGGTCGCTGCCGCTGATCGGGCAGTTGAAGCCACGGCCGATCACCTGGCCGTGCTGGACCAGCACCGCGCCCACCGGCACTTCGCCCATGGCCGCGCCTTGCGCCGCCAACTCCAGCGCCAGGCGCATGAATTGCTGGTCGCGGCTACGATCGATGATCTGCGGCTGACGCATCAGGCCACCTCGATCGCGGCCATCAGGCCGGTTTCCATATGGTCGATCACGTGGCAGTGGAACATCCAGGTACCCGGGTTATCCGCCACCAGCGCCACCCGCGCGCGCTCGTTCTTGCCCAGCAGGTAGGTATCGGTGAAATACGGCTCGATCTTGCGCTTGTTCGAGCCGATCACCTTGAAACTCATGCCGTGCAGGTGAATCGGATGCTGGTACTGGGTCATGTTCTTCAGCTCGAAGATGTAGCTCTTGCCCTTTTGTAGCGTGGCAATCGGCCGGTCGGCGCAGGTCTTGTCGGTGATGTCCCAGGCCTTGCCGTTGATCTGCCAGAGGCTCGGCGGCTTGCCGTTGTCGGTATTTACCGAAACCGAGCCGACCCACTCGAAATTGAAGTTGAGCTTTTCGGCGTTGGCCAGGTCCGGCTCGGCGATCGGGTTGGCCGGCAACGCTGGCGGCCAGTCGCCCGGGGCTTCGCTACTGGCCACCGAACGCAGGGTGCCCAGGCGCACCGGGCCATCGCGCAACGACAGCTCTTCACCGGCTGGCGGCATCTTGATTGCCAGGCAGATACGCATGCCCGGGCCCAGCCAGTAGTCTTTGCCCAGCGGACGCGGGGCAATGGGGTTGCCGTCGAGGGCGTAGACCCGCGCCTCAAAGTTGCCTTTGAGGTTAATGCGATACGTCAGGGTGTTGTCGAGGTTGAGCAGACGCACCCGCACGATCTGCCCTGCTGGCATCTCTACCACGGCATTGGCCTGGCCGTTGATGGTGATCAACCGCCCGGCGGTGCCGCCACGGGCAGCCTCACGGGGGATGCTGAAGGGCAGGTAGGCACCCTGCTCGTCGACGTGCCAGTTCTTCAGGCTCAGTGTACGTTCGTGCTTGAAACCGGTCGGCTCGCGCTCCTCGACGATCAGCGGGCCGACCAGGCCGCGGCCCAGTTCTTCCGAACTGTTGACGTGCGGGTGATACCAGTAGCTGCCGGCATCCGGCACGCGGAACTTGTAATCGAAATACTCACCCGGCAACACCGGCAGTTGCGAGACATAAGGCACGCCGTCCATTTCCAGCGGCAGGCGAATGCCGTGCCAGTGGATGGTGGTGGCCACTGGCAGGTGGTTGATGAAACGCACCCGCAACCATTCGCCCTGGCGCACCCGCAATTCGGTGCCCGGCGCCGACGGGCCGAAGGCCCAGGCCTCGGTCTTGAAACCGGAAACCAGCTCGACATCCAGCGGCGCGGCGATCAGCTCGTAGTCATGCCCGGCATCCGGATCGGTTCTTCCTAGCCAGTACCGCGACGCGCCACCGGCGCCCAGGCCGATCGCCACCAGGCCGCTCAGGCCACCGAGAATTTGTCGCCGGGTAAAGGACATGCAGCAGGTACCTCGTAATGCCAGGAACAACATGCCGGCACCCAGCACAAAAGCGCCAAGGTGCCGACGATGAAGGGCGAATACGATACACCTGCAATTGAGAAATATTAAGTGAAGAGTTGCCGCAGGGCCTAGGCTCCCGGCCTTATAACCCCTGGCGGCGCAGTGATGGCGTCGCGAAAGGCAACGGGCTGACCCTGCGTCTGCAATGCCAGGCGCAAGTCACCCTGTACGATACCGTCGGGGTTGCCCATGCTCGGCAAGTAGTATTCACCCGCATCCAGGGTAATGCCGGTCGCCTGCCCCGGCCCAGCATCGACCAGGCGCAAGCCCGGCACCCCTCGCAGCTCGGCCAGGCCTGGCACACGTTTGTACAGGTTGCTATGGGTGTTGCCGACCAGCGCGACCCATTTGCCGGCGTCAGCCTCGCCTTGCGTGGCGCCAATAACCCGGTTGGCATAGTAGTTCATGACTTTCTGGCGCAGCGGATTGCCCGGGTGCTCGACCTCAAGGCCCTCCAGTTGATAGCTCGCAACACAATCCACAGCCTGTACCCTGATATCGTTGGCCCGGGCTTTTCTAACCAGTTCCAGGAAGCTGTACCGCCCGGAGGTATCGGTGCGCTGCCCGACATCCAGCCGGTCCAGATAGCGCCGCAATTGCGCACTCATGCGCCCGCTGCGATGGAACAGGTCCAGGTCCGCCTGGTGCAGGTCCGTCATCAGGTGTTCGAGATAAAGCGTGCGCACGCCCTTGGCATACATAGGTGTCAGATTCTCCAGCAGCCAACGCTTGCTGGCGATCGAGTCGTGCGATTCGCCAATGACCACGCCGGCATGCTCGTCGAACAATTCTATGAATGCCCGCTGCGGGCTGATTGAGGCCGCTGGCGGGTGAATCCTGAACCTGGGCAGCGTTATCCGGGTGAAGAAAGTCTCGGCATCCGTGCGCAATTGCTGCCGAATCTGCTCCAGGCTATCGCGCACTTCCATCAGCGGCGACTCCGGGTCGTAGTAATCACCGCCGATCGCCCGCCGATTGTTTGCACTGATGAGCTCCCGCACAGCGGGCCGGGCCTGTTCAGGGACTTCATAGCTGCCAGGCGCAGCGTCGAAGGGCGAGTAATCCACCGGCACCGCCGGCGCCTCGGGCGTCAGCCCTCCCAGGCACTGGCCGCCCCCGCGCAAACAGACGGATTCGAGCACGACCCACTGCCCCTGCTCGTCCAGGCGCACGGGTATTACGCCATAGAAGGCAAACGGATTGTCTTCAGGAACAATCAACCAGGTACGCAAGGCCTGGTCATAGCGAACCCGGTAGGGTACGCCCTTGAGCTCGATATACTGGGCACCGTCAGCCAAAGTACTGACACCTTGCACAAGGCCGCTGGTAGCTGCTGGTTCATCGATGATCTCATTGCCTTCAAGCTGGCCCAGCTCTTGCGCCGCACCGCGCCCCAGCGGCAGCAGAAACGGCAGGTTGAGCAGCAGGTCGACCCCGGCAAGGATGGCCCCGAGCAAGCCCGCCCGACGTTCTTTGGGGTTGTCGCCATCGACCGCCTGCTCGACGTTCAACGCAAGGCTCGCAGTACCTACAGCGACCGCCAGCAGTGCCAACGGCCAACCGGCAGGCGCCACGGCACCGAGCAGGCGCGAGGCCACGCCCAGGTAGCCCACCCACAACTGCGCACGCAGTTCGGCATTGGTGCGCAAGGCGGCATCGGTTTCGACTTCCATGTGGTGCCTGGCGTTGTCGCGCATCCAGGTGAACACCTCCCCTGTGATCGGCGCACGCTGAACCTGGCTGGCAAATACCTGGAGGCTACCCTTCGCCCAACTGTCGAACTGATCGCGCTGCCTCTGCTGCGGATCACTGGAGAAATGCACCAACAGCTGTTCGCTGCTGGCAGGCGCCTGCAGCCAGCCGAATAACCACCCAGCCACCTCTTGCTGGCGGCTGAACCCCTGAAAGGACGGCGTCGCACCGGGCAAATAGAGCACATGCTGACCGCCCGCCCCCTGCAACCAGACCACATCAGTTGACAGCTGCCCGGCCAGGCTCAGTGTCGCGATATGAATCCCGGCGGCGGGCGGCTTCGCCTGTTCAAAATGCCGCAATTGCGGCATGACACTGCTGTCGAAACCGACGGCATCGAACACCAGTTGCAACTGCTGTTCGTTCAGTTGCCCGCTCAAGCCGGCCTGCAGGGCTTCGGACAGGTAGTTGAGCTTGCTCAGTGTGCGAACGTCAGCGCCGTGATCGCTCCAGAATGCCGTCCTGCGTCGTTGGAAGGCCGCGCCGAAGTCCAGTTGCCACAGGGCATTGAGCACCTTCTGTGGATCCAGGCGTACTTCGTTGGTTTCATCGAACCGTCGCGCTCCGGGTCCGTCGGTATAGAAGCCGCCGTACAGGAGAAGTAAATCGGCGTTGTCCTGATCACTGACGCGAAAGCGGCGCATCACCAGCTCCGTCAAGGTCATGGATTGATCAGGCGTTCCGTAATGCTCCCAGCCCGTAAACGTTCTGCTGCTACTGGCCGCTCCAGAGAAACGGTGCCAGTAGATGCGATCCGGATCTGCGATCAGGTTGCCTTCGGTGCGCAGCAAGCTTTTTGCAGCCTCACGAGCCTCGTTGTGCAGATCGGGAAAAGCTTGCACAACTCGCAGGGCAATGGCTGACAGGTCGTTGTGCAGTAACACGGAAAAAGATGGTTCATTCATGACGATAGCCTCCGGTGCAAGGGAGACCCACTGTGCGAGACAGCGTTGAACCGCGGCATTAGATAGTTATCGCGACAAAAAAAAGCGCCATGCCCCGAGGGGACATGGCGCTTTCTCAAGCAACCGGCGGGATCATTCCCACTCGATGGTCGCTGGCGGCTTGCTCGACACGTCGTAGGTGACGCGGGAGATGCCTTCGATCTCGTTGATGATCCGGCCGCTGACGGTTTCCAGCAGCTCGTAAGGCAGGTGCGCCCAACGCGCGGTCATGAAATCGATGGTCTCGACCGCACGCAGGGCCACGACCCAGGCGTAACGACGGCCGTCACCGACCACGCCCACCGATTTCACCGGCTGGAACACCACGAAGGCCTGGCTGACCTTGTGGTACCAGTCGGCCTTGCGCAGTTCTTCGATGAAGATGTGGTCGGCGCGACGCAGCAGGTCGGCGTATTCCTTCTTCACTTCACCGAGGATGCGTACGCCCAGGCCCGGGCCCGGGAACGGGTGACGGTAGACCATGTCGTACGGCAGGCCCAGCTCCAGGCCAAGGCGACGGACCTCGTCCTTGAACAGCTCACGCAGCGGCTCGACCAGCTTGAGGTTCATCTCTTCCGGCAGGCCACCGACGTTGTGGTGCGACTTGATCACGTGGGCCTTGCCGCTCTTGGCGCCAGCCGACTCGATCACGTCCGGGTAGATGGTGCCCTGGGCCAGGTACTTGATGTTGTGCAGCTTGTTCGACTCGGCATCGAATACGTCGATGAAGGTGCGACCGATGATCTTGCGCTTCTTCTCAGGGTCAGCTTCGCCGGCCAGGTTGGTCAGGAACTGCTCTTCGGCGTTGGCGCGGATTACCTTGACGCCCATGTTCTCGGCGAACATGGCCATCACTTGCTCGCCTTCGTGCAGGCGCAGCAGGCCGTTGTCGACGAATACGCAGGTCAGCTGGTCGCCGATGGCCTTGTGCAGCAGCGCTGCAACCACCGAGGAGTCAACGCCGCCGGACAGGCCGAGCAGGACGTTGTCGCTGCCGACCTGGGCGCGGATCTGGGCAATGGCGTCTTCAGCAATGTGCGACGGGGTCCACAGCGCTTCGCAACCGCAGATGTCGAGGATGAAGCGCGAGAGAATGCGACCGCCCTGCTTGGTGTGGGTCACTTCCGGGTGGAACTGCACGCCGTAGTAGCCACGGGTGTCGTCGGCCATGCCGGCGATCGGGCAGCTCGGGGTGCTGGCCAGGATGTGGAATTCTTCCGGGATGCGGGTGACCTTGTCACCGTGGCTCATCCACACATCCAGACCGAACACGCCATCGGCGTCAACGTGGTCTTCGATGCCGTCGAGCAGGCGGCTCTTGCCGACTACGTCGACGCGGGCATAACCGAACTCACGCAGCTCGGAACCTTCAACCTTGCCGCCCAGCTGTTCGGCCATGGTCTGCATGCCGTAGCAGATACCGAATACCGGTACGCCCAGGTCCCAGACCGCCTGTGGCGCGCGTGGGCTGTTGGCTTCGTGCACGGACTCGGGGCCGCCGGCGAGGATGATGCCGCGCGGGGCGAATTCGCGAATCGCTTCATCGTCCATGTCGAACGGGTGCAGTTCGCAGTACACGCCGATTTCGCGCACGCGGCGGGCGATCAGCTGGGTGTACTGGGAACCGAAGTCGAGGATCAGGATGCGGTGAGCGTGAATGTCGAGGGCCATGACTCAATCTCTGATGCAGCTGCAAGCTTCACGCTGCAAGCCGCAAGTTGTTCGGGAATTACGCGGTAGCCGCTGCAGAGCAACTACCGCTTGGAGCTAGAAGCTTGTCACTTGCCGCTGGAGGCGTTAGCCGACCCGATAGTTTGGCGCTTCTTTGGTGATTTGAACGTCATGCACGTGGGACTCGGCCATGCCGGCACCGGTGATGCGCACGAATTCTGGCTTGGTGCGCATCTCTTCGATGTTGGCGCTGCCGGTGTAACCCATCGAGGAACGCAGGCCGCCCATCAGCTGGTGGATGATCGCGGTCAGGGTGCCCTTGTAGGGCACACGGCCTTCGATACCTTCCGGCACCAGCTTCTCGGCACCGGCCGAAGAGTCCTGGAAGTAACGGTCGGAAGAACCCTGGGCCTGGGACATGGCGCCCAGCGAACCCATGCCGCGGTAAGCCTTGTAGGAACGGCCCTGGAACAGCTCGATCTCGCCCGGGGCCTCTTCGGTACCGGCGAACATCGAACCCATCATCACTGCCGAGGCACCGGCTACGATGGCCTTGGACAGGTCACCGGAGAAGCGGATACCGCCATCGGCGATCAGCGGGATGCCGGTGCCTTCGAGGGCCGCGGCAACATTGGCGATGGCGCTGATCTGCGGCACGCCGACACCGGCGACGATACGCGTGGTGCAGATCGAGCCCGGGCCGATACCGACCTTGACGGCGTCAGCGCCGGCTTCGGCCAGGGCCTTGGCAGCAGCGCCGGTGGCGATGTTGCCGCCGATGACCTGAACCTGCGGGAAGTTCTCTTTTACCCAGCGAACGCGATCGATCACGCCTTTGGAGTGACCGTGAGCGGTGTCGACCACCACCACGTCAACGCCGGCGGCAACCAGTGCCGACACGCGATCACCGGTGTCTTTGCCGGTACCGACCGCGGCACCGACGCGCAGGCGACCCTGGTCGTCCTTGCTGGCCAGCGGGTAGGCCTTGGCTTTTTCGATGTCGTTGACGGTCATCATGCCCTTGAGGGCAAATTTGTCGTCGACGATCAGTACGCGCTCGATACGGTGCTTGTGCAGCAACTCGCGGGCTTCGTTCTTGTCGGCGCCTTCCTTGACCGTGACCAGGCGCTCTTTAGGCGTCATCACTTCACGGACGGTGGCGTCCAGGCGGTTTTCGAAGCGCACGTCGCGGGAGGTGACGATGCCGACCAGGTCGCCATTGTGCAGCACCGGAACGCCGGAGATGTTGTTCAGCCGGGTCAGTTCGAACAGGTCACGGACCGTGGCGTCAGCCTCGATGGTGATCGGGTCCTTGACCACGCCAGCCTCGAACTTCTTGACCTTGCGCACTTCGGCAGCCTGCTGCTCGATGGTCATGTTCTTGTGGATGATGCCGATGCCGCCTTCCTGGGCCATGGCAATGGCCAGGCGGGCTTCGGTCACGGTATCCATGGCGGCGGAAACCAACGGAATATTCAGCTCGATGCCACGGGTCAAACGGGTCTTGAGACTGACTTCATTGGGTAGCACCTCTGAATAACCAGGCACTAGGAGAATGTCGTCGAAGGTCAGGGCTTCTTGGCTGATACGCAGCATCGCGGGGGCTCCCGGGCGGGAAAAATGGAAGCGCGCCATTATACTCATCCAGTGCCCTTCGCTCAATGCAAAGATGGGCCTTCGGTCAGTTACCTTCGCGGCTTACCTGCACCACGGCCACCGGCTGGTCCAGCCAATCGGCGAAGTTATCCAGAAAACCCTGCCTGAACCCCGCCGCAGTCCAGTTATTGAAGATGAAACCGAGGTTGGAAAACGCACAGGGTTGCAGGAACAGAAAACCGTTGATGTCGTCTTCATGGCCGCACAGCGGGCAAACGAAGTTTTCCGTGCGCCCGGGCATCCAGTCTTCCAGGCTCTCGAACAGCGCCACGCCGACTTCCTTGCGGCACTCGGCGCAGCCGGCTTCTTCGAGAAAGCCCTCGGTGGGGGTATAGATGCAGCGTTTGGTGATCACCTCGAGGCCGTTGACCGGCTGGCCGAACGGCAGCAGTTCGGGCCGCTCGACGACTTTGCGTGCGCCCTCGGCGATGGCGTAGGCCATACGGCTACCGGTGCTGCCGCAGGTGCTCAGTTGCTCCTCGATGACTTTCTCGCGCACCAGCCAGCGCAGGATCGCTCGGGCGCGGGCCTCATGGACGGGGACGGTGGAAATCTTCGGGACAATAATGCTCTGGTTTGTCATCACAGCGGCCAAACAGGTTCAAAGATGCCAGTTTACCTCACTCAGGTAGCGGCCGATCAGGGCAATGCCGCTGGCCAGCACCAGCCAGGTGACCAGGCGCACGAAGGTCTCACGCGACATATTCAGGGTCAGGCGCCGGCCCAGGTACACACCGCCCAGCATCATCGGCGCCAGGCACAGGGCCAGCAGCAACAGCGGCAGGTCGGCATATACGCCAGCGATCAGGAACAGGCTCAGACGCACCACAGTGCTGCAACTGATCAGCGCGCTCTGGGTCGCCCGCGCCTGCTCCTTGGAGGGCAACCGGGCGTTGAGGTAGAGCGCATATAGAAAGCCGCCGCTGCCGAACAAGGCACCGAACAGGCCGCCCGCCGTCCCCATCGGCACCGACCAGGCCGCCGACAGCTGCGCCGGCCTGACCTTCACCGCCAGGCTGTAGAGGGCATAGGCGCTGATAAACAGCCCCATCAATAACAGCAACACGTCGGACTTGAGCTTGAGCAGAAACACCACGCCAAAGGTGCAGCCCAGCGCCATGCATGGCAGCAGGCGCATCAGTTCCGGACGCGCCACCGCCTTGCGCGCCGGCAGCCAGTTGCCGAAGGCGGCGACGAAATCCAGCAGCACCAGCAACGGAATGATCCGCGACAGCGGCATGAAGTTGATCAGCACCGGGCCGGCCACCAGCGCGGTACCGAAGCCGGCGATGCCGAAGACGACATAGGCGGCGCCAATACCCAGCAGGATCGGCAACCAGTCGAGCGGGGTAAACGGTAATTGGGCAAACAGGGTGGAAAGCATGACGGTCTTCACCAGCGGAGGTGTGGAAACTTTAGCCAGCCACTAGCCATGCCGACTAATATGCAATTACCTAGTCAGTCATCTTGAAACGGCATAGCTGCAATGATTTCCACTCGCCAGTTGCGTTACTTCGTCGAAATTGCCGAGAGCGGCAGCTTCAGTGCTGCGGCCGAGCGGCTGTTCATCGCCCAGTCGGCGCTGAGCCGTCAGGTCAAGGAGCTGGAGTCGCAACTCGACACCCTGCTGTTCGAGCGCACCGCCCGCCAGCCGCGCCTCACCGCTGCGGGCCAAGCCTTTTTGCCGCGGGCGCGGACCTTGCTGGTGGACCTGGAAAAAGCCCAGCGCCTGGCCCGTGAGGTCGGCCAGGGCGTGCGCGGCAGCCTGCGCCTGAGTCACTCGAGCACCGTGCCGCTGAGCGGGCAGTTGCTGGCGCGGCTCAGTGGCTATCTGCATGACAACCCGGGGGTGTCCATGGAAATCGCCCAGCAGTCGTCCGAGGCGCAGCTTGAGGAAATGGCCGAGGGTCGCCTGGAGCTCGGCCTGCTGCGCTTGCCGGTGTTGCGTCAGCACGAAGGGCTTTGTATCCGGCCATTGTTCGAAGAACCCTTGTTGCTGGCGGTCGCCGAGGGTCATCCATTGGCTGAAGAAAGCAGCGTTTGCCTGGCGCAGCTGCGTGACGAGCCTTTTATCTCCATCCCCCATCGCCAGCGTGGCGGTTTGAGCTACCTGTCTGCCGAATTGTGCATGGGTGCAGGGTTCTTTCCGCAATCGGCGCGCGTGGTGTCGCGCAAGACCACTCAGCTGCAGTTGATCCAGGCAGGTTTTGGGGTGGCGTTGTTGCCGCAGTGCATGGAGGAGATTGCCCCGGCTTCGCTGCGTTTCATTGCCCTGGCCGATGAGGGTTGCCGCAGTACGGTGGCCCTGGCCTATCGGCGCGATGCCGGGGCTTTGGTTGAGCAGTTCATCCTGCATATGGGGGCTGCTGCGCAGCCCATCGCCGGCAAGGCCGGCTCCCACAATGGGCCGGAGTACACAGCTCCTGTGGGAGCTGGCCTTGCCAGCGATGAAGACACCGCCGAGCCACTGCCACCCCAGCTCCACAATCCTTTATGATGCAACCCATGATCAAAGACCCCTTCGAAAGACTCGGCCTGGACCGCGAAGTCCTGACCGTCAGCCAACTCAACGGCCGCGCCCGGGTGCTGCTGGAAGACGTGTTCCGCAATGTCTGGGTCGAAGGCGAGATCTCCAACCTCGCCCGCCCGGCCTCCGGTCATGTCTACTTCACCCTCAAGGACAGCGGTGCCCAGGTGCGCTGCGCATTGTTCCGCCAGAACGCGGCGCGGGTGCGCCAGGCCCTGCGCGACGGCCTGGCGGTCAAGGTGCGCGGCAAGGTCTCGCTGTTCGAAGGCCGTGGCGACTATCAACTGATCCTCGATACTGTCGAGCCGGCCGGTGACGGCGCCCTGCGCCTGGCCTTCGAAGCGCTGAAGGAAAAGCTCGGCGCCGAAGGCCTGTTCAGTGCCGAAAACAAGCGCGCCCTGCCCGCTCACCCGCAGCGCATTGGCATCGTCAGCTCGCCCACCGGCGCGGTGATCCGCGACATCATCAGCGTGTTCCGCCGCCGTGCGCCGCAGGTCGAGCTGACCCTGATCCCGACCGCCGTGCAAGGCCGCGAAGCCATCATCCAGATTGTCCGCGCCCTGCAACTGGCCGACAGTCGCGGCTTCGACGCGCTGATCCTGGCCCGCGGTGGCGGCTCGCTGGAAGACCTCTGGTGCTTCAACGAAGAGGCCGTGGCCCGCGCCATCGCCGCCTGCCAGACGCCGATCGTCAGCGCCGTCGGCCATGAAACCGATGTCTCGATCAGTGACTTCGTCGCTGACGTGCGCGCCCCGACGCCGTCTGCCGCCGCTGAACTGCTGGCCCCGGACAGCAGCGACCTGCAACGGCGCATCGACAGCCTCAAGCGCCGCCTGTTGCTACGCATCCAGAGCCGCCTGATGCACGACCGCCTGCGCCTGGACAGCCTGACCCGGCGCCTGCGCCATCCGGGCGAACGCCTGCGCCAGCAGGCCCAACGCCTGGACGACCTGGACATGCGCCTGCGCCGCGCCTTCGAGCAGCGCCTGAACCAGCGCCGCGAGCGCCTCGCCCGCCTGGACACGCGCCTGGCCGCGCAACACCCCGGACGCACCCTGGCGCTGCTCAAGCAACGCCTGGACAGCCTCGCCGAACGCCTGCCGCGAGCCATGCGCGAAACCCTCAAGGACCGCCGCCAGCGTCTGCAGGCGCAGGTCCAGACCCTGCACGTGGTCAGCCCGCTGGCGACCCTGGGCCGTGGCTACAGCATCTTGCTCGACGAGCGCGGCCAGGCCATCCGCAATGCCGCCCAGACCCACAACGGCCAGCGCCTGACCGCCCGCCTGGGCGAGGGCGAGTTGCTGGTGCGGGTCGAAGACAACCACCTGACCCCGGTCACGCTCTCTTTACTGGACTGAACCATGCCGCGTCTATTTGCCCCGCTGTTGCTCCTGTGCCTGGTGTTCGCCAGCAGCGCCCAGGCCAGCTACATCACCCGCCAACTGAACAAGCCGGTACCCGGCGGCGTCGCCGTCGTCGACCTGGGCCCGGCCGCCACGCCACCCAGCGCGCGCTTTGATGGCAAGCCAGTGCTGGTGGTCAGGGAACAGGACACCTGGCTGGCCATCGTCGGCCTGCCACTGACGCAAAAGCCCGGCACCGCGCAGCTCACCCAGGGCAGCCGTACCCTTAGCTTCAACGTGGGCAGCAAGAAGTACCCGGAACAGCGCATCACCTTGAAGAACAAACGCCAGGTCAACCCCGACCCTGCCGACCTCAAGCGCATCGACGCCGAGCTGGCCGAGCAGATCAAGGCCTACCGCAGCTTCAGCCCCACCCTGCCGAGCAACCTGATCCTCGACAAGCCGGTCAACGGCCCGCTGTCGAGCAAGTTCGGCGTGCGCCGCTTCTTCAATGGCGAAGAACGCAACCCGCACGCCGGCCTGGATTTCGCCGTACCCGCCGGCACGCCGATCAAGACCCCGGCCAACGGCAAGGTGATCCTCATCGGCAATTACTTCTTCAACGGCAACACCGTGTTCGTTGACCACGGCCAGGGCTTCATCAGCATGTTCTGCCACATGTCGAAGATCGACGTGAAACCCGGCCAGCAACTGAGCCGCGGCGCCGTGGTGGGCCGCGTCGGCTCGACCGGCCGCGCCACCGGCCCGCACATGCACTGGAACGTCAGCCTCAATGATGCGCGGGTCGATCCGGCGATCTTCATCGGCGCCTTCCAGCCCTGAGGCCTGGCTTGCGCCAATCAAAAAGACCGCGCAACTGGCGCGGTCTTTTTATTTGTAAATCGCCATAAAATCTCGACAAAACTGGTTTTTTAAGCATTTCTCTCAATTTTCTCTCAAGGCTTGCCATCTTTAACCCCACTGGTTAGGGTTGAAGCCATGAAAACCTTTCAGACCCTCATCCTGCTTCGTCAACACCGCAGCCTCTGCCTGGTCAGTGCACGACTACCAAGCTGAATCGCGTCGCCTCGCCTTTTCATCTCGTTTTCGTTCGGCGGGCCCCTTTCAAGGCCGCACATTCAAGGATTGCTTTCATGACCATGCTCAAAGACCCTTCGAAAAAATACAGCGCCTTCGCGACCGTCAACCTGGCGGACCGCACCTGGCCTTCGAAGACCATCACCCAGGCGCCGATCTGGTGCAGCTCGGACCTGCGTGATGGCAACCAGTCGTTGATCGAGCCCATGGATGCGGCAAAGAAACTGCGCTTCTGGAAGACCCTGGTCAGCGTTGGCGTGAAAGAAATCGAAGCCTCGTTCCCATCTGCTTCGCAAACCGACTTCGACTTCGTTCGCACCCTGATCGAAGACGGCCACATCCCGGACGACACCACCATCCAGGTGCTGACCCAGGCCCGTGAAGACCTGATCGCGCGCACCTTCGAATCGCTGCGCGGGGCGAAAAAGGCCATCGTCCACCTGTACAACGCCACCAGCCCGTCGTTCCGCCGCATTGTCTTCAACCAGGACAAGCAAGGCGTCAAGGACATCGCCGTGAACGCGGCTAAACTGTTCGTCAAATATGCCGCCCAGCAGCCACAAACCCAGTGGACCTTCCAGTACTCGCCGGAGACTTTCAGCGCCACCGAGCTTGAGTTCGCCAAGGAAGTCTGCGACGCCGTGATCGAGGTGTGGAACCCGACCCCTGAGCACAAGATCATCCTCAACCTGCCGGCTACCGTCGAAGTCTCGACGCCGAACATCTATGCCGACCAGATCGAGTGGTTCGGCCGCAACGTCAACCGCCGCGACAGTGTGATCATCAGCCTGCACACCCACAACGACCGTGGTACTGGCGTTGCCGCCACCGAGCTGGGCCTGATGGCCGGCGCCGACCGTGTCGAGGGCTGCCTGTTCGGCAACGGCGAGCGTACCGGCAACGTCGACCTGGTGACCCTGGCATTGAACCTCTACACCCAGGGCATCGACCCCGAGCTGGATTTCTCCGACATCGACGGCGTGCGCAAGGTCGTCGAGGAGTGCAACCAGATTCCGGTGCACCCGCGTCATCCGTATGTCGGCGACCTGGTTCACACCGCGTTCTCCGGCTCGCACCAGGACGCCATCCGCAAAGGCTTCACCCAGCAGAAAGACGATGCCAAGTGGGAAGTGCCGTACCTGCCGATCGACCCGGCCGACATCGGCCGCAGCTACGAGGCAGTGATTCGCGTCAACAGCCAGTCGGGCAAAGGCGGTATCACCTACCTGCTCGAACAGGAATACGGCATCAGCCTGCCACGGCGCATGCAGATCGAGTTCAGCCAGGTGGTTCAGGGTGAAACCGACCGCCTGGGCCTGGAGATGACCGCCCAGCAGATCCACTCGCTGTTGCACCGCGAGTACCTGCAGGCCAACGCGCCGTACGCGCTGGTCAGCCATCGCCTGCAGGAAGAGAACGGCCACAGCGCGGTGGAAGTGGAAGTTGCCGGTGAAGGCGAAACCACCCTGCACTGGCGCGGCAAGGGCAACGGCGCCCTTGAAGCCCTGGTGGCCGGCTTGCCGATCGCCGTCGAGATCATGGACTACAACGAGCACGCCATCGGCGCCGGCACCAACGCCAAGGCCGCGGCCTACATCGAACTGCGCGTGGCCGGTGGTCGTCCGGTGCACGGCGTGGGTATCGATGAAAACATCACCACCGCGAGCTTCAAGGCGCTGTTCAGTGCGCTGAACCGTTCGCTGAGCCAGCAGGCGGCCAAGGCGGCCTGAGCCCTGAACTGAGCTGCAACCGAGTGCCCGCCTCCCTCCGGAGGCGGGCACTTTCGTTTGCGTGCAATAAAAATCGTCGGTCAGCTTGCTGGCAACCCCCGGTATACTCCCCTCCTCGCTTTACCTTGCGCTGCGCGCACATCATGAAAGGACACTCGATGAGCAACTACCTCGAGCGGGCACTGAGCGGCCTGCGCACCATCGGCATCAACCTCGTTCGTCCGGTCCAGGACGCTCCCGTACTGGTACTGCTCGACCGTGTGGCGCAATACGACAGCAGCAAGGTCACCTCGATCGCCGCCGTGCTGCAGCAAGCCACCGCCTTCAACAGCATGGTCCGCGAGCAGATCGAGGGCATGGACATTTCCACCCGTTTCATGGACATCACCCAGAGTTTTACCTCGATTCGCGAAGACGCCGCCGCCATGGCCGGCTGGATGGACGACGGGCGCCTGGACAGCATGGAGAAACTCAAGCTGGCGTGGATGAATGTACGCCGTGGCTCGATCCCCAGCCGCTTCAACGATATTCGCGACAACTACCTGCAAGTATGCAAGTCGGCCAACGACCAGATCAGCCGCGAGACGGTGATCCTCGAGTCCTACCTGGATTTTCGCATGGCCATGAAAGCCGCCGAGGTCGAGGCCCAGCAGGTACTGACGATTGCCGGCCAAGCCCTGGAGCAGCGCACGGTCGAGCTTAATGCAGCCAACCAGCAAGTCGCCGCAGCCGAGTCGGCCGAGCCTGCCCAGCGCTCCGCCCTTGAGCTGCGCCGCGACGAAGCCGTGCGCGCCCTGCAGGACGAAGACAAGCGCTATCAGATCGTCAAGGACATCGCCGACGACCTCAAGGTCGGCTACAACACCGCCGAGATGGTCTTCGCCCGCATCAACCAGGTGCACGTGATCAAGGAACGCCAGTACCAGCGCATGGTCTCGTTCTTCTCGACCAACGAGGTGGTGCTCACCGGCCTTGCGGTCTCGTTCACCGCCAACAGCGGCCTGGCCGAAGCCACTCATACCCTCAATGCCACCACCGATGGCATCAGCAAGGGCCTCGAAGCCCTGGGCACTACCGGCAACCAGCAGCTCGAAGCTGCGGTCAAGGCCAGCTACGGCTCGACCATCAAGGTCGACTCGGTTCGAGCCCTGGCCGATGCCACGCTGTCGTTCCAGAACGACATGCACAGCCTCACTGAAACCTACCGGGCCGAGTCGAGCAACGCATCACGCGACATTGCCGCTGCCGTCGAGGATTCCAAACGTAAGTTCGCCGCGCTGCTCAGCAAGGCGGCCTGATGAGCAGTATTCCACTCTCCGAACAGCTCGGAGCGATGGCGTTCGTCGACGAATTGCGCCATCAGCAAATGCAGGTCCAGGAACACCTGAACCTGCCCAAGCGCCGCGCCGAAGTCGCGGCGCGCATCCGGAGCTATTACCAAAGCCACAACATCGCCTTCGATGAGGCCTTGATCGAACAAGGCGTGCGCGAGTTCTTCGCCCGCCGCCTGATGTTCGAGGCCCCACCGCTGAGCTGGCGGCAAAAGCTGCTGAGCAAGGCGTCGATGGCGCGCAGCCAACTGTTCAAATTGGTCTTGGCGATCATCGCCGCAGCGCTGATCACCCAGTGCACACGTATTGTCCATGACAGCGGCATTACCGTCGAAATCGAAAACAGCGCCCGCGACCTGCGCCACCACGATGAAGACGTGCGCGCTGACATCCAGCTCAAGCACGAGCAGCTCAAGCAGTGGCAGCAAAAGGCGCAGGCCCAGCCCGATGCCGCTGTCAGCCGCATCCTCGATCAGGTCCGGCAAACCTTGCCGCCGCTGGAGCAGAGTTTTGCCAGCGATGTGCCGCAGTTCGTCAACAAGGCCAACCGCGACAACGTCAAGACCCTGGTCACGATGCATGAGGCGCAGATCGAACAGGCCCGCAAGGCCGTTTCCTCGGCCCGCGCAGCCTTTACCACGGTGGAGGGTATCTACCCGCAGCGCGATAACCTGGCCAGGCTGCTGGCGATGCCAGCCTACCTCGAAGGCCTGAAGCCGTTCCCCACGCTCAAGGCGCTTGCCGAATCGGCTGACCGGCAACTGCTGCAGGTTAACGATGGCGATACGCTCAAAGCGGCCAGCCAGCAAGTGGCCAAACTGGATCTTGAGATCGAGCGCATCGCCTACTGGCTGGAACAGAGCACCCTGCGCGATCAGTTGCAGCAGCGCCTGCAAGCGATGCCGCTGGCCGCCGGTGACCGCGCGCAACTGCAAGCGCTGCTGGCACAAGCCAACAATGCCCTGCATGAGCAGAACGTCCCCCAGGCCCGTTATCAGCTCGAGCACCTCAAGCAGATGCTCGACTTTGCCGCCGTGCCATTGACTGTGCAGATCGTCGACCGCACCGGGATCAAGTCCGGGGTCGAACGTTGCTACGACCCCGCCGGCTGCAACCGCGGCGAAGACACCGACAAGGGCAAGAGCTGGTTCCTGGTGGTCGAGGCTACCGACGCAGGTGGCATCAGCGTCGAGGTGCCGGTTACCAGCGCCGAAACCGGCAAGCAGCGCTGGACTCGTTTGTTCGCCGTGCGCGTCAGCCAGGCCGAATACCTCAAGGTCAAAGCGGACAAGCTCGACGATGGCCATGTCGATAACCGCATGATGGGCAGCAAGGCTGCCAACTCGCTGACCCTGCGCTTCAACCAGCGCACCACGGGCAACCCTGACATGATCATGGACTGGTGAACACATGACCCCTTCTACCCTCACCGGCACCGTGGCGCAGAACGCTCGCAGTTGCGAGGCCTTGCTGCGTAGCGCCGAGCAGTTGCTGTCGGCCCTGAGCAGTCAGGAAGCGCGCCTGGAACAGGACATTCTCACCCGCCTGAGCAACATCGCCACACTCAAGCTTGAACATCGCCCGGCCCTCGATCAGGACACCCTGCAGCAACTGCAGGCACGCCAGGACGCCGAAGCGCAATCGCGCGCCGAACTTGCCCGGCTCGAAACCGATATCGCCGAGTCGCTGGCCGCCCAGCACGCGGTGCGCAGCCAGATTGAAAGCATCGACCGCCAGGTCAAGCAGCAGCTGGCACTCGAACCGGCCTGGTGTGAGCTGGGCGAGCAGTTGCTGGCCGCGCAAGAGGCCAACAGTGAAGCCAATACCGGCTACCAGGAAATTCGCCAGGAGTGCGTCGACAAGCTGCCTTCGTACAGCGCCAACCCGATCTACTACCACCTGCTCAAGCGTGACTATGGCACTGAGCAGTATCGCCACAATTTTCTCCACCGCTGGCTCGACAACACGCTGGCCAAGCGCGTCAACTTTGCCAGCAACCGCAACAACGAGCTGATCCTGCGGGCCATGCAGACCCGCAACGAAGAGCTGCAAGGTGAGCGCCTGAGCCTGATAGCCGGGTTGCAGGAGGCAGTCGACCAGCACCTGGCCCAGGCGCGCACAGCCGCAGGCATGGACCCGCTGAGCCGCGAAGACGTCACCCTGAACAAGCACATCGTCGCCGCCAAAGCCCGGGCCAACGAGCAGCACCAGCAACTGGCCAATTTTGCCGGCAAGCAGGACCCGCATTACCTGCGGATCCGCCAGAACATCACCGAACGCCTGCAGGCGCAGACCATCGAGCAACTGCTGGTCGAAGTACAAAAGACCCCGGACAGCAACGACGACAAGATCGCCGCGCAGCTCAAGGAGCTTTACCCGCGCCTGCGTGACGTCCAGGACCGCCTGCCGGAGCTGCGCGAACAGCACGACCGCGCCCTGCACAATTATGAGCGAGCCAAGGAACTGGAGCGGGCGCTGCGCACCGACTATTACCGGGACAGCGACTATACCTACAGCACGACCTTGAGCATCGAGCGCCTGCTGGCCGACTACATGACCCGCGACCTCAGCCTGCACGCGCTGGAAACCGTGCTGCAAAGTGGCCGACGCCTGGTGCCGCGCAGTTCTTCGTCGAGCAGCTCTTCGTCATTCAGCTGGTCGAGCTCCGGCTCCAGCAGTTCGAGTTCGAGCTCAAGCTCCAGTGACTTCTCCACCTCCAGCAGCAGCGGTGGTGGCAGCTTCAGCACCAGCGACAGCTTCTAAGTGCTATGCCGGTCTTGCCCGTATTTCAGGCGTGACCGGCATGCTGGCCATCAGTCTTTGAGGTAGTCAGAAACCCCAGAAACCGATATCGCCCTGCTCGCTATAGTGCTGGTAGCCCTCAAACAGGACCGCTTTTTTGATCTGCTCCCAGCTGATGGGATTGATGGATTCGTCGCTGGGCAACATGACAATTTTCTGCGTAGCAAACGAAGTCAGAAAGACCAGGTCTTCTCGAACCACGCGATCATATTCATCAACGACCAGATCGACGAGGTTGTTATCCGCCACCTGTTTAAACCTACCGCCCGCCAGCATCTTGTGCGCATAGACCATGTTGACTTGATATACATAGTTCGTCGCATGGGCAGGAACCGACAACGAACACTCGTCAGTGCTGGACTCGGAAAAGGCCTCACCGTAGACACTGGACTCAGTAATCTCCGCCCCCAGCCTGATCGCCCCCAACTTAATCCCGGCGCCGTAGGTTTTCGAGACGGCGGTTGCGTAACTTTTGCTCATCCCTTGCTGGGTAGTCACTTTGAACGTCTGCTCGACACTGAGCTTGTTAACCAGCGGCCTGAGGTATTCCAGGTAGGCGAAGATGGGTCGCGTCTGAACATTCCAAGAGGAGCCCAGGTAGCTGACGTCCCCTTCCACGGTCAGGCCATTTACCCAGCATCCATAATTGGATGCGCCTTCTGCAAACAAGTAGCGATCAATTTCGTAGGCGCCCTCTTTGAAAGGCAAGTTGCGTATTTCCGGTTGCTGATTCATCGGTGAATTCCTTGTCGAAACGATTATCGTCGGTAATATCCAGGTACGCCTGTTGATCAGTAGCGTTTTCGTGGATCCACAAGAGCGTCCATATCAAAACTCCAGGCGCCAGCATCGCCAGCCGTGGAGTAGTTATCGAGCAGTATCAGTTTGAACAGGTCGTCTCTGGACAGAGGCGGCTGCGCGCCTTGCACCTGCTCGTTGGCGCAAAGCCGACTGGTTGCCACCGAAGAAAGCAGTATCAAGTCGTTTTTCCCACCCGTGCGCACGACGCACGCATGTTTGGGACTGAACAGGCCACCGATAGTGTCAGCAGCAGCGAATACGCGATGGGCATAGACCAGTGCTACCTGATAAACCAAGTAGGTCGCACTACCCGGGACGAGTAACGATTGTTTTTGCGGCCGTGCAGGTGCCCAGGCCTGCTCGGAATCCATCCCGGTTTGAAGATTGGAAAACGCATTGACTTGATCAATCGCCGGCGCCACAGAACAGTCTTTTGCCGTGCCCTTGAAGAACCAAAGGTGATGCCCCTGAGCAGCGCTGACTTCTAAGCTCTGATTGCCAGTAGCCTGTATCACTCGCGTATCAACATAGGCCAGATAGGCAAAAACCGGCCGGCTGATAGTCGGCCATTTACGCCCTTTGAAGCTGACTTCGCCGTAGATTGACTGCCCGCTCACCCAGCAGCCTCGATTGGAATTTCGATCGCCAATCAGATAGCGTTCAATTTCGTACGACCCGCTCTTGAGCGGGAAGCCGATGGCTTCATGTACTTCTTCTTGCATAACGCACCTCAGTTAAAAGTCGTGCAGCCTCTTAACCGTACGGCGCGGTCGACAATCGCGACAGCCGGACGCCCTTCCCTACAACGCCAGCAACATCGAAAAATCACCGGCAAAAAAAAGGTGCGCCGACCAAGCGCACCTCAAAGCCGTGTAGCACACAACGAATTCGGTTTCAGTCCAGCAGTGCCAGGGCCTCGGCGCTGCAGGCTTGGATACGGGCCCAGTCGTGATTCTTGATCCAGCTGCTGTCAAGCATCCAGGTACCGCCCACGCACATCACATTGGCCAGGGCCATGTACTGTTTCACATTGCCCGGGTTGACCCCGCCGGTGGGGCAGAAACGCACGTCGCCGAACGGGCCGCCATAGGCCTTGATCGCCGCTACACCGCCGCTGATTTCGGCCGGGAACAGCTTGAAGCGCCGGTAGCCGAGGGCATAGCCCAGCATGATTTCCGACGGCGTGCTGATACCTGGCAGCAGCGGGATGTCGCTGTCGACGCCGGCCTCGAGCAAATCCTGGGTGATGCCCGGGGTGACCACGAACTGCGCGCCGGCCGCTTGCACGGCGGCAAACATCTTGCGGTCCAGGACCGTGCCCGCGCCGATGCACAACTCGGGGCGCTGCTCGCGCAGGACCTGGATGGCCTTGAGGCCATGGGAGGAGCGCAGGGTCACTTCCAGGGTCTTGATACCGCCGGCCGCCAGGGCGTCGGCCAGGGGCAGGATGTCTTCTTCGCGGGCGATGGTGATCACCGGCAGAATGCGCGCCTGGGTGCAGATCTGATCGATCCGGGCAATCTTGTCGGCCATGGAAGCTCCCGGCTGTTTCAGTTCATGCGTGGTCATAACGGCGGATCCTTGGCTCATGGGCACCAGTAAATATCCAGAGGGTCTTGTAAGAAGGCACGAATCGGCATCTCGGCCAGGTCATTGCCCGCCAGTGCGGCGCGCAGGGTAGCGAGTTTGCCCGGGCCTTGCACCGACAAGGCGGTAAAACCGGCGCTCGCCAGCAGCGCCCGGGTCATGCTCAGGCGTTGATGCGGCACGCTCGGCGCCAGCATCGGCAGACAACGGCGGGCGCTGTTCGGATCAAGACCTTCGGCAAGGTTCGGGCTGTTGGGGAACAGCGAGGCGGTATGGCCATCGTCGCCCATGCCCAGTACCAGAACGTCAATCGCTGGCAGTTCGGCCAGGGCCTGGTCGGCTTCCAGCGCTGCGGCGTCAAGGCTGCCAGCAGCGCGATAAAGGCTGAGGAACCGCGCCTTGGCAGCAGGGCCGGTCAACAGGTGGCGCTTGAGCAGGCCGGCATTGCTGTCGGCATGTTCCACCGGTACCCAGCGTTCATCGGCAAGTGTCACCAGTACCTTCGACCAGTCCAGCGGCTGCTTGAGCAGTGCGGCGAAGAACGCCACCGGGCTGCGGCCGCCGGACACCACCAGGGTGGCCTGGCCTTTAGCTGCAATAGCCGTATTCAGGCGCCCGGCCAAGTCCTTGGCCAGCCCTTCGGCCAATTGCGGCGCGGTGTTGAAATCATGTGCCGCGACGTTTGCCGGCAGTTGCAGTTCAGATATCGCCATACCAGGACCTCCCATCGCGGGTAATCAGTGCAATCGAGCTCATCGGCCCCCAGGAACCGGCGGCATAGGGCTTGGGCGCGTCCCCCGACTGTTTCCAGCCGGCGATCAGCTGATCGCACCACTTCCACGCGTATTCGATTTCATCCTTGCGCACAAACAGGTTCTGATTGCCGCGCATCACTTCCAGCAACAACCGCTCGTAGGCATCGGGGATCCGCGCGCTACGCCAGGTGTCGGAAAAATTCAGCTGCAAGGGCCCGCTACGCAGCTGCATGCCTTTGTCCAGGCCCTGCTCCTTGGTCATCACCCGCAGCGAGATGCCTTCGTCCGGCTGCAGGCGGATGATCAGCTTGTTGCCGATCTGCAAACGCTGTTCCGGGGCGAAGATGTAGTGCGGGGTTTCTTTGAAGTGGATGACGATCTGCGACAGCTTTTGCGGCATGCGCTTGCCGGTACGCAGGTAGAACGGCACCCCGGCCCAGCGCCAGTTACGGATATCGGCACGCAGGGCGACGAAGGTTTCGGTGTCGCTCTGGGCGTTGGCATTGTCTTCTTCCAGGTAGCCGGGCACCGGCTTGCCTTCGCTGTAGCCGGCAATGTACTGGCCGCGCACCACCTGGGTGCTCAGGCCCTCGCCCTTGATCGGCGCCAGGGCCTTGAGCACCTTGACCTTCTCGTCGCGGATGCTGTCGGCAGAGAGGTCACTGGGCGGGTCCATGGCAATCAGGCAAAGCAGCTGCAGCAGGTGATTCTGGATCATGTCGCGCAATTGCCCGGCCTTGTCGAAATAGCCCCAGCGCCCTTCGATGCCGACCTTTTCGGCAACGGTGATCTCCACGTGGGAGATCGAGTTCTGGTTCCACTGGGTTTCGAACAGGCTGTTGGCAAAGCGCAGGGCGATGAGGTTCTGCACCGTCTCCTTGCCCAGGTAATGGTCGATGCGGTAAACGCGATTTTCCGGAAAGTACTGGGCCACGGCGTCATTGACCCGCCGCGAGGACTCCAGGTCATGGCCGATGGGCTTTTCCAGCACCACCCGGGTACGGGCACTAAGGCCGGCCTTGTCGAGGTTCTCGCAGATGCCGCCATACACCGCCGCCGGGGTGGCGAAATAGGCGATCAGTTGGCTGTCGCTGCCGACCTGCTCGGCCAGGGCCTGGTAGTCCTCGGCCTTGAGGAAATCCACGTGCAGGTAGCTAAGTCGGGCGAGAAAACGCTGCAGAACCGGCGCCTCTATTTGCCCGGCAGGCACGAACTCCTGCAGGTGCACCTCGATCGACGCCAGGTGCTCAGCGACACTGCCCGGCTCGCGAGCCAGGGCCAGCACCCGGGTATCGGCGTGCAGCAGGCCGGCCCGG
This sequence comes from Pseudomonas sp. NPDC087612, assembly GCF_044743505.1. Taxonomy (NCBI): domain Bacteria; kingdom Pseudomonadati; phylum Pseudomonadota; class Gammaproteobacteria; order Pseudomonadales; family Pseudomonadaceae; genus Pseudomonas; species Pseudomonas sp. NPDC087612. Next base: position 76,585 of record NZ_JBIUWO010000005.1, read on the forward strand.
TCGAGCTGGTAGAGCGCCGGGAACAGCTTGCGCAAGGCCAGGTCGCCGAGGGCGCCAAACAGGGCAAAGGTGCAGGGTTCAACGCTGATCGAAGCCATGATGTTGGTTCTTTTATCAAGTTGACGTAGAAATACCGTTTTCAATCGCAGTTTTCAAGGAATAATGTAGTAAAAACCACAACATTTTACTCAATGGACAGATTCAAGTGGTGTGCCATCCATGCCATCAGTACGATAGGCCACCGTGTCAAAAGCCCGCTGCTGTCGCCAGCCGGCTGTCTCAACGACCCAAGGAAAACACCCATGGACCGCGTGCGAAACCTCCTGGAGCAGATCCAGGGCCGCCTCGAAGAGCTGAACAAGGCTGAGCGCAAAGTCGCCGAAGTCATCCTGCTCAACCCCCAGCAAGCCACCCGCTTCAGCATCGCCGCCCTGGCCCAGGCCGCCAAGGTCAGCGAGCCGACGGTCAACCGCTTCTGCCGCTCGTTCGGCGTCAGCGGCTACCCCGAGCTCAAGTTGCAACTGGCGCAGAGCCTGGCCAGTGGTGCCGCCTATGTCAGCCGGGCGGTGGAAGCCGATGACGACCCGGCCTCCTACACCCAAAAGATCTTCGGCAGCGCCATCGCCTCGTTGGACAGTGCCTGCCAGCAACTTGATCCACAGCTGGTCAGCCGCGCCGTCGACATGCTGATCCAAGCCCGGCAGATTCACTTCTTTGGCCTCGGCGCCTCGGCGCCGGTGGCACTCGATGCCCAGCACAAGTTCTTCCGTTTCAACCTGGCAGTGTCGGCCCATGCCGATGTGCTGATGCAACGCATGCTGGCCTCGGTGGCCCACACCGGCGAGCTGTTCGTGATCATCTCCTACACCGGGCGCACCCGCGAGCTGGTCGAAGTCGCGCGCCTGGCCCGGGAAAACGGCGCCTCGGTACTCGGCTTGACGGCCGCCGACTCGCCACTGGCCAAGGCCAGCAGCCTGAGCCTGAACATCCCGCTGCCCGAAGACACCGACATCTATATGCCGATGACTTCGCGGATCATCCAGCTGACCGTGCTCGACGTGCTGGCCACCGGCATGACTCTGCGCCGCGGCGTCGACTTCCAGCCGCACCTGCGCAAGATCAAGGAAAGCCTCAACGCCAGCCGCTACCCGATCGACGACGAACTCAACTGAGCAAGTGCGCCTGCAGCCGCAGGTGTGCTTGCTCACCCGGCGCCAGGCTCAGGCTGTCACTGCTGCCGCTGGCCGCCTCGACACAGACGAAGCCCAGGGTTTCGCTGCCACTGACGCCCATCAACGGCCGGCTGCCGGGGTGCCAGACCACGGTGTCCTCGCTGTCACCGGTATCGATGCACAACTGGCGCTGCCAGGCTGGGTCGTGCAACTGCAGGGTCGCCGCATTGGGGAATACCCGCTGGCAACCGCCATGGACCTTCAAGGCGCCCTTCTGCCGGCAGGCCTGACGGTTCAAACGGTCGTAACCCTCAATGTTTTCTAGCCCAGACAGCGCTATCTCGGAAACGTCACTAATACGCCAGTAGGCCAGCAGAGCATGACTCAACTGACAAGGCTGGCTGTCCTGGTGCTCGGTACTCAGTTGCAGCTCCATGCGCTTGCCCAGTTTGGCCAGCAGGTCGACCTGCCAGTCGCACAGTTGCAGGCGCCACTTGAGGGTCACGCCGTCTGCGTCTTCGCTGCTGTCAATCAGCTTCCAGTCAAGCAGGCGCGCCCAGCCATGGGCCGGCCACATGTCCTCGCTGGGGTGACGGCCGTACCAAGGCCAGCACACCGGCACGCCACCACGAATGGCGCCGACTTGCGGCCACTGCGCCGCACACCACAGCCAGGGGCGCTCGCCCTGGGGCTGGAAGTGCAATAACTGCGCGCCCTGACGGCTGAATACTGCCTGGCATTGCGGGTGATCGATGATCAGCACATCGCGCTGCTGGTAACGCTCCCACTCGAAGGTCGGCCTGGGCCTCTGCGAAGTGAAGAAACGTTGTAGCGGGTGCTCTGGCATGGCGGGAAACTCTTGTTGTTAGTGAGGGCCTCATCGCGGGTCAAGCCCGCTCCCACAGGTTCTGCGCAATCCATGTGGGAGCTGGCTTGCCAGCGATCGACCGCACAGCGGTCGCAATATGCGTAAATTTACAACATATCGCCTCAGAACGACGACTGAATCTTCAACCCGGCGACCAGCGCGTTATCCACCTCATCCACCCCACCCGGGCTCTTGATGTACTGCAGGTTCGGCCGCACGGTCAGCCAGTTGGTAACGTGGAAGCCGTAGTACAGTTCGGCGTTGTACTCAGTCTTCTGGATCGGCACGAAATCGGCGTCGTTGTAATCCGCGATACCGCTCTGCTGGTTGAGCAGTTTTGCCCTGTCCTGCACGTCATCGTTGACGTGGATGCGCGCCACGCCAAAGCCGATGTCATCCTTGGGCCGGCCATCGAAGGCGCCCTTGTAGACCATGCCCACCTGCTGATAGTTGTCGACCACGTTGGTGGCCTTGTCGTGCACGGTGAAGTTGGCGAACAGGCTCAGGCCGCGGTTGGCATCACCGTTGTGCGCAGTGACCTGCTGCTGGGCCACCACCCACCAGCCATGCTTGCTCGAATGCGACTTGAAGGCGGCGCCGGTCAATGCCTGGGGCTGGCCATTGAGGTCTTCATAGACGTCATCGGCCTTGGCCGTGCTGTAGTAGTAACCCAGGCGGTACTCGCCCGGCAGGCCGTTGACCTGCGGCGACCAGACCAGCTCCACCGGCAGGATCATGCCCTTGGTGCCGCTGCCGCTGAGCTTGAAGCCGTTGCCGGTCTCAAGGTTGGAGGGGTTCTGCTCATACACGCCGACCTGGGCGAAGAACTCCGGGGTGATGTTGTACTTGACCCGCATGGCCCACTGGCTGACCGGCCAGTTGTACCAGATGCCGCCAACCCAGTTACCCACCTGCGAGCCGCAGAACGCCAGGTTCTGGAAGTCGCAGGGGAAGCTGTTGAAATCCTCGCCTTCACCGAAACGGCCGACCTTGATATCCAGGGCGCCATCGAAATACTTCTGCTTGACCCACATCTGCGTCAGGCGCCAGGTCTGGCCACGGCCCCAGACTTCCTGCACCGAACTGAACTGGCCGGCACGCGGGTCGCTGATGCGGTCGTTGGACAGGTTGCGCCCGCTACGCTCGGTGATCGCCAGCTTGAACTCGGCATCGTGCCAGCCGAAGATCTTCTCCAGGTCCAGGTGCGCACCGAGGGCGAACTGGTCGCTGTAACGGGCAGTCTTGTCGTCGTTGTAGCCACCATTGAGGTTACCGGCCACCTCGCCGACGTAATCGAGGGTGAAGTCGTAACCCTTCTCCAGCAATTCGGTGCGGGTACCGCCCCAGTCGCCGCTCATCCATTTCGACTCCGGGGCAAAGGCGCCGGCCGCCTGCGCCCCGCAACTGACGCCCAGGGCCGCCAGCAGGGTCAGCGGCGCCAGCGGCTTGATACGCTTGAAGTGATCCATCCCTTGTTTCCTCGTTTTATTGTTCTCGATGGGTTTCTACGTTCTATAACGTATTCAGCGGCCCTTGAATTGGGCGACATTGTCCTGACTTGTCTGCGCGGGTGCGGCAACACCCAGGCGCTCACCCGTGGCGGCATCGAACAGCAGCACCCGCGCCGGGTCGAACTGCAGGTTGAGGGTGTCGCCGACCTGGGTTGGCACATCCGGGGCCAGGCGGCAGCAGACTTTGGTCTGGTTGAGCGTGACGAACACCAGCAGGTCCGGCCCGGTGGGCTCGGTGATCTGCACTTCGGCACGAATGCTCGGCAAGCCGTTGGCCTGGGCCGGGGCCAGGGCGATCTGTTCGGGACGAATGCCGAGGATCACTTCTCGCTCCTCCAGGCCCGCGACATTGAACCCCAAGGGTAGCTCGCAACGCGCCTGGCCACTGTCGAGCAGGGCCAGCAGGCGGCCGTCTTTGCGCTGCAGGCGCAGGGGAATGAAGTTCATCGGCGGCGAACCGATGAAGCTTGCGACGAACAGGTTGGCCGGGTCGTTGTAAATCTGCTGCGGGGTGCCGAACTGCTGGATCAGCCCGTCTTTCATCACCGCCACCTTGTCGCCCAGGGTCATGGCCTCGATCTGGTCGTGGGTGACGTACACCGTGGTGGTCTTCAGGCGCTGGTGCATCAGCTTGATCTCGGTGCGCATCTCCACCCGCAGCTTGGCGTCGAGGTTGGACAGCGGCTCGTCGAACAGGTAGATCTTCGGCCGCCGCGCCAGCGCCCGGCCCATGGCCACGCGCTGCTGCTGGCCGCCGGACAGTTGCCCGGGCTTGCGTGCCAGCAGGTGCTCGATCTGCAGCAGCTTGGCCACCCGCGCCACTTCTTCATCGATGGCGGCGGCGGGCATCTTGCGCATCTTCAGGCCGAAGGCGATGTTGTCGCGCACGTTCATGGTCGGGTACAGCGCGTAAGACTGAAACACCATGGCGATGTCGCGGTCCTTGGGGCTCATGCCACTGATGTCGGCATCATCCACCAGGATCGCCCCGCCGCTGATCTGTTCAAGGCCGGCGATGCAGTTCATCAGGGTCGACTTGCCACAGCCGGACGGCCCGACCAGGATCAGGAACTCGCCGGAGTCGATCGACAGCTCGATGTTCTTCAGGGTATCCGGCATGCCGCTGCCGTAGCTCTTGTTGACGTTGCGCAGTTCAAGCGTTGCCATTGTGTTTACCCCTTGACCGCGCCGGCCGTGAGCCCGCGCAGGAAATACTTGCCAGCCAGCACATAGACCAACAGGGTCGGTAACCCGGCGATCATCGCCGCCGCCATGTCGACGTTGTATTCCTTGACCCCGGTGCTGGTGTTGACCAGGTTGTTCAGGGCCACGGTGATCGGTTGCGCATCGCCGCTGGCGAACACCACGCCGAAGAGAAAGTCGTTCCAGATCTGGGTGAACTGCCAGATCAGGCAGACCATGATGATCGGCACCGACATCGGCAGCAGGATGCGCCCGAAGATGGTGAAAAACCCCGCGCCATCGAGCCGCGCCGCACGCACCAGCGCCTCCGGCACGCTGCAGTAGTAGTTGCGGAAAAACAGCGTGGTAAAGGCCAGCCCGTAGACGATATGCACCAGCACCAGGCCAGTGGTGGTGCTGGCCAGGCCCAGCTTGCCGAGGGTGAACGAAGCGGGCAGCAGCACGGTCTGGAACGGCAGGAAGCAGCCGAACAACAGCAATCCGAAGAACAGCTGCGAGCCCCGGAAGCGCCACATCGACAGCACGTAACCGTTCAACGCGCCGAGCAGGGTCGAGATCACCACCGCCGGCACGGTGATCTTCACCGAGTTCCAGAAGTAGCCGCCGACCGTGTCCCAGGCCTTGATCCAGCCGACGCCGGTGATTACCTCGGGCCAGCTCAGCAGGTTGCCGGTACGGATGTCCTCCGGCGACTTGAAGCTGGTCAGCAGCATCACGACCAGCGGGATCAGGTACAGCGCGCAGGCCAGGATCAGGGTCGAGTAAATCGCCAGGCGGCTGAAGCTCAACGAGCGGGGAGCAAGGGACCTAGTCATGGCGCTTGCTCCTCAGTTCCGAATACAGGTAAGGCACCAGGATCGACAGGATCGCGCCGAGCATCAGGATCGCGCTGGCCGAGCCCATGCCCATCTGCCCGCGGCTGAAGGTGAAGGAGTACATGAACATCGCCGGCAGGTCCGAGGCATAGCCCGGGCCGCCTGCGGTCATCGCCGCGACCAGGTCGAAGCTCTTGATGGCGATGTGCGCAAGGATCATCAGCGCGCTGAAAAACACCGGGCGCAAACTCGGTAAAACGATACGCAGGTAGATGCTCGGCAGGCTGGCGCCATCGACCTGCGCGGCGCGGATGATCGACTGATCGACGCCGCGCAGGCCGGCCAGGAACAGCGCCATGACAAAGCCCGAGGCCTGCCACACGGCAGCGATCACCAGGCAGTAGACGACCCGGTCGGGGTCCACCAGCCAGTCCAGGCGAAAGCCTTCCCAGCCCCAGTCGCGAAGCATCTTGTCCAGGCCCAGGCCGGGGTTGAGCAGCCACTTCCAGGCGGTGCCGGTGACGATCATCGACAGCGCCATGGGGTACAGGTAAATGGTGCGAATGAAGCCTTCGCGGCGGATGCGCTGGTCGAGCAGCACCGCCAGCAGCACGCCGATCACCAGGCTGATGGCGATGAACATGCCGCCGAACAGCAGCAGGTTCTTGCTCGCCACCCACCAGCGGTCGTTCTCCATCAGCCGTGCGTACTGCGCAAGGCCCACCCATTTGTAGCTGGGCATGAAGCTTGAGTTGGTGAAGGACAGGACGAAGGTCCAGAGGATGTAGCCGTAAAAGCCCACCAGGACGATCAGCATGCTTGGCGCCAGCACCAGTTTCGGTAACCAGCGCTGCAGGGCGTCCAGGGGTGAGGCCTTGTTGAGTGTGGCAACAGTGCTCATCAGAAAGTCTCGGTTGAAGGGCGGCGCTGCGCACCGCATCGCTGGCAAGCCAGCTCCCACAATGGACTGCATGCACCGACCCTGTGGGAGCTGGCTTGCCAGCGATGAAGCCCCGCAGAGTCGTTGCCTACACCATCACTTAGCCGACTTGATCGCCGAACTCAGCTGCTTGACCGCTGTCGCCGGGTCGGCTTTGGGGTCGTTGAAGAAGTTGGTGACGACATCGAAGATCGCCCCCTGCACCGCCAGCGAAGTCGCCATGTTGTGGGCCATGCTCGGTTGCAGGCCGTCGCCTTTTTCCGCTTCCTTGAAGTCCACCGCCGACTTTTGCGTACAGGCGTCGAACAGGCTCATGTCCATGTCCTGGCGTACCGGCAGGGAGCCCTTGTTCTGGTTGAAGACGGTCTGGAACTGCGGCTCCAGGGCGACCTTGGCCAGGTCGTTCTGGGCCTTGATGTCGTCCTCGTTCTTGAGCTTGAACATCGCCAGCGAGTCGATGTTGTAGGCAAAGCTGCCCTGGGTACCGGGGAAGGCCACGCACTGGTAGTCCTTGCCCGCCACCTTGCCGGCGGCGGTCCATTCGCTCTTGGCCCAGTCGCCCATGATCTGCATGCCGGCCTTGCCGTTGATGACCTCGGCGGCGGCAATGTTCCAGTCACGCCCGGCGCGGTTGGGGTCCATGTAGGTGCCCAGGCGTTGCAGGGTCTTGAATACCTCGACCATCTTCTCGCCGGTCAGGGTGCTTTCATCCAGTTCGACAAAGGCTTGGTGATAACCCTTGGGCCCGAGAATGCTCAGCACCAAGTCTTCGAAGACCGTGCTGTCCTGCCACGGCTGACCACCATGGGCCAGCGGGATGAAACCGGCCGCCTTGAGCTTGTCGGCGGCAACGAACAGCTCATCGAGGGTAGTCGGCACCTTGGCCCCGGCCTTGTCGAACACCTGCGGGTTGATCCACAGCCAGTTGACCCGGTGAATGTTCACCGGCACCGCCACATAGTGGCCGTCGTACTGCATGATCTGCGCGACTTTCTTCGGCAGCAGGGCATCCCAGTTGTTGGCCTTGGCGACATCGTCGAGTTCTGTGAGCAGGCCCAGCGCACCCCATTCCTGGATGTCCGGCCCCTTGATCTGGGCGGCGCCCGGCGGGTTGCCGGCCACGGCGCGGCTTTTCAGTACGGTCATGGCCGCGGCGCCACCGCCACCGGCGACGGCGTTGTCCTTCCAGGTGAAGCCGTCTTTCTCGACTTGTTCCTTGAGGGTTTTCACCGCTGCGGCTTCACCACCGGAAGTCCACCAATGAGTGACTTCAACGGTACCGTTGGCGGCAATTGCACTGAGGGGCAACAAGGAGGCGAGGGAAATGACAGCGGCGAGGCGATTGATCGCATTCATCGAGAGAAACCTTTTCTTGTTGTTATGCAGGTGCAAGTCGTGGTGCTTGCGCTTGCATCGGAGTCTAACCAGCGGCACGGGGGCTGCAGGTAACGAAGGGATGCGCGAATGTCACCAGCTGGTGACATTCGCCCGAATGAGGGTGTCAGTCATTGCTGCGCGGCAGGCTCAAGGTCACCCGCAGGCCCCCTTCACGCAGGTTGCGCAGGCTCACCTCGCCGCCGTGGCTGTGGGCGATGTTGCGCGCAATACCCAGGCCCAGGCCATAGCCCTGCTGCTGCCCGGCCAGGCGAAAGTGCGGCTCGAACACCTGCTCCTGGCGCTGCTCGGGCACGCCCGGGCCTTCGTCATCGACCTGCAGGACGAAGCCGCTGTCGCTGTCGATGATGCGCAGGTGGGCGCGCTCGCCGTACTTCAAGGCGTTGTCGATCAGGTTGCCGATGCAGCGTTTGAGCGCCAGCGGCTTGCCCGGATACGGCGCCAGGGCTCGGCCTTCGAGGGTGATCTGGCCACTGCCCAGGTACGGCTCGACCAGGCATTCGAGCACCTGATTGAGGTCGATTCGCTCGATGTTCTCGTGGATGTCGGTGTCCTTCACGCACTGCAGCGCGCCCTTGACCAGCATCTCCAGCTCATCGAGGTCGCGGCCGAACTTGGCCTGCAACGGCTCGTCGTCGAGCAGCTCGACCCGCAAGCGCAAGCGCGTGATCGGTGTGCGCAGGTCGTGGGAGATGGCGCTGAACAACTGGCTGCGCTCGGTCAGGTAGCGGCTGATGCGTTCGCGCATGGCGTTGAAGGCGCGGCCCACCTCCTCCACTTCGCTGCCGCCGCCTTCGGTCACCGGCTCGACATCAGCGCCCAGCGACATCTCCCGCGCAGCCAGGGCCAGGCGCTTGAGCGGGCGACTCTGCCAGTGCACCAGCAGGCCGATGAACAGCAGCAGGAACGAACTGGTGAGGACGATGAACCACAGCTGCTGGCTGGGCAGACCCTGCTCTTCGAGGCTGGTATAGGGCTCGGGCAGCAGCGAGGCAATGTACAGCCATTCGTCTTCGGCGAGGTGGATCTGGGTCACCAGCACCGGCGGGTTGATCGGCTCCAGGGTCAGCGCATAGTGGGCCCAGGAGCGCGGCAGCTCATCGAGTTTCAGGCCGCTGTTGAAGATTCGCAGGTCTTGCGGGCTGACGAACTGGATGGAAATTTCCAGCTGCGCCCCCAGGCGCTGGTGCAGCACCTCGCCGACGGCATCGATCACCGCGGCCTTGCGCGGCGTGGCGGGCAGTACCTGCATGTCCAGGGGTTTATCGTTGAGGGACACGACGAAACGGGTGCCGCCCATGCTGCGCAACTGGTCGAGCACCATCGGCCGGTACGCTACCGGCAGCGAACGAAAATAGCTGACGCTGGCACTCATCGAATGGGCCAGGCTACGGGCGCTGGCAACCAGGCCTTGCATCTGGCTGGCGCGCAGTTGCGACAGCCAGATCAGGCTCGAGAGCGCTTGCGCCAACAGCACTACCAGCAAGGTCAACAGCAGCATGCGCCCCAGCAGCGAGCGCGGCAGCGGCAGGCGCCAGCGCCCGTCAGTGCGCAGGCGCAACATTGGCCGCCAGCAAGTAACCACTGCCGCGCACGGTACGAATCAAGCGTGGCGGCTTTTCGGTGTCACGCAGGCGCTGGCGCAGGCGGCTGACCGCCATGTCGACGATGCGGTCCAGCGGCATCGGCTCGCGGCCACGGGTGGCGTTGCCAATGGTGTCGCGGTCGAGGATCTGTTGCGGGTGATCGAGGAACAGCTTGAGCAAGGCAAAATCGGCGCCGGACAGAATCACCTCTTCACCGTCGCGGTGGAACAGCCGGTGGCTGATGGTATCCAGGCGCCAGTCATCGAAGGCCAGCACGTCGCCGCCATAGCGCTCCTGGCCAAAGCCGGCACGGCGCAGCAGCGCCTTGATCCGCGCCTGCAGTTCGCGCGGGCTGAAGGGTTTGCCCAGGTAATCATCGGCGCCCAGTTCCAGGCCGATAACCCGGTCGGCTTCGTCGGAGCTGGCAGTGAGCATGATGATCGGCACCTGCGCCAGGCGCGGATGCTGGCGCACCCAGCGACACAGGCTGAAGCCATCTTCGTCGGGCAGCATCACGTCGAGGATCACCAGGTCGCAGTCGCTGGCGCCCAGGGCCTGGCGAAAGCCACGGCCGTCGGCCACCGCCTGGACGCTGAAACCGGCGCGGCTCAGGTAGGCCTGCAGCAGTTCACGGATGTCCTGGTCGTCGTCGACCATCAGTATCGACTTGCTCACGAATCACTCCTTGCTCCACCGCTCAACCGGCTTGTTGCAACGCCACGCCGGCCCCGAGCAAGCCGGAGAATTCGGCGGTCACCAACCATACCGGGACATCCTTGAAGTAGCCACTCATGCAGCCCTTGTCGGCAAAACTGGCGGCAAAGCCGCTGGCCAAAAACAGCTCGGCAAAGCGCGGAATGATGCCGCCGACGATAAACACCCCGCCTCGCGCGCCAAGAGTCAGCACGTTGTTGCCCGCCACCCGGCCAAGGAACCGGCAGAACTGCTCGATCACCGCCAGGGCAACCGGCTCGCCGGCCAGCGCCGCGTCGGTGATCGCCGCCGGGCTCTGCAATGGCGCAGGCTGGCCATCGAGGGCGCAGATGGTCTGGTACAAGCGCAACAGGCCGCCGCCGCTGAGCACGGTCTCGGCGCTGACATGGCCGATTTCGTTGGCGATCTGCTGATGTATCTGCGCTTCGCGGGCATTACCCACCGGCAGGTCGACATGCCCGCCCTCGCCCGGCAGCGCCATCCAGCGCTCATCACCCAGGCTCAGCAAAGTGCCGACGCCAAGGCCGGTGCCCGGACCGATCACCAGCGCCGGGCGGCCTGGATCCGGCGCGCCTTGGCAGACACTGCGGTACTCGCCCGCCTGCAGGCGGGTCATGCCCAGGGCCATGGCAGTGAAATCGTTGATCAGCAGCAAGCGCTCGACCTGCAAGGTGTTGCAGAACGCCTCGCGGCTGAGGCGCCAGTGGTTGTTGGTAAAGCGAAACTCGTCGCCATCGACCGGCCCGGCCACCGCCAGGCACACTGCGCCCAGCTCGCCGCGGGCCAGGCCCTGGGCGGCCAGATAAGCGCCGATGGCCTGTTCCGGGCTGGTGTAGTCGGCCGTGGCAAAGACCTGCACCGCATGCATGCGGTTGTCTTCCCAAAGAGCAAAGCGTGCATTGGTGCCGCCGATATCGCCGACCAGTGCACGCTTCATTTGAGTGTCTCCAGCGCCGAGGTGAAGGCGCTGGCGCCCTTCTCGGCCGGGCTCAGGGCGGTACGCAGGAAGCCGAACAGCTCGCGGCCGCAACCCAGGTCGTTGCCGGTCGGCGCGGCGGGCAGTTGACGATCGGCCAGCTCTGCGGCACTGAGTTTCACCGTCAGGGTGCCGGCGACGCCATCGACGCGGACGATATCGCCGTCACGCAAGCGCGCCAGCGGGCCGCCGTCGAAGGCTTCGGGGCAGACGTGAATGGCTGCGGGGATTTTCCCCGAAGCACCGGACATGCGCCCGTCAGTTACCAGCGCGACCTTGAAACCACGATCCTGCAGCACGCCGAGGAACGGGGTCATCTTGTGCAGCTCGGGCATGCCGTTGCAGCGCGGGCCCTGGAAGCGCATCACGGCGACGAAGTCACGCTCAAGCTGGCCGGCCTGGAAGGCATCGGCCAGTGCTTGCTGGTCATGGAACACCAGTGCCGGGGCTTCGACCACCTGGTGCTCGGCGGCGACGGCGGACACCTTCATCACCCCGCGACCGAGGTTGCCTTCCATCACCCGCAGACCGCCTTCGGGCGAGAACGCCCGCGCCACGGGGCGCAGGATCGCCTCGTCGAGGCTGGCCTGCGGGCCTTCGCGCCAGACCAGTTTGCCGGCCTCAAGGAACGGCTCCCGGGTGTAGCGGCGCAGGCCGTGGCCAGCGACGGTGTTGACGTCTTCGTGGAGCAAACCGGCATCGAGCAGTTCGCGAATCAGGAAGGCCATGCCACCGGCAGCCTGGAAGTGGTTGATATCGGCCTTGCCGTTCGGATAGACGTGGGACAGGGTCGGCACCACTTCCGAAAGCTGCGCCATGTCCTGCCAGGTCAACTGGATGCCGGCGGCCTGGGCAATCGCCGGCATGTGCAGGGTGTGGTTGGTCGAGCCGCCGGTGGCGTGCAGGGCGACGATGGAGTTGACCAGGGATTTCTCGTCGACGATCTCGCCCAGCGGCATGAAGCTGCCACTGGCCTTGGTCATGCGCGTGACTTGCTGCGCAGCCTCGACAGTGAGGGCGTCGCGCAGCGGCGTATAGGGGTTGACGAAGGAGGCGCCCGGCAGGTGCAGGCCCATCACTTCCATCAACAGCTGGTTGGTGTTGGCGGTGCCGTAGAAGGTGCAGGTGCCGGGGCTGTGGTAGGACTTCATCTCCGATTCCAGCAGCTCTTCGCGGCTGGCCTTGCCTTCGGCGTAGCGCTGGCGCACATCGGCTTTCTCCTTGTTGGAGATGCCTGACGGCATCGGCCCACCGGGGACGAATACGGTCGGCAGGTGGCCAAAGCGCAGCGCGCCCATCAGCAGGCCGGGGACGATCTTGTCGCAGATGCCGAGCATCAGCGCCGCGTCGAACATGTTGTGCGACAGGGCAATGGCGGTGGACATGGCGATCACTTCGCGGCTGGCGATGCCCAGCTCCATGCCCGGCTCACCCTGGGTGACGCCGTCGCACATGGCCGGCACGCCGCCGGCGAACTGGCCGACCGAGCCGATCTCGCGCAGCGCCTGTTTGATCTGTTCGGGGTAATGCTCGTAGGGCTGATGCGCCGAGAGCATGTCGTTGTAGGCGGAGACGATGGCGACGTTGGCCGCGTTCATCATCCGCAGGCTGTCTTTGTCCTGGCTGCCACAACCGGCGACACCGTGAGCGAAGTTGGCGCATTGCAGCTTGGCGCGCATCGGCCCGTCGCTGGCGGCCCCGCGAATCAGCTCAAGGTAGCGTTCACGGGTGGGGCGACTGCGGGCGATCAGCCGTTGGGTGACCTCAAGAATGCGCGGATGCATGTACTGGACTCCAGGCTATCGGTGGTTGCGACCTCTGCGGCGGTTTCCCTTATCAACGATCGCGGCCTAGGCTCAAGGGCAGGGGCGATGCGTTGCGGGAGGGACGGCTTGGCCGATCGCTCGTTGTAGATTGAATAAAATATTGCCAGCAAAAAGGCTTGTTTTCTATTTTTTTACGAATAATCTTGTAATTCCAACAACAAAATCAGATGCAGTGAAGCAAAACTTCAATTGCCACGGGCTTCACCCGGTCTGCCAGAGGTAGCTCCATGACCCTTCGTATCGCAATCAATGGCTTTGGCCGCATCGGCCGCAACATCCTTCGCGCACTCTATACCCAAGGCTACCGTCAGGACCTGCAGGTCGTCGCCATCAACGACCTGGGCGACAGCGCGATCAATGCCCATCTGCTCAAATACGACAGCGTCCACGGCAGCTTTGCTGCCACGGTTGAATCCGATCACGAGAGTATTACCGTCAACGGCGACCGCATCGCCGTCAGCGCCATCCGCAACCCGGCGGAATTGCCGTGGAAAGCCGAAGCCATCGATGTGGTGTTCGAATGCACCGGGTTATTCACCGAACGCGCCAAGGCCGCCGCCCATCTTACTGCCGGGGCCGGCAAAGTCATTATCTCGGCGCCGGCCAAGGGCGCGGATGCCACCGTGGTGTACGGGGTCAACCATGACATCCTGCGCCCTTCGCACCAGATCATCTCCAGCGCTTCGTGCACCACCAACTGCCTGGCGCCGCTGGCCCAGGTGCTGCACCGCGAGTTCGGCATCGAGCAGGGGCTGATGACCACCATCCACGCCTATACCAACGACCAGAGCCTCACTGACGTTTACCACAGCGACCCGTACCGCGCCCGGGCGGCAACCCAGTCGATGATCCCGAGCAAGACCGGCGCCGCCGAAGCCGTGGGCCTGGTGCTGCCGGAACTGGCCGGCAAGCTCACCGGCATGGCCGTGCGGGTGCCGGTGATCAACGTGTCGCTGGTCGACCTTACCGTCAATCTTGAGCGCGAGGTCACGGCCGAGGCCGTCAACGCGCTGTTCAAGGAGGCCAGCCGGCACTCCAAGGTATTGGGCTACAACAGCCTGCCGCTGGTGTCCTGCGACTTCAACCACAACCCGCTGTCGTCGATTTTCGACGCCAACCACACCCGCGCCAACGGGCGCATGCTCAAGGTACTGGCCTGGTACGACAACGAATGGGGCTTCTCCAACCGCATGCTGGATAACTGCCTGGCACTGTGCAACGCCCGCTAGGATCACAACCTCGCAGGAGGCAGTACTTGACCAAAGCGTTGATGATAAGCATTATCATTCGCCACGCCATGGTCGGGTACCGCTGTGAGTCAGTCCCAGTTCAACGTCGTTTTCCTCGCCCAGCGGGTCAGCCTGCTGCGCACCCTGCAGCGCATGGTGGATAACCCCAGCACTGCCGAAGACCTGTTGCAGGAGACTTACCTGCGGGTTACCCGTGCCCTTGGCGAACGCCCCATCGAGCACCTGGAACCCTTCGTTTTCCAGACTGCGCGCAACCTCGCCCTTGATCACTTGCGCGCGCGCCGGGCGCAGTCGCGCAACCTGGTCGAGGACGTGCCCGAGCAAATTCTGCACAACGTCGCCGCCCCCAGCAGCAGCGCCGAAGACGCCGCCCACGCCGAACAACTGCTCAAGCGCCTGAGTGTCAGCCTCGCCCAGTTGACCGAGCGCCAGCAACGCATCTTCATCCTCAGCCGCCTGCACGGCGCCAGTTACCTGGAAATCGCCGAACAGTTGAACGTGTCGGCAAGCACGGTTCAGAAGGAACTGAAACTGATCATGGCCATCTGTGTAGGGGTAGCCGACCGGCTGAAGTAAACAGCCCGTCGTGGATCGCAGCTAAAACCTTGCCATCCCCATGGATACCCCGGATCATTCGCAAAAAGCGTCAGCCCCGCCAAGGACCCACCCGTGACCGACAGTCCCCCTCCTCGCCCCGCGCCGCCTGGCCAAGCTGCCAGTGACCAGGCCATGGACCAGGCCCTGGACTGGCTGATCCGCCTGCAATGTGCCAGCGCCGAAGACACCCAGGCCTTCGAAGCCTGGCTCGAGGCTGACCCGGCCAATGCCCGCGCCTATGTCGAGGCCGAGGCCATCTGGAACGGCGCGCCCTTGCGCCAGGCAGCCGGGCAACTGCACCAGGTGCAGCGTCGCAGCCTGCGCTCACGCATCCGCCCGCACTACAAGCCCCTGGCCGCAGCCGCTGTGCTGCTGGTGGGGATTTTCACCGTCGGCAACCTGCCGGTGCGCCTTCAGGCCGATCACCTGACCGTGGTCGGTGAACGCCAGCGCTTGCAACTGGACGACGGCTCCAAGGTGTTGCTCAACACCAATTCGGCCTTTGCCAGCGACCTGCGCGACAACCGCCAGGTTGCCCGGCTGCTGCAGGGCGAGGCCTATTTCGAGATTCCCGCTGGCGCCCAACCGCCCCTGGAGCTGCAAGCCGGCCCGTTGCGCGCCAGTGTGCGCGACACCGACTTTGCCGTGCGCTACCTCAACGGCGAAGCCCAGGTGCGGGTGCAACGCGGCGATGTCGACCTGCAGGCCAGCAGCGACCAGCGCATTCGCCTGTCGGCGGGCGACAGCATCAGCGTCGGCCCCAATGGCTTTGGCCAGCGCGGGCGTCTGGATGCGCAAAAAGACCTGGCCTGGGTCCAGGGCCGGCTGGTGTTCGAAAACTGCCCGCTGAACCAGGTACTGGCCGAATTGCGCCGCTACTACCCGGGGTGGATCATCAACAGCAACCAACAGTTGGCGAACGTCGCGGTCACCGGCAACTACCGCCTCGACCAGCCGCTGGAAACCCTGCGCGCTCTGGCCCACATCACCTCGGCGCAGCTGCATGAGTACCCGGCGCTGGTGATTCTCAACTGAGGCAAAAGTTTTTTTACGCGATCCCTGACGCTGTTACGTCTCGTTATAGCTAATGCAACTGATTCTTATTTTTGAATCAGCCAGCACCTATAACATTTGCGCGACAGGGAGCGCTTTCGATGTCCACTGGTTTCACTCGTCGATCTTCAGCCACTTCACGTACCCCCGGCCTGCACCGTTGCACGCTCTCCCTGTTGACCCTGGCCATGCTCGCCAGCGGTGCCTGCAGCCTGCCGGCGCTGGCCGCTGAGCCGGCCCAGGCCAGTGCCCCGCGCATGGGCGACTACCGCTTTGCCATCAGCCAACAGCCGCTGGTGTCAGCGCTCAATGCCTTTACCTCGGTCACCGGCTGGCAAGTGGGCTTCTCTGCCGAACTGGCCGAAGGCGTCGCCTCGCCGGGCGTGCATGGCTCACTGAAGCCTGAGGCCGCCCTGCAGCGCCTGCTGGCCGGCACCGGCCTGAGCTACCGCACCTTGAGCAGCGCCAACGTGGTGATCGAACGCAGCGCCGGCAAGGCCATCGCCCTGCAGCAGATCACCGTCAGCGCCACCCGCAGCGCCCAGGACGTCAGCCAGGTGCCGAGCACCGTCAGCGTGCAGACCCGCGAACAACTCGACCGCCAGAACGTCAACAACATCAAGGAACTGGTGCGTTACGAGCCTGGCGTTTCGGTCAGCGGCACCGGCCAGCGCAGCGGCCTGAACGGCTACAACATCCGCGGTATCGACGGCGAGCGGGTGCTGACCCAGATCGACGGCGTGTCGATCCCCGACAGCTTCTTCTTCGGCCCCTACGCCCAGACCCAGCGCAACTACGTCGACCCTGAAATCGTCAAGCGCGTGGAGATCCTCCGTGGCCCGGCCTCGGTGCTGTACGGCAGCAACGCCATTGGCGGCGCGGTCAGCTACTTCACCCTCGACCCCGACGACATCATCAAGCCCGGCCAGGACGTCGGCGCACGCCTGAAGACTGGCTACAGCTCGGCAGATGAGAGCTGGCTGAACTCGGCCACCGTTGCCGGCCGCCAGGGCGAGTTCGACGGCCTGCTGCACCTGAGCCAGCGCAACGGCCATGAAACCGAGTCCTACAGCAGCCACGGCGGCACCGGCCTGGCGCGCACCGCCGCCAACCCGGAAGATGTGCGCACCACCAACATCCTCGCCAAGGCCGGCTGGAACTACGCCGACGACGCACGCTTGGCCTTCACCTATGAAAACTACAAGGACGACCGCGACCTCAAACAGAAAAGTGCCGTGGGCGGGCCGTTCATTCCTGGCTTCGGCGCGATGAACTCGTACCGCGACCGCACCGGCAACGACACCGTGACCCGCGAGCGCTTCGGCATTAACCATGAATTCGCACTCGGTAGCGTGCTGGCCGACAACATGAAGTGGAGCCTGAACTACCAGATCGGCAAGACCGACCAGCGTACCGAAGAGCTCTACTTCGCCTCCGGTCGCCAGGTGTTCCGTGACCGCCAGACCACTTACAAGGACCGCCAGTGGGTGTTCGACGCCCAGCTGGACAAGGCCTTCAGCATCGGCGCCACCGAGCACCTGCTGACCTACGGCACCACCCTCAAGCACCAGAAGGTCACCGGTTCGCGCAGCGGCACTGGCACCTGCCTGAACGTCGGCGGCGCCTGCCGCTTCATCGGCCAGATCAGCGCCAGTGACAGCCAGGCACTGGTCAGCGACTTCCCTGACCCGACCGTCAACACCTACAGCCTGTTCGCCCAGGATGAAATCCGCTGGAACCAGTGGACCTTCCTGCCAGGCGCGCGCTACGACTACACCGAACTCAAGCCGCACATGACCGACGAGTTCCTGCGTGGGGTTGGCGCCAGCCCTACCGACCCGGTTGATGACGATGCGAAGAAATGGCACCGGGTCTCGCCCAAGTTCGGCCTGACCTACGCCTTCAACGACAACTACACCTGGTATGGCCAGTACGCCGAAGGCTTCCGCACGCCGACCGCCAAGGCGCTGTATGGCCGCTTCGAAAACCCGGGCCTGGGCTACAGCGTGCGCGGCAACTCCAACCTCGAACCGGAAAAGAGCAAGAGCTACGAGACCGGCCTGCGCGGTAACTTCGAAGCGGGTAACTTCGATGTCGCGGTGTTCTACAACAAGTACCGCGACTTCATCAACGAAGACGCCGTGCAGGGCAGCAACCTCGGCCAGACCTTCGAAGCCAACAACATCAAGCACGCCACCATCAAGGGTGCCGAGTTCAAGGGCCGCCTGAACCTCGACGCCTTCGGTGCGCCGCACGGCCTCTACACCCAGGGCTCGCTGGCCTACGCCCATGGCCGCAACGACGACACCGGCCAGCCGCTCAACAGCGTCAACCCGCTGACCGCGGTGATGGGCCTGGGTTACGAGCAAGAGCAATACGGCGCGCTGCTGAGCTGGACCCTGGTCAAGCGCAAGGATCGCGTCGACGACACCACCTTCTTCGCCCCCGACGGCACCAGCAAGCAGTTCCGCACCCCGGGTTACGGCGTACTCGATTTGACCGGGTTCTACAAAGTCAGCGATGACATCACCGTCAACGCCGGCCTCTACAACCTGACCGACAAGAAGTACTGGCAGTGGGATGACGTGCGCGGCTACGACGGCCTCGGTGAAGCGGCAGTGACCGCCCCCGCCAACCTCGACCGCCTGACCATGCCAGGCCGTAATTTCGCCATCAACCTGGTCTGGGACATCTGATCAGCCACCTGTAGGAGCGGGCTAGACCCGCGATGGGCTGCAAATGCAGCCCCCCCACAGGTGAGGTTTTTTTACTGTCCCGCGTCTTCTCATTCGTCTAGTCATCAGGCACGCCCATTTCGCAAGGAATCACCATGACCGCCGCTACCACCGCCGAACGCGCCAGCCTGCGCTCGCAACGCTTGAACCAGCTGACCCACGCCCCGCACACCGAGCTGGACGCCCTGGTCAAATCCCACGCGCCGTTCGAAACCCGCGAGAGCTTCGCCCGCTTCGTGGTTGCCCAGTACCTGTTCCAGTCCGAGCTCAAGGCGCTGTACACCGACCCGGCGCTGATCGCCATCGTCCCTGACCTCGCCGCACGCTGCCGCGCCGAACAGGCCGGCCTGGACCTGGCTGACCTGAACACCGAGATCCCCGCCGACTTCGCCGGCGCCCTGCAAAACCCCAGCCTGGGTGAAGCCATGGGCTGGATCTTCGTCTCCGAAGGCTCCAAGCTCGGCGCCGCCTTCCTGATCAAGCGTGCCGTCGGCCTGGGCCTGTCGGACAGCTTCGGTGCCCGTCACCTGGGCGAGCCGGCCGGTGGCCGCGCTGAAGGCTGGAAGCAGTTCACGCGCATCCTCGACGGCCTGGAACTGAGCGCCGAAGAAGAAGCCAAGGCCGAGCAAGGCGCCGTGGCCGCCTTCGAGCGTTTCACCGAGCTGCTCAAACACGCTTACGCAACTGCGCCTAAAGCCGAACTGGCCTGATGCGCCGTACCCGGTTACCCTCGTGGTAACCGGGCCTTGCCCGTGCACACCGACAAGCCCATGACCCGCCCAGCCGCTTCAAAACTCTCGCGCCTGCTCTTCGGCCTGCTGGCTTACGTAAGCCTGGGCATCGGCCTGGTAGCGATCGTGATTCCCGGCCTGCCCACCACCGAGTTCATCCTCCTCGCCGCCTGGGCCGCCACCCGCAGCTCGCCGCGCCTGAGCGCCTGGCTGGAAAACCACCGGCTGTTCGGGCCGATCCTCAGCAACTGGCGCAACGGCAAGGTAATCCAGCGCCGGGCCAAGGTCAGCGCCACTGTCAGCATGCTGCTGTGCGCTGGCCTGATGCTGGTGTTTCTCGAGCACCGCTGGCCGGTGTTTCTCGCCATCGCCGGCATGAGCCTGGGTAACCTGTGGATCTGGTCGCGGCCAGAAACCGCGCCCTTGAGCCTTGCCGACCGTTCATCGGCGAGCACTCATGGCTAAGGCTATAAGGCCGATGAACTGTTATCGCTAAAAGGATGTAGCGAATCGAGCCCGCCCGTGGCTCGGTCCTCTACCGGCCTGCCTTTTAGCGAGTACGTCCATGTTCGACACGCTCTCGATCCGCCTGAAAATCGTCCTGCTCTCCGGCCTCTGCCTGCTTGGCGTGGTCGCACTCGTCGTCGGTATCAACCTGTATCAATCGCACCAGAGCGATGAGCTGGTCGGCGACGCCAGCACCACCATGCTCACCCGCAATGTCCAGGCCCTGCTGCAGGCCCGCGCCGGCGAAAAGGCCGAGATGCTGCGGCGTACTTTCAGCGACAGCCAGACCGTCATCACCGCCCTCGCCGACCAGGTCCAGGACTTACAGCAACTGGCTCGCGAGCGCGGCCTGAGCGCTGGCGACCTGCGTGAAGCGATCAACCAGAGCCTGGCCACCAGCTTCAAGCGCAACCCCGACGTGCTGGGCGTGTGGCTGGCCTTCGAGGCCGACGGCCTGGACGGCGGCGACAGTGCCTTTGCCAACGACGCCAAACGCCTGAGCAACGAGAGCGGGCGCTTTGCCAGCTACTGGAGCCGCGCCCAGGGTCAGGCGCTGAACACTGTGATCAGCGATGTCGACCTGAACAAGACCGAGATCAATCTCAGCGGCACGCCCTACAACGTCTGGTACACCTGCTCGCGCAACAGCGCGCGCTCCTGCCTGCTTGAGCCCTACTCCGACACCGTCGGCGGCAAGCAGATGCTGATGACCAGCATCACCATGCCGCTGCTGCACAACGGCAAGGTGATCGGCGTGGCCGGTGTGGATATTTCTCTCGATGCCCTGCAGGCGGCTGCCGCCAAGGCCCAGCAGGAGCTGTTCAACGGCGCCGGCCACCTGATGATCGTCGCCCCCAGCGGCTTGCTGGCGGCCAACAGCGACGATGCCGGCAAGGTCGGCAAGGCCATCGACCAGGACGGCCAGCAGGCGCTGCAGAAGCTCGCCGGCAACCAGCCACTGATCCTTGAACAAGGCGATACCATCCGCGCCGTCAATCCGGTGCAGCCGATTGCCGACAGCAAACCCTGGGGCATCCTTATCGACCTGCCCAAGCAGGTGCTGCTGGCCGACGCCATCAGCCTGCAGGCGACCCTTGAAGAGGCCCGCACCAGCGGTACCCTCAAAGTGGTGCTATTCGCCACCCTGGCCGGCCTCGGCGGCCTGCTGCTGATGTGGCTGACCGCCACCGGCGTGACCCGCCCGCTCAACAGCGTAGCGAGCATGCTCGAAGACATCGCCAGCGGCGACGGCGACCTCACCCAGCGCCTGCGCTATGCGCGCAAGGACGAGCTGGGGCGGCTGACCGGCGGCTTCAACCGCTTTCTCGACAAGCTGCAGCCGACCATCGCCCAGATCAAACAGAGCATCACCCAGGCCCGGGCCACTGCCGACCAGTCTTCGGCAATTGCCCAGCGCACCAGCGAAGGCATGCAGGTGCAGTTTCGCGAGATCGACCAGGTGGCCACCGCCTCCAATGAGATGAGCGCCACCGCCCACGACGTCGCCAACAGCGCCGCCAGTGCCGCCGACGCCGCCCGCGGTGCCGACCGCTCGGCCAAGGACGGCATGGCGATCATCGAGCGCAGCACCCGCGACATCACTGTACTCGCCGAACAGGTCAGCAAAGCCGTTGGCGAAGTGGAAACCCTGGCGCAGAACAGCGAACAGATCGGCTCGGTATTGGAGGTGATCCGCAGCATTGCCGAGCAGACCAACCTGCTGGCGCTCAACGCCGCGATCGAAGCCGCCCGCGCCGGTGAAAGCGGCCGTGGTTTTGCCGTGGTTGCCGACGAAGTACGCAACCTGGCGCGCCGTACCCAGGACTCGGTCGAAGAGATCCGCCAGGTGATCGAGCGCATCCAGAGCAACACCCGCGAGGTGGTGGCGACCATGCATTCAAGCCACGGCAAGGCCCAGGAAAACGCCGGGCAGATCCACCAGGCGGTGCAGGCGCTGGACAAGATCAGCGAGGCGGTCACGGTGATCAGCGACATGAACCTGCAGATCGCCAGTGCCGCCGAGCAACAGAGCGCGGTGGCCGAAGAGGTCAACCGCAACGTCTCGGCGATCCGCGGGGTAACCGAAACCCTGACCGGACAGGCCGCGGAATCTGCGCAGGTGAGCAGCCAGCTCAACACCCTGTCGTCGCAGCAGATGGCCTTGATGGATCAGTTCCGGGTTTGACCTGGCGCCGCTGATGGTCTGCAATGGCCCTTCTGCTGGAGGGCCATTGATGACCGCGCTACTCGACACCCTTGTCGCCGAACTGCAGCTGCCAACGGCACTGCGCAATAGCCTGCGCTTTCGCGGCAACGGCGCCCTGCCTTCGACTTTCGCCGTCACCGAGCTTGCCAGCAGCAGCATTGCCGCCTGTGGCCTGGCAATCGCCGAACTGCTGCAGCGCCAGCTTGAGCAACCGCCTGGCGTTGAAGTTGACCGCCGCCTGAGCTCGTTCTGGTTCGCCACCAGCCTGCGCCCGCAAGGCTGGAGCACACCGCCCTTGTGGGACCCGATTGCCGGTGACTACCGCGCCGAGGATGGCTGGATTCGCCTGCATACCAACGCAGCTCATCATCGCGCCGCCGCCCAGCAGGTAGTGGGCCGTGCGGCTGACCGCGCACACATGGCTGATCTGGTTGCGCGCTGGCGCGCTCATGAGCTGGAAAGCGCGATAGTCACCGCTGGCGGTTGCGCCGCGCAAATGCGCAACTGGTCCGAATGGTCGGCCCATCCTCAGGGCCTGGCAGTGAATGCCGAGCCGTTGATTCATCACCAACGGGCTCCGGCCTTTACAAAAAGACGCTGGACCGGTAACGCCGTCCGACCTCTGGCCGGGGTCAAGGTGCTGGACCTGACCCGCATCCTCGCCGGCCCCACAGCCAGTCGCCTGCTGGCAGGCTTCGGCGCGCAGGTGCTGCGGATCGACCCGCCAGGCTGGGAGGAACCGGCGGTGGTTGCCGAGGTGACCCTGGGTAAACGTTGTGCGCGCCTGGACTTGCACGATGGGGATGATCGACGGGTGTTTGAACGCCTGCTCAGTGAAGCCGATATTCTCCTGCATGGTTACCGCGCCGATGCCCTCGAACGACTGGGGTATGCCAGCGAACAGCGCCGCCAGCTCAACCCCGGGCTGATCGATGTGAGCCTCAACGCCTACGGCTGGAGCGGCCCCTGGCAACAGCGCCGGGGCTTCGACAGCCTGGTACAGATGAGCTGCGGCATCGCTTGTGAAGGCATGCGCTGGCAACAGGCCGACAAGCCCGTGCCGTTGCCGGTGCAGGCATTGGACCATGGCACCGGGTACCTGATGGCGGCTGCGGCGATCAAGGCCTACAGCGAACGCCTGGGCAGCGGTTGCGGGGCAACCCTGCGCCTGTCGCTGGCGCGCACGGCAAAGCTGTTGATCGATCAGGGGACGCTGGCAGCGGATTTGCCGTTACAGGCTGAGACGGCAGCGGATCTGAACCCGCAGCTGGAGCAGACGCCCTGGGGGCTGGCGCAGCGGCTGAAGGCGCCGCTGCTGGTCGAAGGGGCACCGTTGGATTGGCAGCAGGGGGCTTGTGAGCTGGGTTCTGCTGCTGCCTGTTGGTGAATGTGCCGGCACTGATTAAAGGCTCAACATCCCGCTGTACAAGCCATAGGCCGCCAACCCCGCGCCCACCAGCACGGCGGCGAAGATCAGCTTCTCCCAGGTGGTAAACAGCGCCTGGCCCTGCTCGTGCTTGGCCCGGGCAAACAGGATCACCCCTGGCGCGTACAGCAGCGCCGACAGCAGCAGGTACTTCAGCCCACCGGCATACAGCAGCCAGATCGCGTAGATCAGCGCGATACCGGCAATCAGCAGGTCCTTGCGCCGTGCGCCGGGGTGGCCTTCATACGACTCGCCGCGCACCGCCAGCAACACCGCGTAGGCCGCCGACCACAGGTACGGCACGAGGATCATCGACGAGGCCAGGTAGATCAGGCTGGTGTAGGTCCCGGCGGAAAACAGGGTGATCAGCAGGAACAGCTGAATCATCACGTTGGTCAGCCACAGCGCATTGGCCGGCACGTGGTTGGCGTTTTCCCTGGCCAGAAAGCGCGGCATGGTCTGGTCGCGGGCGGTGGCGAAGAGGATCTCGGCGCACAGCAAGGCCCATGACAGCAGCGCCCCCAGCAGCGATACCGCCAGGCCGATACTGATCAGCAAGGCGCCCCAGGGCCCGACGATATGCTCAAGCACCGACGCCAGCGACGGGTTCTGCAAGGCCGCCAGCTCCGGCTGGGTCATCACCCCCAGCGACAGCACGTTGACCAGCACCAGCAAGGCCAGTACGCCGATAAAGCCGATCACCGTGGCCTTGCCGACGTCCGAGCGCTTCGCCGCCCGCCCGGAGTAGACGCTGGCGCCCTCGATGCCGATGAACACGAACACCGTCACCAGCATCATGTTGCGCACCTGGTCGAGCACGCCGCCGAATTTCGGGTTGCTCAAGCCCCAGATGTCCCGGGTAAAAATGTCGGCGCGAAAGGCCACCGCGGCGATGACGATGAACATCACCAACGGCACGATCTTGGCCACCGTGGTCACCTGGTTGATGAACGCCGCCTCCTTGATGCCGCGCAGCACCAAAAAGTGTACGGCCCACAACAGCAGCGAGGCACAGGCGATGGCGATCGGCGTATTGCCCTCGCCAAACACCGGGAAGTAGAAGCCCAGGGTGCTGAACAACAGCACGAAGTAGCCGACGTTGCCCAGCCAGGCGCTGATCCAGTAGCCCCAAGCCGAAGAAAAGCCCATGTACTCGCCAAACCCGGCCTTGGCATAGGCATACACGCCGGAGTCGAGCTCCGGCTTGCGGTTGGCCAGGGTCTGGAACACGAAGGCGAGGGCCAGCATGCCCACCGCGGTGATGCCCCAGCCGATCAGTACGGCGCCGACGTCGGCACGCGCAGCCATGTTTTGCGGCAGCGAAAAGATCCCGCCGCCGATCATCGAGCCGACCACCAAGGCGATCAACGCCCCCAGGCGTAATTTCTGTCCAGGTTCGGACATGCAGATCCCCTTCTGTCTCGTGTTTGTAACGCCAGTGGTACACCCTGAGTTAAATATAATCTGACTCTAAGCGTCTATATATATTAAACCACTAAGCGCTTTCTGCTCATAACTAGCGCGTCTATGCCTGACGAACTAAATGGTGAGTTTTGTGCACAATTCGCGCTTCTTCAAGCTAATAAGAAAAATTCTCAGAGAAAATTTGCGATTCGCCCAAAACGGACTAGCTTCAATTCTCGCAGCCCCGCAAGAGCGATTGCTCTAAAACGCCATGGAGGTGCCAGTTGACAAGGCTTGCAGTACTGCGATCGGCAGACTCCGGGAGGCTGTTTCAGTCATTGATCTGCAATGGAATGTCCTCATGAACTGACCTGAATCAGCTAATGACTTCGCCGCTGGATTTATTCTAGCGTCATCTCTTCTCCTGGTACGGAGTTATTCAATGTCAGACGCTCCCGGAAAACTACGACTTGGTGCGCTGGTTGCACTTGTTGTCGGCTCGATGATCGGCGGCGGGATCTTTTCGCTGCCGCAAAACATGGCCGCAAGTGCTGATGTAGGCGCTGTTCTGATCGGTTGGGGCATCACCGCCATCGGCATGCTGACCCTGGCTTTCGTGTTCCAGACCCTGGCCAATCGCAAGCCTGACCTGGACGGCGGGGTATACGCCTACGCCAAGGCCGGTTTCGGCGATTACATGGGCTTTTCTTCAGCCTGGGGCTACTGGATCAGTGCCTGGCTGGGCAACGTCGGTTACTTCGTGTTGCTGTTCAGCACCCTCGGTTACTTCTTCCCGATCTTTGGCGAGGGCAACACCCCGGCAGCGGTGATTGGCGCCTCGGTGCTGCTCTGGGCCGTGCACTTTCTGGTATTGCGCGGGATCAAGGAAGCGGCCTTCATCAACCTGGTCACCACCGTAGCCAAGGTCGTACCGCTGGCGCTGTTCGTGCTGATCGCCCTGTTCGCCTTCAAGCTGGATATCTTCACCGCTGACATCTGGGGCTCGATGAACCCGGACCTGGGCAGCGTGATGAACCAGGTGCGCAACATGATGCTGGTCACCGTCTGGGTGTTCATCGGCATCGAGGGCGCGAGCATCTTCTCGGCCCGGGCAGAAAAACGCTCGGACGTCGGCAAGGCCACGGTCATCGGCTTCATCACCGTGCTGCTGTTCCTGGTGCTGGTCAACGTGCTGTCGCTGGGCATCATGACCCAACCGGAGCTGGCCAAGCTGCAGAACCCGTCGATGGCCGCCGTGCTTGAGCACGTGGTTGGCCACTGGGGTGCGGTGCTGATCAGCGTCGGCCTGATCATCTCGCTGCTCGGGGCTCTGCTGTCGTGGGTACTGCTGTGCGCCGAGATCATGTTCGCCGCCGCCAAAGACCACACCATGCCGGAGTTCCTGCGCCGCGAGAACGCCAACCACGTGCCGGCCAACGCCCTGTGGCTGACCAACGCCATGGTGCAGATCTTCCTGGTCATCACCCTGTTCTCGGCCAGTACCTACCTGTCGCTGATCTACCTCGCCACCTCGATGATCCTGGTGCCTTACCTGTGGTCGGCGGCCTATGCCTTCCTGCTCGCGGTACGCAGCGAAACCTACGAACAGGCCCTGGCCGAACGCAAGAAAGACCTGGTCATCGGCGCCATCGCCCTGCTCTACGCGGTCTGGCTGCTGTATGCCGGCGGCGTCAAATACCTGCTGCTTTCGGCCCTGCTGTATGCCCCTGGCGTGATCCTGTTTGCCAAGGCCAAGCGCGAGGTCGGCCAACCGATTTTTACCAACGTGGAGAAGCTGATCTTCGCCGCCGTAGTCATTGGTGCCCTGGTGGCTGCCTATGGCCTGTACGACGGCTTCCTGACTCTGTAACCACCCGTTTTCGCAACTTGGAGGAAATGAACCATGTCCACGGATAAAGTTAAGTACGGCGTACATTCCGAAGCCGGCAAACTGCGCAAAGTGATGGTCTGCTCCCCTGGCCTGGCGCACCAGCGCCTGACCCCGAGCAACTGCGACGAACTGCTGTTCGATGACGTTATCTGGGTCAACCAGGCCAAACGCGACCACTTCGACTTCGTCACCAAAATGCGTGAGCGCGGCATCGAAGTGCTGGAAATGCACAACCTGCTGACCGAGACCATCCAGAACCCCGAAGCGCTGAAATGGATCCTCGACCGCAAGATCACCCCGGACACCGTCGGTGTCGGCCTGACCAACGAAGTGCGCAGCTGGCTCGAAGGCCTGGAGCCGCGCAAACTGGCCGAATTCCTGATCGGCGGCGTGGCCGGTGAAGACCTGCCGGAAAGCGAAGGCGCCGGCGTGATCAAGATGTACCGCGACTACCTGGGCCACTCAAGCTTCCTGCTCGACCCACTGCCCAACACCCAGTTCACCCGCGACACCACCTGCTGGATCTACGGCGGCGTGACCCTCAACCCGATGTACTGGCCGGCGCGACGTCAGGAAACCCTGCTGACCACCGCCATCTACAAGTTCCACCCCGAGTTCACCGCGGCCGACTTTGAAATCTGGTACGGCGACCCGGACCAGGACCACGGCAAGGCCACCCTCGAAGGCGGCGACGTCATGCCGATCGGCAATGGCGTGGTCCTGATCGGCATGGGCGAGCGCACCTCGCGCCAGGCCATCGGCCAACTGGCGCAATCGCTGTTTGCCAAAGGCGCGGTGGAAAAAGTGGTGGTCGCCGGCCTGCCGAAATCCCGTGCAGCGATGCACCTGGACACCGTGTTCAGCTTCTGCGACCGCGACCTGGTCACGGTTTTCCCGGAAGTGGTCAAGGAAATCGTGCCGTTCGTCATTCGCCCGGACAGCAGCAAGCCATATGGCCTGGACGTGCGCCGCGAGAACAAGACGTTCCTCGACGTGGTCGCCGAATCGCTGAACCTGAAGAAACTGCGCGTGGTCGAGACCGGTGGCAACAGCTTCGCCGCCGAACGCGAGCAGTGGGACGACGGCAACAACGTGGTGGCGGTTGAACCAGGTGTGGTCATCGGCTACGACCGCAACACCTACACCAACACCCTGCTGCGCAAGGCAGGCGTCGAAGTCATCACCATCAGCGCCGGCGAACTGGGCCGTGGCCGCGGCGGCGGTCACTGCATGACCTGCCCGATCGTGCGCGACCCTATCGACTACTAGACGACCATCAACCGCCTGCACCTGCCGGTGCAGGCGGGCCGATTACCGCTTTCCGTTCACAAGAACAGGAGAAACATCATGGCGTTCAACATCCACAACCGTAACCTGCTGAGCCTGGAACACCACACCCCTCGCGAGTTGCGCTACCTGCTGGACCTGTCCCGCGACCTTAAACGTGCCAAGTACACCGGCACCGAGCAGCAGCACCTCAAAGGCAACAACATTGCGCTGATCTTCGAGAAGACCTCGACCCGCACCCGTTGCGCCTTCGAAGTAGCTGCCTATGACCAGGGCGCCAACGTCACCTACATCGACCCGAACTCCTCGCAGATCGGCCACAAGGAAAGCATGAAGGACACCGCCCGGGTACTCGGGCGCATGTATGACGCCATCGAATACCGTGGCTTCAAGCAGGAAATCGTCGAAGAACTGGCGAAGTTCGCCGGCGTACCGGTGTTCAACGGCCTGACCGACGAATACCACCCGACCCAGATGATCGCCGACGTGCTGACCATGCGTGAGCACGCCGACAAGCCGATCCACGAGATCAGCTACGCCTACCTGGGCGATGCGCGCAACAACATGGGCAACTCGCTGCTGCTGGTCGGCTCCAAGCTTGGCATGGACGTGCGCATCTGCGCGCCAAAAGCCCTGTGGCCGCACGATGACCTGGTCGCCCGGTGCAAGAAATACGCGGAAGAAAGCGGCGCGCGCATCACCCTGACTGAAGATCCGAAAGCTGCGGTCAAGGGCGTCGACTTCATTCACACCGACGTCTGGGTATCGATGGGCGAGCCGGTTGAAGCCTGGGGCGAACGCATCCAGCAACTGCTGCCGTACCAGGTCAACGCCGAGCTGATGAAAGCCACCGGCAACCCGCGCACCAAGTTCATGCACTGCCTGCCGGCGTTCCACAACTCCGACACCAAGGTCGGCAAACAGATCGCCGAGCAGTACCCGAACCTGGCCAACGGCATTGAAGTGACCGACGACGTGTTCGAGTCGCCAGCCTGCATCGCCTTCGAGCAAGCGGAAAACCGCATGCACACCATCAAGGCGATCCTGGTGTCGACCCTGGCTGACCTGTAATCCAGCTGCCAGTCTCTGTGGGAGCGGGCTTGCCCCGCGATAGCGTCACCGCGGTGCAGCAGATGCACCGCCATCGCGGGGCAAGCCCGCTCCTACAGGGTGGCATCTCCCTTTCCTAGAAGGACATCATCATGCGTATCGTTGTTGCATTGGGCGGCAACGCCCTGCTGCGCCGTGGCGAACCCATGACTGCAGACAATCAGCGCGCCAATATCCGCATCGCCGCCGAGCAGATCGCCAAGATCCATCCGGGCAACGAGCTGGTCATCGCCCACGGCAATGGCCCGCAAGTCGGCCTGCTGTCGTTGCAGGCGCAATCCTACAAACCTGATGAAGCCTACCCGCTGGACGTGCTCGGTGCCGAAACCGAAGGCATGATCGGCTACATCATCGAGCAGGAGCTGGGCAACCTGCTGGACTTCGAAGTACCGTTCGCCACCCTCCTGACCCAGGTCGAAGTGGACGCCAACGACCCGGCCTTCAAGGACCCGACCAAGTTCATCGGCCCGGTCTACAGCAAGGAAGACGCCGAGCGCCTGGCCAAGGAAAAAGGCTGGGTGGTCAAGGCCGACGGCGACAAATACCGCCGTGTGGTCGCCAGCCCGAAACCCAAGCGCATCTTCGAGATCCGCCCGATCAAATGGCTGCTGGAAAAGAGCAGCATCGTTATCTGCGCCGGCGGTGGCGGTATCCCGACCATGTATGACGCCGATCGCAAGCTCAAGGGCATCGAGGCGGTGATCGACAAGGACCTGTGCTCGGCGCTGCTGGCCGAACAGCTCGAAGCCGACCTGCTGGTGATCGCCACCGACGTCAACGCGGCATTCATCGACTATGGCAAGCCAAGCCAGAAGGCGATTGCCCAGGCGCACCCTGACGAGCTCGAACGCCTCGGCTTTGCCGCCGGCTCCATGGGCCCGAAAGTCCAGGCCGCTTGCGACTTTGCCCGCCATACCGGCAAAGTGGCGGTCATCGGTTCGCTGGCCGACATCGAGGATATCGTCAAGGGTACCGCCGGTACCCGGGTTTCCACCGCCAAGCCGGGAATCAGCTACCGTTGAATGCAGTTGGCGGGCCTTGGGCCCGCCGTTTTCACCTTTGCGGAGGATTCCATCATGGCCCAGTTCAAACCCGGTCACGTGCATATCGAGCGCACTGCGCTGAACAAGGCTGATCACAGCTACGACCTGAATATCGAGTACGCAGTAGTCCGGGAAGCCAACAAACACGGCATTGATTTCCACATGCATGGGAGCATCGAAGGCAAGACCGTGGAGGAAAAGTTCTTCCTGAGCAAGGAAGAGGTACTGCCAAGCTTCCTGAGTGTTGCCACGCGCAAGGCACAGAGCTACATGCCGTCGCCGAAGAAATTCGAGAGCCTGGGCTCAGGGCACAAGATCTACGACCTGATGTTCGAGGACATTCGCGAGAAGCTGGAGGTGAAGTCGGGCGACCCGGTCAATCCCGAGCACTTCGAATAGCCCTACCGGCCTCATCGCGGGGCGAACCGACTTGCCCCGCGATTGCGCTGAACAGCATACTGGCCGCCTTCGGCAGCCTTGACCCCCTCCCCCATGCGCATCCACGTCAGTTTCATCGACCGCGTCGGTATCACCCAGGAAGTGCTGGCCCTGCTCGGCGCCCGCAACCTCAACCTGGACGCCGTGGAGATGGTGCCGCCGAACGTCTACATCGACGCCCCGACCCTCAGCCCCCACGTGCTCGAAGAGCTGCACGACGCGCTGTTCAACGTGCAGGGCGTGCAGACCGTGCAAGTGGTCGACATCCTCCCCGGCCAGCGCCGTCACCTGCAGCTTGATGCCCTGCTCGCGGCCATGAGCGATCCGGTACTGGCCCTGGACAGCGCCGGTCACGTGCTGCTGGCCAACCCGGCGCTGGTGGCGTTGTGCGGGCAGGAACCGTCCGACCGTTCGGTGGCCGACCTGTTTGGCGACCCAGGCTTGCTCGAAGCGCTGATCGAACAGGGTTTTCACCTACCCCTGCGCGAAGTGACCCTCAACGGCCAGACCCTGCTGCTCGACGCCACGCCGATCACCAACGCCGGCGCCCTGCTGACCCTGTACCAGCCCAACCGCATTGGCGAACGGCTGTCGGCGCTGCACCATGATCACGCCGAGGGCTTCGATGCCCTGCTCGGCGACTCCCCGCCGATCCGCACCCTCAAGGCCCGCGCCCTGCGCGTTGCAGCTCTGGACGCGCCGCTGCTGATCAACGGTGAAACCGGCACCGGCAAGGAGCTGGTGGCCCGCGCCTGTCACGCCATCAGCAGCCGTCACAGTGCGCCCTTCCTGGCCCTCAACTGTGCGGCGCTGCCGGAGAACCTGGCCGAAAGCGAGCTGTTCGGTTACGCCCCCGGTGCCTTTACCGGCGCGCAACGTGGCGGCAAGCCGGGGCTGATGGAACTGGCCAACCAGGGCACGGTATTCCTCGACGAGATCGGCGAGATGTCACCGTACCTGCAGGCCAAGCTGCTGCGTTTTCTCAACGATGGCAGCTTTCGCCGGGTCGGCGGTGATCGCGAGGTCAAGGTCAATGTACGGATCCTCAGCGCCACCCACCGCGACCTGGAAAAAATGGTCGCCGAGGGCACCTTTCGCGAAGACCTGTTCTACCGCCTGAACGTGCTCAACCTGCAGGTGCCACCGTTGCGCGAACGTGGCCAGGACATCCTCCTGCTGGCGCGCTACTTCATGCAGCAGGCCTGCACCCAGATCCAGCGCCCGCTGTGCCGCCTGGCCCCGGCCACTTACCCGGCGCTACTGGGCAACCGCTGGCCGGGCAACGTGCGCCAGCTGCAGAACGTGATCTTCCGCGCCGCGGCCATCAGCGAAAGCAGCCTGGTGGACATCGGCGACCTGGACATTGCCGGCACCTCGGTGGCTCGCGGCCATGACGCTGAAGTCGACAGCCTTGAACAGGCCGTGGAAGACTTCGAGCGCAACCTGCTGGAAAAGCTCTACAGCAGCTACCCCTCGACCCGCCAGCTAGCCAGCCGCCTGCAAACCTCGCACACCGCCATCGCCCATCGCCTGCGCAAGTACGGCATCCCGGCCAAGCCCTGAACAGCTGTAGCGAAATCACTACATCGTAACGATATCGATACAGCACAGTTTCAGGGCCACAGTGCAAGGTTCTGATCCACTTGAGCTTTTTTTCTCACCCCTAGGTGTAGCGATTTCGCTACACCGGTTATTTATTCTCTTTCCGTAAATTATCTAACTATTTGTTTTAAAACGATATTTTAGATATGGCCGCAATATTGCTATGGCATTACCCATCCCTGGGCTCACCTGAGCCATGCCCACAGCCGTCCCCTGCGGCCCTTGAGGAGTTTCCATGAGCGAGTTGCGTTTTACCGAAGATCACGAATGGCTGCGTAGCGAAGCTGACGGCAGCGTCACTGTCGGGATCACCGCCTTCGCCCAGAACGCCCTGGGCGATGTGGTCTACGTGCAACTGCCAGAGCTGCAACGCTACGAGCAAGGCGCCGAAGCCTCGACCGTCGAATCGGTCAAGGCTGCCAGCGGCGTGTACATGCCGCTGACCGGCGAAGTGGTAGCGGTCAACGACCAGCTCGAAGGCAACCCCGAACGGGTCAACGAAGACCCGCTGGGTGAAGGCTGGTTCTTCCGTTTCATCCCCGCCGACGCCGGCGCCGTCGCGCAACTGCTCGACCAGGACGCCTACGACCGCCTGATCAAAGCCAACGCTGACGCCTGAGGAACCGCCATGACCATCAACCTCGGCACTGCCAACGAATTCATCGCCCGCCACATCGGCCCGCGCCAGCACGACGAGCAGCACATGCTCGCCACCCTCGGTTTTGACTCGCTGGAGGCCATGAGCGCCGCGGTCATCCCCGACAGCATCAAGGGCACCAGCGTCCTTGAGCTGGGCGCCGGGCAAAGCGAAGCCCAGGCGCTGGCCTCACTCAAGGCCATCGCCGGCGACAACCAGCTGTTCAAGAGTTTCATCGGCCAGGGTTACTACAACTGCCACACGCCGGCGCCGATCCTGCGCAACCTGCTGGAAAACCCGGCCTGGTACACCGCCTACACCCCTTACCAGCCAGAGATTTCCCAGGGCCGCCTGGAAGCGCTGCTGAACTTCCAGACCCTGATCAGCGACCTCACCGGCCTGCCGATCGCCAACGCCTCCCTGCTCGACGAAGCCACTGCCGCTGCCGAAGCCATGACCTTCTGCAAACGCCTGAGCAAGAACAATGGCAGCCACGCCTTCTTCGCCTCGGTGCATTGCCACCCGCAAACCCTGGACGTGCTGCGCACCCGTGCCGAACCGCTGGGTATCGAGGTTGTCGTCGGCGACGAGCGTGAGCTGAGCGATGTCAGCGCCTTCTTCGGCGCCCTGCTGCAATACCCGGCCAGCAGTGGTGAAGTCTTCGACTACCGCGAGCTGGTCGAGCGCTTCCACGCGGCCAATGCCCTGGTCGCCGTGGCGGCCGACCTGCTGGCCCTGACCCTGCTGACCCCGCCGGGCGAATTCGGCGCCGACGTGGCCATCGGCAGCGCCCAGCGCTTTGGTGTACCGCTGGGCTTCGGTGGCCCGCATGCCGCCTTCTTCTCGACCCGCGATGCATTCAAGCGCGACATGCCCGGCCGCCTGGTCGGCGTGTCGATCGACCGCTTCGGCAAGACCGCACTGCGCCTGGCCATGCAGACCCGCGAGCAACATATCCGCCGCGAGAAAGCCACCAGCAACATCTGCACTGCCCAGGTATTGCTGGCCAACATCGCCAGCATGTACGCCGTGTACCACGGCCCTCAGGGCCTGAAGCAGATCGCCGAGCGTACCCACGCACTGACCGCGATCCTCAAGGCCGGCCTGCAACAGTTGGGTGTACAGGTCGAAGTGGAACACTTCTTCGACACCCTGACCCTGGCCACCGGCAGCAGCACCGCCGCTCTGCACGACCAGGCCCGCGCCCAACGCCTGAACCTGCGCCAGATCGACGCCCAGCGCCTGGGCCTGTCGCTGGATGAAACCAGCACCCAGGCCGACGTCGAAGCCCTGTGGCAGCTGTTCGCCGCTGGCAAGGCCAGCCCGGACTTCGCCACCCTCGCTGCCAGCGTTCAGGCACAACTGCCACGCACGCTGCTGCGCCAGTCGGCGATTCTCGAGCACCCGGTGTTCAACCGTTACCACAGCGAAACCGAGCTGATGCGCTACTTGCGCCGCCTGGCTGACAAGGACCTGGCGCTGGACCGCACCATGATCCCGCTGGGCTCGTGCACCATGAAGCTCAACGCCGCCAGCGAAATGATCCCGGTGACCTGGGCCGAGTTCGGCAGCCTGCACCCGTTCGCCCCGGCCGCGCAGAGCCAGGGTTACCAGCAACTGACCAGCGAGCTGGAAGCCATGCTCTGCGCCGCCACCGGCTACGACGCCGTTTCGCTGCAGCCCAACGCCGGCTCCCAGGGCGAATACGCCGGCCTGCTGGCGATTCGCGCCTATCACCAGAGCCGTGGCGAAGCGCGCCGCGATATCTGCCTGATCCCGTCCTCGGCCCACGGCACCAACCCCGCTACCGCGCACATGGCCGGTATGCGCGTGGTGGTCACCGCCTGTGATGCCCGCGGCAACGTCGACATCGACGACCTGCGCGCCAAGGCCATCGAACACCGCGAACACCTTGCCGCGCTGATGATCACCTACCCCTCGACCCATGGCGTGTTCGAAGAAGCCATTGGCGAGATCTGCGCGATCATCCATGACAACGGCGGCCAGGTGTACATCGACGGCGCCAACATGAACGCCATGGTCGGCCTCTGCGCCCCGGGCAAGTTCGGCGGCGACGTTTCGCACCTGAACCTGCACAAGACCTTCTGCATCCCCCACGGCGGTGGCGGCCCGGGCGTCGGCCCGATCGGCGTCAAATCGCACCTGGCGCCGTTCCTGCCGGGCCATGCGCACATGGACAACAAGCAGGGCGCGGTTTGCGCCGCACCGTTCGGCAGCGCCAGCATCCTGCCGATCACCTGGATGTACATCCGCATGATGGGTGGCGCCGGGCTCAAGCGTGCCTCGCAAATGGCCATCCTCAACGCCAACTACATCGCCCGCCGCCTGGAAGAGCACTATCCTGTGTTGTACACCGGCAGCAATGGCCTGGTGGCGCACGAGTGCATCCTCGACCTGCGCCCGATCAAGGACAGCAGCGGCATCAGCGTCGATGACGTGGCAAAACGCCTGATCGACTTCGGCTTCCACGCCCCGACCATGTCGTTCCCGGTGGCCGGCACGCTGATGATCGAACCGACCGAAAGCGAGTCTAAAGAAGAACTGGACCGCTTCTGCGAGGCGATGATCCGCATCCGCGAAGAGATTCGCGCGGTCGAAAGCGGCAGCCTGGACAAGGACGACAACCCGCTGAAGAACGCCCCGCACACTGCCGCCGAAATCGCCGGTGAGTGGAGCCACCCGTACAGCCGCGAGCAGGCGGTGTATCCGCTGGCGTCGCTGGTCGAAGGCAAGTACTGGCCACCGGTCGGCCGCGTTGACAACGTGTTCGGCGACCGCAACCTGGTGTGTGCCTGCCCGTCGATCGAGAGCTATCAGGACGTCTGAGGCCTCTTCGCGGGGCAAGCCCGCTCCCACAGTGAGACCCTCATTCCCTGTGGGAGCGGGCTTGCCCCGCGATAGCCTTCATCACAACGAGGGTACGACCATGTCACTAAGCGTCTTCGACCTGTTCAAGATCGGCATCGGCCCCTCCAGTTCCCATACCGTAGGCCCTATGCGCGCCGCTGCGCGTTTTGCTGAAGGCCTGCGTCGCGACGGCCTGCTGGCCGCTACAGTCAGCGTCAAGGCCGAGCTCTATGGCTCGCTCGGCGCCACCGGTAAAGGCCACGGCAGCGACAAGGCCGTACTGCTCGGCCTTGAAGGCGAACACCCGGACAGCGTCGACACCGAAAGCATCCCCGCACGCCTGCAGGCCATCCGCAGCAGCGGCCGGCTCAACCTCCTCGGCGAGCATGCAATCGACTTCGTTGAAAAGCAGCACCTGGCGATGATCCGCAAACCCCTGGCCTTCCATCCCAATGGCATGATCTTCCGTGCCTTTGACGCCGCCGGCTTGCAGATTCGCAGCCGCGAGTATTACTCGGTGGGCGGTGGTTTCGTGGTCGACGAGGACGCCGCCGGCGCCGATCGCATCGTCGAAGACAGCACCGTGCTGCCCTATCCGTTCAAGACCGCCAAGGAGCTGCTTGGCCACTGTACCGCGCAGCACCTGTCGATCAGCCAGGTCATGCTGGCCAACGAAGCCGCCTGGCGCCCGGAAAGCGACACCCGCAGCGGCCTGTTGCACATCTGGCAGGTCATGCAGGACTGCGTGTCTGCCGGTTGCCGCAACGAAGGTATTTTGCCTGGCGGGCTCAAGGTCAAACGCCGCGCCGCCGCACTGTACCGCCAGCTGTGCAGCAACCCGGAGGCGAGCCTGCGCGACGCGCTGTCGGTGCTCGACTGGGTCAACCTGTATGCCCTGGCCGTCAACGAAGAAAACGCCTTTGGCGGGCGGGTGGTCACCGCGCCGACCAATGGCGCCGCCGGCATCGTCCCGGCAGTGCTGCACTACTACATGCGTTTTATCCCGGGCGCCAACGACGACGGCGTGGTGCGCTTTCTGCTCACCGCCGCCGCCATCGGCATCCTCTATAAAGAAAACGCCTCGATCTCCGGTGCCGAAGTCGGTTGCCAGGGCGAGGTCGGCGTTGCCTGCTCGATGGCCGCCGGCGCCCTGTGCGAAGTGATGGGCGGCACAGTGCAGCAGGTCGAGAACGCCGCCGAAATCGGCATGGAACACAACCTGGGCCTGACCTGCGACCCGATCGGCGGGTTGGTCCAGGTGCCCTGCATCGAACGCAACGCCATGGGTTCGGTCAAGGCCATCAACGCGGTGCGCATGGCCCTGCGCGGTGACGGCCAGCACTTCGTCTCGCTGGATAAGGTCATCCGCACCATGCGCCAGACCGGCGCCGACATGAAAAGCAAATACAAGGAGACCGCCCGCGGCGGTCTGGCCGTCAACATCATCGAATGCTGACACCCTCTCAAGCCCCAAGGAGTCATCAATGTCCACCGAAACACTGCTCAAGACCCCGCTGCACGCCCTGCACCTGGAACTGGGCGCCCGCATGGTGCCGTTCGCCGGATACGACATGCCGGTCCAGTACCCGCTGGGAGTGATGAAAGAACACCTGCACAGCCGCGAGCAGGCCGGCCTGTTCGACGTTTCGCACATGGGCCAGATCCGCCTGAGCGGCGCCGCTGCAGCCAAGGCCCTGGAAACCCTGGTGCCGGTCGACATCATCGACCTGCCGGTGGGCATGCAGCGCTATGCCATGTTCACCAACGAACACGGCGGCATCCTCGATGACCTGATGGTCGCCAACCTGGGCAACGACGAACTGTTCCTGGTGGTCAACGCGGCCTGCAAAGAGCAAGACCTGGCCCATTTGCGCAAACATATCGGCGATCAGTGCCAGATCCAGCCACTGTTCGAGGAGCGCGCCCTGCTGGCCCTGCAGGGGCCGGCGGCGGTGAAGGTGCTCGAGCGCCTGGCACCCGTCGTGGCGAAGATGACTTTCATGCAGTTCCAGCCGGTACAACTGCTGGGCGCAGACTGTTTTGTCAGCCGCTCGGGCTACACCGGTGAGGACGGTTTCGAGATTTCGGTGCCGGCCGGCAAAGCCGAAGAGCTGGCGCGCCGCCTGCTGGCCGAACCCGAAGTCCAGGCTATCGGCCTGGGCGCACGCGACTCGCTGCGCCTGGAGGCCGGCCTGTGCCTGTATGGCCACGACATGAACACCCAGACCACGCCCATCGAAGCCAGCCTGCTCTGGGCCATCTCCAAGGTGCGCCGTGCCGATGGCCAGCGCGCCGGCGGCTTCCCCGGTGCCGAGGCGATCTTCGCCCAGCAGCAAAGCGGGGTTGCGCGCAAGCGCGTGGGCCTGTTGCCGCAGGAACGCACACCGGTGCGCGAAGGCGCCGAGATCGTTGACCAGTCAGGCACGGTTATCGGCAACATCTGCAGTGGCGGCTTTGGCCCGACATTGAATGCGCCGGTGGCGATGGGGTACCTCGATGCCGCGTACAGCGCACTGGAAACCCCAGTGTGGGCGATCGTGCGCGGCAAGCGCGTGGCGATGAAAGTGAGCAAGATGCCCTTCGTTGCCCAACGCTATTATCGCGGCTGAATCGATACTTGAAACAACGTGTCATGAAGCGTTCGGATTTTCGAATTCGAACGCTTTTTATAACTTTCGAAAAGCGTTGCGACAATGCTTGGAATGAGCCGGAAAAAATCGACCGAACGGCGGCTAAAAGGCACAGCGGCGGCGGTCTGCAGGGCTTGTTTTTGTCTTCAAAGTTAGCGTATTGTCTGTGCACTGTGTTTGCATGGGTCGCTATGGTTCGTGACCTGGGCAGTAGCTCTGATGTTTGCTACACCCGTTCGACGTCTCTTACTTTCCTGCAACCCAGCCCAGTACTCTTTCATTTGGAAGAAGCTGTTACTAATTCTAAGTTTCAAAGGAAATAAGACAATGTCCCAACGTCAGAGCGGTACCGTCAAGTGGTTTAACGACGAGAAAGGTTTTGGTTTCATCACTCCAGAAAGCGGTCCGGATCTGTTCGTACACTTCCGCGCTATTCAGGGTAACGGCTTCAAGAGCCTGAAAGAAGGTCAGAAAGTCACCTTCATCGCCGTGCAGGGCCAGAAAGGCATGCAGGCTGACGAAGTTCAAGCCGAAGGCTGATCTTCATCAACAAAGAAGCCTCTGCTGGCGACAGCAGGGGCTTTTTTGTGCGCGCAATTCCGTAGAATGGGCGTTTTGCGCAAGGAGGGCCTCGCCAGTGCCCAAGCAGCTGTTACAGCCCGAAGGTGAATTTCCCCCTGTCGACCTTGGCCGCCGCCTGGCCGCCATGTTCTATGACTTTTTGCTGTGCACCGCGTTGCTGATCGTCACCGCCGGTGCCTACAAGATGATCCAGATGGCTTTCATCGGGGAAGCACGCATGCGCGAGTTGACCGAGGCCGGCGCCCTGGATGGCGACCCGTTGCTGTCGACCATCCTGCTGTTCGCCCTGTTCGGCTTTTTCGCCAAGTTCTGGACCCACGGCGGCCAGACCCTGGGTATGCAGGTATGGGGCATCCGTGTGCAAAATGCCGACGGCAGCGCCATCAGCCTGTGGCAGGCGCTGCTGCGTTTTGTCGTATCGATCGGCTCGTGGTTGTGCCTGGGCCTGGGTTTTATCTGGGCGTTGTTCGACAAGCGCAAGCGCAGCTGGCACGACATCTACTCCGACACTCAACTGGTGCGAATTCCCAAGCGCAAAAAATAACCGCGCACAAAAAAGCCGACCCTGAGGTCGGCTTTTTCTTGTCTGCGGCAATTTATCCGGCGCGCCGCAACATCCACAACCCGGCCACCGCACAGATCGCCGCCGGCAGCACCACCGCCAGCAACGGCGGGAAGCCGAACACCTGGCTGGAAGGCCCGAGCAGGTCCTGGGCGATGCGGAACACAAAACCCACCAGCACCCCGGTGAACACCCGCTGACCAAGGGTCACCGAGCGCAGCGGACCGAAGATGAAGGAGATGGCCATCAGCACCAGCGCCGCGGTGACCATCGGCTGCAGCACCTTGGTCCAGAATGCCAGCCAGTACCGGGCGTTGTTCAGGCCCTGGTCGGACAGGTAGTGGATGTAATCCCAAAGACCGGTGATCGACAGTGATTCTGGTGCGACCACTACGGTATTAAGCAACTGCGGGGTGACCGACACGTCCCAGCGTTCTTCAGGCGTTTTGATGACTTCGGTGTGATCGCCGCGGAAATAGGTGGTGGTCACGTCGCTGAGCAGCCAGTGATCTTCCTTGTACTGGGCACGGCGGGCAAAGCTCGAGGTCTGCATGTGCCGCTCGTTGTCGAAACGATAGCGGGTCACGCCGTAGAGCAAGCCGTTGGGCTGCACCGAGTTGATGTGCACGAACTCGTCACCCTGGCGGTGCCACATGCCGCGCTTGGAGCTCTGCGCCTCACCACCGCCCTGGGCCAGGGAACGGTCGGCCTGGGCCTTGTTCTCGGTGACCGGGGCCAGGTACTCGCCAATCAGGATACCGGCCAGCATCAGCACCAGCATCGGCTTCATCACCGCCCAGACGATCCGCCCGATCGACACGCCGGCGGCGCGCATGATGGTCAGCTCGCTGCTGCTGGCCAGGCTCCCCAGGCCGATCAGGCAGCCGATCAGGGCGGCCATCGGCAGCATGTCGTAGAGCCGCCGCGGCGCGGTGAGCAAGACGAAATTGCCGGCGTCCATCAGCGTGTAGGTGTCGGTGATGTCACCCATCTCGTCGATGAAGGCGAACAGCGAAGCCAGGCCCAGGATGATGCCCAGTACGGCAAGAATCGCCATCAGCACGCTTTTGCCGATGTAACTGTCGAGCTTAACCATGGGCCACCTCCGCACGGCGAGCGGCGCGCTTGAGACGCAACGGCTCCCAGTACATCAGCCCCAGGCCGATCAACAGAAACAGGCCATGGACCCACCAGATACCCAGGCCGATCGGCAGCTTGCCTTTCTCCAGGGCGCCACGCACGGCAATCAGCATTGTCAGGTACGCCATATACAGAAGAATCGCCGGCAGCAGTTTGAGGAAACGGCCCTGGCGCGGGTTGACCCGCGACAGTGGCACCGCCAGCAGGGTGACAATGAACACCAGCAACGGCAGCGACAGGCGCCACTGCAGCTCGGCACGCTCGCGCAGGCCCTTGCTGCCAATCAGTTGCGAGGTCGGGATGGCTTCACGCTCGGTGATCTCTTCACTGACTTCAGGCTTGGGCAACAGCACGCCGTAGGTGTCGTACTTGATTGCGCGGTAATCAGCCTGGCCAGGGTTACCGTCATAGCGGTAGCCGTTTTCCAGGATCAGGTAGCGGTTGCCATCGGGGTTGACCTGCTGGTGGCCTTTTTCCGCCACCAGTACCGACGGACCGCGGTCCTTGGTCTTGTCCTGGTTGAAGCGCTTCTCGGAAATGAACACACCGCCAAGGTTTACCCGATCTTCCGACAGCTGCTCGGTATAGGTAACCCGCGAACCATCGCGCAGGGTCTGGAAGCGGCCCGGCACCAGGGTGTCGAACTCGGTCAGGGCGTCCTGCTGGTTGATGATCTGTGCGACCTGGGTAACGCCCTGGGGCGCCAGGCTCAGGCTCAGCCAGGCTACCAGCAAGGCCACCAGTGCCGCCGGCGCCATGGTCATGCCCAGCAGCCGCTGCTGGCTCATGCCGGTGGCCGAAAGCACGGTCATCTCGCTTTCCAGGTACAAACGGCCATAGGCCAGGAGGATACCGAGGAACAGCCCCAGGGGCAGGATCAACTGCAGGAAGCCCGGCAGGCGGTAGCCCATGATCAGGAACAGCACGCTCGGGTCGAGCACGCCCTGGGCCGCCTGGGCCAGGTATTTGATGAAGCGCCCACTCATGATGATGACCAGCAGCACAGCGCTGACGGCACTCAAGGTCACCAGGACCTCGCGGGACAGATAACGAAAGACGATCAAACCAGACACTCCTGGGTTGTCAGGCTCGGACAGCCGAACAAGAAATCCATAACAGCCAAGATAGTAGCCCGCTCGCCAGAGCGAACCCGGATAAAAGTTGGCGCATTATCCTGTGATTGGCCGTGCCTGTCACTTGGCGCCGCACAATGCTTCATCTCGGGGTTGTCAGGGCGGGCGAAGCAGGCTCAAACTGGGGGCTTTAGCACTGGTACGCGACCACGCGGCCACGACCGCGCCTGCATAGACAACGCGCATCGACAGATCATTCGGGGAACCTGACATGGAACTGGTTGTAAAAAGCGTAGCCGCAGCATCCTTGAAAACCGCCACCCTGGTCCTGCCCGTGGCTGAAGGCGGCAAACTCGGCGCCATCGCCAAAACCATCGACGAAGCCACCGGCGGTGCCCTGGCCAGCGTGCTCAAGCGCGGCGACCTGGCCGGCAAGGTCGGCCAGACCCTGCTGCTGCACAGCCTGCCAAACCTCAAGGCCGAGCGCGTGCTGCTGGTGGGTACCGGCAAGGATGCCGAGCTGGGTGATCGCAGCTGGCGCAAGGTCGTTGCCGCCGTGCTGGCAGTGCTCAAGGGCTTGAACGGCAGCGACGCAGCTCTGGCCCTGGACGACGTCAAGGTTGCCGGCCGCGATGCTTTCTATGGCAAGACCCGCCTGTTGGCCGAGAGCCTGCTCGATGGCCAGTACGTGTTCGACCAGTTCAAGAGTAAGAAAGCCGAACCTCGCGCCCTGAAAAAAATCACCCTGCTCAGCGCCAAGGCCGGTGCCAGCGACGTCGAGCGCGCGGTCAAGCACGCCGTTGCCATCGCCAACGGCATGGGCTTCACCCGCGACCTGGGCAACCTGCCACCGAACGTCTGCCACCCAAGCTACCTGGCCGAACAGGCCAAGGCCCTGGGCAAGGAATTCAAGGGCCTCAAGGTCGAGGTGCTGGACGAGAAGAAGATCAAGGACCTGGGCATGGGCGCCTTCTACGCCGTCGGCCAGGGCAGCGACCAGCCGCCACGCCTGATCGTGCTCAACTACCAGGGCGGCAAAAAGAGCGAGAAGCCTTTCGTGCTGGTGGGCAAGGGCATCACCTTCGACACCGGTGGCATCAGCCTCAAGCCCGGCGCCGGCATGGATGAAATGAAGTTCGACATGGGCGGCGCCGCCAGCGTCTTCGGCACCCTGCGCGCCGTGCTCGAGCTGCAACTGCCGATCAACCTGGTGTGCCTGCTGGCCTGCGCCGAGAACATGCCGAGCGGCGGCGCCACCCGTCCTGGCGACATCGTCACGACCATGAGCGGGCAGACCGTCGAGATCCTCAACACCGACGCCGAAGGCCGCCTGGTGCTGTGCGACACCCTGACCTACGCCGAGCGCTTCAAGCCTCAGGCAGTGATCGACATCGCCACCCTGACCGGCGCCTGCATCGTCGCCCTGGGCAGCCACACCTCGGGCCTGATGGGCAACAACGATGACCTGGTCGGGCAACTGCTCGACGCCGGCAAGCGCGCCGACGACCGCGCCTGGCAGCTACCGCTGTTCGACGAATACCAGGAACAGCTCGACAGCCCGTTCGCCGACATCGCCAACATCGGCGGGCCAAAAGCCGGCACCATCACCGCCGGTTGCTTCCTGTCGCGCTTTGCCAAGGCCTACAACTGGGCTCACCTGGACATCGCCGGCACCGCCTGGATCAGCGGCGGCAAGGACAAGGGTGCCACTGGCCGCCCGGTTCCACTGCTGACCCAGTACCTGCTCGATCGCGCCAACGCCTGAGGCGACGCTGGCCGTCTGCGCCTTGGGGCGTAGCCGGCCGGCAGGCAGACCATGAGCAAAGTCGATTTCTACATATTGCCCAGCGCCGCGCCCTCGGCGCGCCTGGATTTCGCCTGCAAACTGTGCGACAAGGCCTGGCGCCTGGGGCACCGGGTTTACCTGCATTGCAGCGACGCCGCCCAGCGCGATGAACTGGACGCGCGCCTGTGGGCGTTCAAGGGCGAGGCCTTCGTGCCCCACGACGCGGCTGAAGACAACCCGCAGGGCAGCGTCGCTCTGGGCCTTGGCGATGATGCCGGCAGCCACCAGGACCTGCTGATCAACCTTGACCTCAAGGTACCAGCGTTCGCTTCCCGCTTTGCCCGGATCGCCGAGATCGTGGTCGAAGAGCCGGCGATTCGTCAGGCGGCCCGAGAGAGTTTCCGTTTCTACCGCGAACAGGGCTATGCTCTGCAAGATCACCGCTTACAGCGACTCTGAAGACGA
Source organism: Pseudomonas sp. NPDC087612 (assembly GCF_044743505.1). Classification (NCBI taxonomy): domain Bacteria; kingdom Pseudomonadati; phylum Pseudomonadota; class Gammaproteobacteria; order Pseudomonadales; family Pseudomonadaceae; genus Pseudomonas; species Pseudomonas sp. NPDC087612. The sequence goes on from NZ_JBIUWO010000005.1 coordinate 120,614, forward strand.
TGGACAAACCCACTCCCCTGCCCCAATCCGCGCACCTGCTGGACGACCTGGAGTCGATCCGCCAGCTGCTTGGCGATGCATCCCTCGAGCCGCCGCTGTTGACCGACACCGTCGAGGAGCAGATCCCCCTGCTGCTTGAAGAGGCCGAAGCAGCGCCGCAGCCGGCGCCTGAAGCGCCAGCCGACCCGCAGGCCAAGCGCCAGGAAACCCTGCTGCACCTGGACGCCGAGCTACGCGCGGCGGCCCAGTTGATCATGCAGGACGTGATCAACGATTTCGCCCCGCATATCGAAAGCGAAATCAAGCGCCGCCTCGACGCCCGGCTCGAGCGCCTGCTCAACCAGTAAAAAGCAGTAACAAGCTTCAAGCGACAAGCTGCAAGAGCCGTGCGGCGCTCTGAGCTTGCAGCTTGTCGCTTGAAGCTTGCGGCTTCGTTATACTCTCCGGCTTTCCTGAATAAATGCCTAAGGGTCCCGCCGCGCATGGATAAGACCTACCAGCCGCACGCCATTGAAACTTCCTGGTACAACACCTGGGAGTCCGAGAATTATTTCGCTCCGCAAGGCGCGGGCGATTCCTACACCATCATGATCCCGCCGCCGAACGTCACCGGCAGCCTGCACATGGGTCATGGCTTCAACAACGCGATCATGGACGCCCTGATCCGTTTCCGCCGCATGCAGGGCCGCAACACCCTGTGGCAGCCAGGTACCGACCACGCCGGTATCGCCACGCAGATGCTGGTCGAGCGTCAACTCGAAGCCAAAGGCCAGAACCGTCACGACCTGGGCCGCGAGAAGTTCCTGGAAAAGGTCTGGGAATGGAAAGATCAGTCCGGTGGCAACATCAGCCGCCAGATTCGCCGCCTGGGCTCGTCGGTCGACTGGAGCCGCGAGCGTTTCACCATGGACGACGGCCTCTCGGAAGCAGTGAAAGAAGCCTTCGTGCGCCTGCATGAAGACGGCCTGATCTACCGCGGCAAGCGCCTGGTCAACTGGGACACCAAGCTGCACACGGCGATTTCCGACCTCGAAGTGGAAAACCACGACGAGAAGGGTCACCTGTGGAACCTGCGCTACCCGCTGGCTGACGGCGCCAAAACTGGCGACGGCAAGGACTACCTGATCGTCGCCACCACGCGCCCGGAAACCATGCTCGGCGACGCCGCCGTTGCCGTGAACCCGGAAGACGAGCGTTACAAGGCGCTGATCGGCAAGTTCGTCGAGCTGCCGCTGGTTGGCCGCCGTATCCCGATCATCGCCGACGACTATTGCGACCCTGAGTTCGGTACCGGCTGTGTGAAAATCACCCCGGCCCACGACTTCAACGACTATGAAGTCGGCAAGCGCCACAACCTGCCGCTGCTGAACATCTTCGACAAGAACGCCTTCGTCCTGCCGGCCGCCCAGGTGTTCAACCTCGACGGCAGCGTCAACGACAGTATCGACGCGACCCTGCCGGCCCAGTATGCAGGCCTCGACCGTTTCGTTGCGCGCAAGCAGATCGTTGCCGATTTCGACGCCGCCGGCCTGTTGGTCAGCGTCGACGACCACGCCCTGAAAGTGCCGAAAGGCGACCGCTCGGGTACCGTCATCGAGCCGTGGCTGACCGACCAGTGGTACGTGTCGACCAAGCCGCTGGCAGAGCCTGCGATTGCTGCCGTCGAAGACGGCCGCATTCAGTTCGTGCCCAAACAGTACGAAAACATGTACTTCTCGTGGATGCGCGACATCCAGGACTGGTGCATCAGCCGTCAGCTGTGGTGGGGGCACCGTATTCCGGCCTGGTACGACGAATCCGGCAAGGTCTATGTCGGCCGTAGCGAAGAAGAGGTGCGCAGCAAGCACAACCTCGGCGCCGACGTGGTCCTGAACCAGGACAACGACGTGCTCGACACCTGGTTCAGCTCGGGCCTGTGGACCTTCTCGACCCTGGGCTGGCCACAGCAGACCGAATTCCTCAAGAAGTTCCACTCCACCGACGTGCTGGTCACCGGCTTCGACATCATTTTCTTCTGGGTTGCCCGGATGATCATGCTGACCATGCACCTGGTGAAGAACGAGGACGGCACCCCGCAGGTACCGTTCAAGACCGTGTATGTGCACGGCCTGGTGCGCGATGGCCAGGGCCAGAAGATGTCCAAGTCCAAGGGCAACGTCCTTGACCCGCTGGACATCGTCGACGGCATCACCCTGGACGAGCTGCTGGAAAAACGCACCAGCGGCATGATGCAGCCAAAGCTTGCCGAGAAGATCGCCAAGCAGACCAAGGCCGAGTTCCCGGAAGGCATCGCCAGCTACGGCACCGACGCCCTGCGCTTCACCTTCTGCTCGCTGGCCTCCACCGGCCGCGACATCAAGTTCGACATGGGCCGCGTCGAAGGCTACCGCAACTTCTGCAACAAGATCTGGAACGCTGCGCGCTATGTTCTGGACAAGGGCGAAGACTGCGGCCAGAACGGCGAAGCCTACGAGCTGTCGCTGGCTGATCGCTGGATCATCTCGCAGCTGCAGCGCACCGAAGCCGAAGTCACCCGCCAGCTCGACCAGTTCCGCTTCGACCTGGCCGCCCAGGCGCTCTACGAGTTCATCTGGAACCAGTATTGCGACTGGTACCTGGAGCTGTCCAAGCCGGTCCTGTGGGACGAGAACGCCCCGGTCGAACGCGCCCGTGGTACTCGCCGCACCCTGGTCCGGGTACTGGAAGTGGCACTGCGCCTGGCCCATCCGTTCATGCCGTTCATCACCGAAGAAATCTGGCAGCGCCTGGCGCCGCTGGCCGGCGCGCAAGGCAAGACCATCATGCTGCAGCCATGGCCAGTGGCCAATGAAAGCCGCATCGATGCCGCTGCCGAAGGCGATATCGAATGGCTCAAGGAGCTGATGCTCGGCGTGCGCAACATCCGCGGCGAAATGAACATCGGCCCGGGCAAGCCACTGCAACTGTTCCTGAAAAACGCCAGCGCCGAAGACCAGCGCCGCCTGCAGGAAAACGAAGCGCTGCTGAAGAAGCTGGCGAAGATCGAGTCCTTCACCGTGCTCGGCGAACAGGACGAGGCGCCGCTGAGCGCCACCGCCCTGGTCGGCGATCTGCAAGTACTGGTGCCGATGGCCGGGCTGATCGACAAGGACGCCGAGCTGGCTCGCCTGAGCAAGGAAATCCAGCGTCTGCAGGGCGAAGTCCAGCGCGTCGGCGGCAAGCTGTCCAACGCCGCCTTCGTCGACAAGGCACCGCCTGCGGTGATCGACAAGGAACGCGCCAAGCTGGCTGAAGCCGAACAGGCCCTGGCCAACTTCACCGAGCAGCATGCGCGGATTGCCGCCTTGTAACGATCGCTGACCTCAGTGATGCCATCGCGGGTCAAGCCCGCTCCCACAGAAGTCTCTGTAGGAGCGGGCTTGACCCGCGATGCTTTGCACCGGACCTCAACATGACCACAACCAACAAACCGACCCTGCACCCGCGCAACCGCCACCAGGGCCGCTACGACTTCCCCCAGTTGATCAAGAGCAGCCCGCAGCTGGGCCAGTTCATGATCACCAACCCCCACGGCAAGCCGAGCATCGACTTCGCCAACCCGGATGCCGTCAGGGTCTTCAACCGCGCCCTGCTCAAGGCCCAGTACGGTATCCAGCACTGGGACATCCCGGCTGACTACCTGTGCCCGCCAATCCCCGGCCGGGCCGACTACGTACACGTGCTGGCCGACTTGCTGGCAGACGAAAACGGCGGCGAAATACCCCGTGGCGCGCAGGTCCAGGCCCTGGACATCGGCGTCGGTGCCAATTGCATCTACCCGTTGCTGGGCAACAGCGATTACCGCTGGCGCTTTCTCGGTTCAGATATCGACGCCACGGCACTGGCTGCGGCCGGCGCCATCGTCCAGGCCAACGGCCTGGGCAAGGCCATCAGCCTGCGCCAGCAAGGCAACCGCAAGCACATCCTGCTGGGGCTGCTCAAAAGCGACGAGCGCTTCGACCTGACCCTGTGCAACCCGCCCTTCCACGCCTCACGCGAAGAAGCCACCCGCGGCAGCCAGCGCAAATGGCGGGCACTGGGCAAGGCCGATCCCAAGCGCAAGCTGCCGGTGCTGAACTTTGGCGGGCAGAACAACGAACTGTGGTGCGAAGGCGGCGAGATCCGCTTCGTCAGCCAGTTGGTGGCCGAGAGCGTCAGCCTGAGCCAGCAGGTGCTGTGGTTCACCAGCCTGGTATCGAAAGCCTCCAACCTGCCCGGCATCCAGGCCGCGCTGAAAAAGGCCGGGGCGGCCGAACAGCGGGTGGTGGAGATGGGCCAGGGGCAGAAACAGAGCCGCATGATCGCCTGGACCTTCCAGGACGCCGCAGCGCGCCAGGCTTGGCGCCAGCAGCGCTGGAGCAAAACCCAGTCATAAAAAAACCGCGTCCGGGCAACCCGGACGCGGCTTTTGTCGAGCTGTTTACAATTACTTGTTTACAGCGTCGGTCAGCACTTTGGCTGGTACGAACTTGACGACTTTCTTGGCAGCGATTTCGATGGCAGCGCCAGTCGAAGGGTTGCGGCCGGTACGGGCAGGACGCTCGGTGATTTTCAGTTTGCCGATGCCTGGCAGGGTGATTTCGCTGCCATTTTCCAGTTGATCAGCAACGATCTGGCCCAGTTGCTCCAGAGCGTTACGCGCGGTGGTTTTTGGCGCGTCGATAGCTTCAGCGATATCGGCGATCAGTTGGTCTTTGGTCAATGCCATGGTGGTGTTCCTTCCCTATCAAATTCAGTGAGTATGCAGAGTGCTACGTCAGTCATCGAGCCAGACCTGCGGGGGATCCGGCGGTCCGGTGTTACAGCCACGTCAATCGCGTATGTAGATACGTAAAACGACGTTTGGTTCGACGTGACGCGAGCGGTCTGCCAGCAATGCGCCACACACGGGGCGCAAGACCGGGCAAAACTACCACAGGAATAGATAAATATCCGCCTCCCACAGGGCAAATGTGCAGGTTTTTCGGGGGTTTGCGCGAAAAAACGCAAAAATTTGAACAAAAAATAAACAACCGACATATCTGCCAACATCTGGCCGCTGAATCACCCCTGTGCTGAGGTACACTTGGCGACTTTGCAACGCGGCCAGCACCGCCCATTTTCAACCGAGAATCCCATGCCGATCCGTCATTGCATCGTCCACCTGATCGACAAGAAACCCGATGGCAGCCCCGCCGTGCTGCACGCCCGCGACTCGGAACTGGCCGAGTCGGGTGCCATCGAAAACCTTCTGGCCGACCTCAACGATAGCTACAACGCCAAACAGGGCAAAGCCTGGGGCTTCTTCCACGCAGAATCCGGCGCCCACCCGTTCAGCGGCTGGCTCAAGGAATACCTCGACGAAGGCAGCACCTTCACGGCCTTCAGCCGCGTCGCCGTCGAGCACCTGCAAAAGCTGATGGAAGAGTCCAACCTGTCGGTCGGCGGCCACGTGTTGTTCGCCCACTATCAGCAAGGCATGACCGATTACCTGGTGATCGCCTTGCTGCACCACAGCGAAGGCGTGGCGGTAAACGCCGAGCTGGACGTGACCCCGTCGCGCCACCTGGACCTGGGCCAGCTGCACCTGGCCGCGCGCATCAACCTTTCCGAGTGGCAGAACAACAAGGCCTCCAAGCAGTACATCTCGTTCATCAAGGGCAAGAACGGCAAGAAAGTCTCGGAGTACTTCCGCGACTTCATCGGCTGCCAGGAAGGCGTCGACGGCCCAGGCGAGACCCGCACCCTGCTCAAGGCTTTCAGCGATTTTGTCGAAAGCGAAGACCTGCCCGAAGAAGCCGCCCGCGAGAAGACCCAGACCCTGGTCGACTACGCTACCAGCCAGACCAAGGCCGGCGAGCCAGTAACCCTCGAGGAACTCTCAGGGCTGATCGATGAAGACCGCCCACGGGCCTTCTACGAGCATATTCGCAACAAGGACTACGGCCTGTCGCCGGAAATCCCCGCCGATAAGCGCACGCTCAACCAGTTCCGCCGCTTCACCGGCCGTGCCGAAGGGCTGTCGATCAGCTTTGAAGCGCACTTGCTGGGCTCGAAGGTCGAGTACGACGAGGAAGCCGGCACCCTGATCATCAAAGGCCTGCCGACGCAACTGACCGATCAGCTCAAGCGTCGCAAGGACTGAGCCCCGCCCAGGAGGCCACCAGCGCCTCCTTGGCACTCTTGCGCAGCTTCTTCACCAGCCGCTCCTGTTGCAGCGCCTTGGTTTTGTCGGGCCAGGCCTCGACATAGACCAAAGCCACTGCCGGGCTGGTGCTGAAGTAGCGTGCCCCCTGGCCCTTCTGGTGGGCCTGGAAGCGCCGCTCCGGGTTGTCGCTGATCCCGCAGTACAGCGAGCCATTGGCGGCGCGTACCAGGTAGACGTACCAGGGTTTGTTCGGTGGTTGGGCAATGGGCTCGGACACGTTAGTGACTATCAACGGCAAAGCGCACAGCTTAGCGCCTCAGCGCCCCGCCTGAAACGCCCGCAGGCCTTTCTGCGCCTGGGCGCGCACCTTGCCCTGGACCAGCGGCGACCAGCCCAGCAGCACCCCCGTGGTGCCCAAGGCCTGACGTGACCAGCGCCACAGGTCGAAACTGTCGTGGTGCTCGCAGATCTTGCCGTCCCGAAACACAAAGCGTGCCTGGATGTCGTTGACCACGGTGCGGCCGGTCTGGCTGAACAGGTAGCGGGCGACCCAGCGGGCGCTGCCAGCGCGCTCGTCGGCGCGTACCGTGTCGAAGGTCAGGGTAAAGTCCTTGGCGCGGGTGGTGAGCATGCGCCACATGTCACCGGCATCCTTGCCGCGCAAAGTACCGAAGACCGGGTCACTGAAAACGATATCGTCGCTGTAACAGGCGACCATGGCTTCGGCGTCCAGGCGCTGGAAAGCCTGGTAGAAGCGGGTGATCAGGGCAGTATTGGCGTCGCTCATGGTGCAGGTCCGGTTCATGGCAATAGACCTGCACCATAGTCCGTCGAAGTGGCAAAAAGCTATGGGCATTTGCCTGGCGAATGTCTGCTCAAACCCGCTCGCTGACCACCTGCACATGCAGGTTGCGCCCGGCCTTGAGGCCAAAGCCTATGGCGCCGATGCCCAGCACGGCAAAGATCCAGCCCACCGCGTTCCAGCCGCCGGTCAGGTCATGCACCAGGCCGACCGCGAATGGCCCCATCGATGCCAGGGTGTAACCGATGCCTTGGGCCATGCTCGACAGGTTGGCGGCGACGTGAGCGTCTTTGGAACGCAGCACGATCAGGGTCAATGCCAGGGCGAAGGTACCGCCCTGCCCCAGCCCCAGGACAATAGCCCAGCCCCACAGGCCTTCCAGCGGCGCATACAGGCAGCCGAACAAGCCGGCCAGGGCCATGAGCATGACCACCACGATGGCCAGGCGCTGGTCCTTGCCACGGGTCGCCAGCCACGGCGCGCTGAGCGAACTGAGCAACTGCACGATCACCGAGCCGGACAACACCAGCCCGGCCTGGGTCGGGCTCAGGCCGCGACCGATGAGGATCGACGGCAGCCAGCCGAAAACGATATAGGCCAGCGACGATTGCAGGCCCATGTACAGGGTGACCTGCCAGGCCAGCGGATCGCGCAGCAGGCCGCGTACACGGTAGGCCACATTGTGGGCGCCGTGGCCCTGGCGGGCCTGGGGCAGCCAGATCAGCGCCGCCAGCAAGGCCGGGATCAACCAGAAGCCCAGGCCCAGCGACCAGCTGTCGCCCAGGCGCTCGCTCAGGGGCACGGTGGCGCCCGCAGCCATTGCCGCGCCCAGGCACAAGGCCATGGTGTAGACGCCGGTCAGGGTCCCGGCATGCTTGGGGAAGTCGCGCTTGACGATGCCCGGCAACAGCACGCCGATCACACCGATGCTGGCCCCGGCCATGATACTGCCGACGAATAGCCCGGTGCTGCCAAAAGCACTGCGTACGGCGATACCGGCTGCCAGCACCAGGAGAATACCGAGGATCACCCGCTCGCTGCCAAAGCGCCGCGCCAGTATCGGTGCCAGCGGCGCGAACAGCCCCAGGCACAGCACCGGCAAGGTGGTCAGCAAACCGGCCTGGGAAGCCGTCAGGCCAAGGCTGTCCGAGACCAGGCTAAGTAGTGGCGCCATGCTCGACAACGCCGGACGCAGGTTCAGCGCCACCAGCACCAGGCCGAGCAGCAACAGCCACGGGCGCTTGAGCAGCACCGGTTGCTGTTGCACTTGTTCGTCGTCGGCTTCGGCGTCGATCAGCAGTTCTTCCAGCTCCGGCCCGTTGGCCGGCGCCGCAGTTCGGGTTGTTTCATCGCCCATGGCAGTCTCGCAAGGTCAGGATTCGTTGATCAGGGTCCGGCTCAGGGCCTTGGCCTTGTCCGGATCGCGTTGTTCGATGGCATCGAGAATCTGCCCGTGCAGGTCGAACACAAGCTGGCAGCGGGGAGCGTGGCTCAGGTTGTGATGCAAGGTGGCCGCCACCACCCCGGAAAAGTAGCGATACAACTCGCTCAGCGCCGGGTTATGCGCGGCATCCACCAGGCGCTGGTGGAACACCAGGTCGCAACCGATGTATTGCTCCAGGTCGTCGTGAAAATGCGCACTGCTGTGCTTGAGGGCCTCTCGTAGCCCTTGCAGGTCTTCTTCGCTGCGGCGCAGCGCGGCCAGGCCAATGGCCTCGGCTTCAAGGATATGGCGGGTTTCCCGCGCCTGCTCCAGGTCGCAGCGTGACAGCGCCTGAAGGGCCTGCAACGGGTCGACGGCGGTACGCAGGTAACTGCCATCGCCCTGGCGGACTTCGACCAGGCCACTGAAAGCCAGCACACGCATGGCTTCGCGCACCGTGTTGCGGCTGATGCCGAGCTCAGCAGCCAGTTCCGGCTCGGTGGGCAGGCGCTGGCCCACCGTCCAGGCGCCGCTGGCAACCCGTTGTCGCAGTTGCTCGACCGCTTGTTCGACCAGGGAGCGTTTGATCAGTAAGGTCATGACATCCAATCATCGGATGAATTCAGAAGGGAAAGATTACCGGTAACAAGCATCGCGGGGCAAGCCGAGGCGTGGGGGCGCCGCGCCCCCCCCGCGCGGGGGGGGGGGGGGGGCGCCGCAGGCGCCCGCCCGCTGCTGGGAGGGGGTCTGTGTTGGCGTAGAAAAAAAAAC
>NZ_JBIUWO010000005.1:129764-402271 GCF_044743505.1 Pseudomonas sp. NPDC087612
TAATAAATAAATCCCCAAAAACCCCCCGGGCGGCCACCCGGCGCCCCCCCCCCCCCCCCCCCGCGGGGGCCCCCCCCCCCCCCCCGCCTCGACTTGCCCCGCGATAAGGACTGAGCAGTTTCAGTTCAGCGCATCAAGCAACGCCTGATTCTGCTCCGGGGTACCAATGGTGATGCGCAGGAACTGGGCGATCCGCGCCTGCTTGAAGTGACGCACGATCACCCCCTGCTCGCGCAGGCGCGCTGCCAGTTCGGCGGCATCCTGCTGCGGGTGCCGGGCAAAGATGAAGTTGGCTGCCGAGGGCAGTACTTCAAAGCCACGGGCAGTGAGTTCAGCTACCACCTTCTCGCGACTGTCGATCACCTTGCGGCAGGTTTCTTCAAAGTAGGCACGGTCCTCGAACGCCGCCGCCGCACCCACAATCGCCATACGGTCCAGTGGATAGGAGTTGAAGCTATTCTTGATCCGCTCCAGCGCCTCGATCAGGTCCGGATGGCCGACCGCCAGGCCTACCCGCAGGCCGGCCAGCGAACGCGACTTGGACAGGGTCTGGGTGACCAGCAGGTTGTCGTAGCGATCCACCAGTCTGATGGCGGTCTGGCCGCCAAAGTCGATGTAGGCTTCATCGACCACCACCACCGAGTCCGGGTTGGCCTCGAGCAGTTGCTCGATGGCCTCGAGGGCCAGCAGGCAACCGGTCGGCGCGTTGGGGTTGGGGAAGATGATCCCGCCGTTGGCCTTGCGGTAGTCAGCGACCCGAATCTGGAACTGCTCGTCCAGCGCCACTGCTTCAAACGGGATGCCGTACAGGCCGCAGTAGACCGGGTAGAAGCTGTAGCTGATGTCCGGGAACAGCAACGGCGCGTCGTGCTGGAACAGGCCATGGAAGATGTGCGCCAGCACTTCATCCGAACCGTTGCCGAGGAACACCTGGTTGCCCTGCACACCGTAGTAGTCCGCTACCGCCTGCTTTAGCAGGTCGCTGTTGGGGTCCGGGTACAGGCGCAGGTTGTCGTTGAGTTCGCCGCGCATGGCTTCCAGCGCCTTGGGCGACGGGCCGTAGGGGTTCTCGTTGGTGTTGAGCTTGACCAGCCTGGCCAGCTTTGGCTGCTCGCCCGGCACGTAAGGCACCAGGTCCTTGACGAAGGGGCTCCAGAATTTACTCATGTTCAGTTCCCCTTCTTGTCGGCAAGGATGCGGTATTCGGCGCTGCGGGCGTGGGCGGTCAGCGACTCGCCACGGGCCAGTACCGAGGCAGTGTGGCCGAGCTCGGAAGCGCCCTGCTCGGAGCAGAAGATGATCGACGAACGCTTCTGGAAGTCATACACCCCCAGCGGCGACGAGAAGCGCGCGGTGCCGGAAGTCGGCAGTACGTGGTTGGGGCCGGCGCAGTAATCGCCCAGGGCTTCGCTGGTGTGGCGGCCCATAAAGATCGCGCCGGCGTGGCGAATCTGCGGCAGCCAGGCCTGCGGGTCGGCGACCGACAGCTCCAGGTGCTCAGGGGCAATGCGGTTGGCAACGTCCATGGCCTGCTGCATGTCGCGCACCTGGATCAGCGCACCACGGCCGTTGATCGAGGTCTTGATGATCTCGGCGCGCTCCATGGTCGGCAGCAGCTTGTCGATGCTGGCTGCGACCTTGTCGAGGAATTCGGCGTCGGGGCTGACCAGAATCGCCTGGGCGTCTTCGTCGTGCTCGGCCTGGGAGAACAGGTCCATGGCGATCCAGTCCGGATCGGTCTGGCCGTCACAGACCACGAGAATCTCCGACGGGCCGGCAATCATGTCGATACCGACCTGACCGAACACATGGCGCTTGGCGGTGGCCACATAAATGTTGCCCGGGCCGACCACCTTGTCGACCTGCGGCACGCTTTCGGTGCCATAGGCCAGAGCGGCAACCGCCTGGGCGCCACCGATGGTGAAAACCCGGTCGACACCGGCGATGCAAGCGGCGGCCAGCACCAGCTCATTGACCTCGCCACGCGGGGTCGGCACCACCATGACCACTTCACCAACGCCGGCGACCTTGGCCGGAATCGCGTTCATCAGTACCGATGACGGGTACGACGCCTTGCCGCCCGGCACATACAGGCCGGCACGATCCAGCGGCGTGACCTTCTGGCCAAGCACAGTGCCGTCGGCTTCGGTGTAGCTCCAGGAGTCTTGCTTCTGTCGCTCGTGGTAGCTGCGCACGCGCTCGGCGGCTTTTTCCAGGGCTTCGCGCTGGGCCGGGGTGATGCGGGTCAGGGCCAGTTCCAGGCGCTCGTGACCGAGGATCAGGTCGTTGATCGAAGTCGCCTGCACGCCATCAAAGCGCTGGGTGAACTCCACCAGCGCCGCATCGCCACGCTCGCGCACGGCCTTGATGATGTCGAGTACGCGTTGGTTGACCGCGTCGTCAGAGACACTTTCCCAGCTCAGCAGATGATCCAGATGTCGGGCGAAATCCGGGTCAGCGGCATTGAGTCGGGCGATTGCAGTGGACGTGGTCATAGCGAGGGCCTCATAAATGGCGAATGCTCAGGCGCCCTAAGCTACCAGTCCATCCGCGCGGGCACCCGAGAAAATTGGCTATGACGCGGATAGACGGGCGCGACAGCGAAGGTCGCGCGCAGGAGGTAGAAAGTCTTAGCCGCGGTGTCGCGATTCGACAGCCTGGCGCAAGGTGTCGATCAGGCTCTGGATGCGGGCGTGCTGCATCTTCATCGAAGCCTTGTTGACCACCAGCCGGGAGCTGATGGTGGCAATCAGTTCCTGGGGTTCCAGGCCATTGGCACGCAGGGTGTTACCGGTGTCGACAACGTCGATGATCTTGTCGGCCAGGCCAATCAGCGGCGCCAGCTCCATCGAACCATACAGCTTGATGATATCGACCTGACGGCCTTGTTCGGCATAGTAGCGCTTGGCGACGTTGACGAATTTGGTGGCAATGCGCAGACGGCCCTTGGGCTCGGCAGCGCCGACTTTGCCGGCGGTCATCAGCTTGCACTGGGCAATCTGCAGGTCCAGCGGCTCGTACAGGCCCTGGCCACCGTACTCCATCAGCACGTCCTTGCCGGCCACGCCCAGGTCGGCGGCTCCATGCTCGACATAGGTCGGCACGTCGGTGGCGCGCACGATCAGCAGACGCACGTCTTCCTGAGTCGTCGGGATGATCAGCTTGCGGCTCTTGTCCGGGTTTTCGGTCGGCACAATACCGGCTTCCGCCAGCAGCGGCAGGGTATCGTCGAGAATCCGACCTTTGGATAGCGCGATGGTCAACATGGGAAACGTCGGTCCTTATGCGGCTACAGCCGGCCGGGCGCTAACAGGCCCGACCGCATTCAATTCGGTGCAGCAATTGGCTGGCGCGTCCCTGCGCCACTCACAGACTAGCCCGGCACGCGGCGGATCTTGGCGCCGAGCATCTGCAGTTTCTCTTCGATGCACTCATAACCACGGTCGATGTGGTAGATGCGGTCGATCAGGGTATCGCCTTCGGCAACCAGCGCCGACAGCACCAGGCTGGCCGAAGCCCGCAGGTCGGTGGCCATCACTGGAGCGCCTTTGAGGGTCTTGGTCCCGGTAACGATGGCAGTGTTGCCTTCGACCTGGATCAGGGCACCCATGCGGTGCATCTCGTAGACGTGCATGAAGCGGTTTTCGAAGATCGTCTCGATTACCGCGCCAGTGCCTTCGGCAATGGCGTTGAGCGAGATGAACTGCGCCTGCATGTCGGTCGGGAACGCCGGGTACGGAGCGGTACGCAGGTTGACGGCTTTCGGCCGCTTGCCATGCATGTCCAGCTCGATCCAGTCTTCACCAGTGGTAACTTCGGCGCCGGCTTCCTTGAGTTTTTCAAGGACGGCTTCGAGGATGGTCGGATCGGTGTCCTTGACCTTGACGCGGCCGCCGGTCACGGCAGCGGCAACCAGGTAGGTACCGGTCTCGATACGGTCAGGCATGACCCGGTAGGTCGCCGAACCCAGGCGCTCGACGCCATCGATGGTAATGGTGTCGGTACCAGCGCCCTGGACTTTCGCGCCCATGGCGTTGAGGAAGTTGGCAAGGTCGACCACTTCCGGCTCGCGCGCAGCGTTTTGCAGCACGCTGCGGCCTTTGGCCAGGGCTGCGGCCATCATGATGTTCTCGGTACCGGTCACGCTGACGGTATCGAAGAAGAAGTGCGCGCCACGCAGGCCGCCTTCAGGGGCCTTGGCCTTGATGTAGCCGCCTTCGACTTCGATCTTCGCGCCCATGGCCTCAAGGCCGCGGATGTGCAGGTCGACCGGACGCGAACCAATGGCGCAACCGCCAGGCAGGGCCACTTCGGCTTCGCCAAAACGGGCGACCATCGGGCCCAGTACCAGGATCGAGGCACGCATGGTTTTCACCAGCTCGTACGGCGCGACCAGGGTCTTGATGGTGCGTGGGTCGATTTCGACCGAGAGTTTCTCGTCGATCACCGGCTCAATGCCCATGCGGCCGAACAGCTCGATCATCGTGGTGATGTCGTGCAGGTGCGGCAGGTTGCCAACGGTGACCGGGCCATCGCAGAGCAAGGTGGCCGCCAGGATCGGCAGGGCAGCGTTCTTTGCCCCGGAAATGCGGATTTCGCCATCGAGGCGAACGCCGCCAGTAATAATCAGTTTGTCCATTAGAGTCTCGCCGCCAAGTTGGCTCAGGTGCGCTCAGCCCAGGCTGCGCTGCTGAAAAATTTCATGGTTACCGCATGGATGCTGCCATCGGTGATCCACGGGTTAAGGTGAGCATAGATCTGCTGCTGACGCTTGACCGGGCTCAGGGCCGCCAATTCGTCGCTGATCACGTTCAACTGGAAGTTGCAGCCTTCGCCTTCAACTTCGACCCGGGTTCCCGGCAACTTTTCTTCAAGGAAGTTCTTAACTTCTACGGCCTGCATGCTCAACCTCAATCGGCGCCCTTTGCGCGCGGGTCGGCCATCATACAAAAAAGCCCCTCGCCTGCGAACCCCGTAATCGGAGACTCTGACAGAGGGGCCAGTCACTGGCTGGCGGTCATTGACCGGCCAGCACCTCGTCAAGGTCATAAACCTCGGCAATTTCCCGCATGTCCTGGGGCATGGCGCGAACCTCGACGGCCTTGCCGGCCGCCTTGCCGTCGCGCATGAAGGCCAGCAGCAGGGACAGGCCGACGCTGCTGGACTTCTCCACCTGCGCGCAATCGAGCACCAGCCCGGGGGCCTTGCACGCCGCAATCAGGGCCTTGCCCTGCTTGCGCAAGGCCGGCCCGCTGCGGTAGTCGAGCACCCCGGCCAGGCTCAATACGCCTGGCTCGCTCATGGTCACGACACTGTCGCTCATTGCCCTGGCTTCTCGGCCGCTTGCTCGGTGCTTTCCTTGGCCTTGGCCACTTCGCCCGCCCAGCCGTCGATGGTCTTGTCCAGATCGTTGCCGTTGCGGTTCATGGCGTCGGCGAACTGGTCACGGAACAGCTTGCCGATGTTGATGCCGTTGACGATGACGTTACGCACCTTCCACTCGCCGTCGAGCCTGGTCAGGGTGTAGGACACCGGATAGACAGCACCGTTGTTGCCCTTGACGCTCATGTCGACGCTGGCACGGTCGTCGCCGTCCTTCTTCTCGTTGCCGACGGTAATGCCCTGGTTGTTGTACTCGAGCAGGGCGTTGCCGTAGAACTGCATCAGGCTGCGCTTGAAGTTTTCCTGGAAGCGCTGCATCTGCGCCGGGGTAGCCTTGCGCGAATACTTGACGGTCATGATGCTTTTCGAGATGCCATCGGCATCGACGACCGGCCCCAGGTTGGCATTGAGCGCATCGTAGAAGGCGCTCGGGTTGGCCTTGTATTGCTCCTTGTTGGCTTTCAGGTCAGCCAGCAACTGGGTGGTGGTCTTCTCGATCACCTGCTTGGGTGACAGAGCAGCTGCACTGGCCATCAGCGGCAGTGCTGCCAGCAACACCAGCAAGCCGCGTCGCAGGATAGAAATCATGGAAACTCCTTATTTAGCTTCTTTGCCAACGGTATTGAGCAGGAACTTGCCAATCAGGTCTTCCAGTACCAGCGCCGACTGGGTGTCGTGGATGGTTGCACCATCCTTGAGCACCGCATCTTCTCCGCCCACGCTGATACCGATGTATTTCTCGCCGAGCAGCCCTGCGGTGAGGATAGATGCAGTGGAATCGACAGGCAGGTTATCGACCCGTTTTTCCAGCTGCAGCGTCACCCGACCGGTGAAGGTGTCACGATCCAGATCGATGGCAGTGACCTTGCCGATGGTCACACCGGCCATGGTCACTTTAGCTCTGACCGTCAAACCGGCGATATTGTCGAAGTTGGCATAAAGTTTATACGTGTCGCTGCTCGGGCTCGCCGACAGGCCGCTGACGCGCAGGGCCAGCAGGATCAGCGCCAGGATCCCGGCCAGGAGGAACAGGCCGACACCGATTTCCAGGGTGCGGTTTTGCATCAGAAATCTCCAAACATCAAGGCGGTCAGAATAAAGTCCAGACCCAGGACTGCCAATGAGGCATAGACCACGGTCTTGGTGGTGGCACGACTGATCCCTTCTGAAGTGGGCTCGCAGTCATAACCCTGGAATACGGCAATCCAGGTCACGACGAAGGCAAACACCAGGCTTTTTATCACCCCGTTGAGCACATCGTCGGTAAAGGAAACACTGTTCTGCATGTTGGCCCAGAACGAGCCCTCGTAAACGCCCAGCCAGTCGACGGCAACCCACGAACCACCCCAGATACCGACCACGCTGAAGATCAAAGCCAGCAACGGCAGCGAGATGAAACCGGCCCATAGCCGCGGCGCGACGATGTACTTGAGCGGATCGACACCGATCATTTCCAGGCTGGACAGCTGCTCGGTGGACTTCATGTTGCCGATTTCGGCGGTCAGCGCCGAGCCTGCACGGCCGGCGAACAGCAGCGCGGTAACCACCGGGCCCAGTTCACGCAGCAGGGTCAGGGCGACCATCTGCCCCACCGCCTGCTCCGAACCGTACTTGGTGAGGATGCTGAAGCCCTGCAGGGCCAGGACCATGCCGATGAACACACCGGACACGACGATGATCGCCAGCGACAGCACGCCAACCGAATAGAGCTGGCGAACCAGCAACTGAAAGCCGCCGCCGGTGCCGCTGCGCCCGACCAGCGAATGCAGCAGGAACAGGAAGGAGCGGCCGAGAATGGCCAGCACGTCGATGGCCGATCGGCCAAAGCGACGAATACGTTCGAGTAAGGATTTTCTGCGCATCAACGCTTCCCCAGAAGATCGGCGCGGTAATCCGGCGCAGGAAAGTGAAAGGGCACCGGGCCATCCGGATCGCCTTTCATGAATTGACGAATGCGCGGGTTGTCGGAGCCCATCAGCTCTTGCGGCGTGCCCTGCCCCAATACCTGGCCGTCACCGACCACGTAGATGTAGTCGGCGATGCTGGCGGTTTCGGCCAGGTCGTGAGAAACCACGATGCTGGTGATGCCCAGGGCATCGTTGAGCAGGCGGATCAGCCGCACCAGCACGCCCATGGCAATCGGGTCCTGGCCGACGAACGGTTCATCGTACATGAGGATTTGCGGATCCAGGGCAATCGCCCGGGCCAGCGCCACACGACGTTTCATGCCGCCGGACAGCTCGTCGGGCATCAGCTCGATGGCGCCACGCAGGCCAACAGCCTGGAGTTTCATCAGGACAATGTCGCGAATCATCTCGTCAGACAGCTGGGTATGCACGCGCAACGGGAAGGCGACGTTCTCGAACACATCGAGATCGGTGAACAGCGCGCCACTCTGGAACAGCACGCCCATCTGCTTGCGGGCATCGAACAGGTCACTGCGCGACAGGGTCGGCAGGTTCTGCCCGGCCACCCAGACCTCGCCACTGGCCGGGCGCAGTTGTGCACCCATCAGCCGCAGCAGCGTGGTTTTGCCGCACCCGGAAGGCCCCATGATGCCGGTAACCTTGCCACGGGGAATGCGTATGTCGACATTATTGAAGATGCTGCGCGAACCGCGCTTGAAGGAAACGCCCTTCAATTCGACCGCGTAGGCGTTATCAACGCTCATCTAGACTCCTTGCGATGCAGCCTTCTCACTCAGACGCGCGCCCCCTTCGTGGAGGCACGCACGCACCAAGCGGGCCGAACAGCGGCGAACTATAGCACCGCTGATAGGGCCGCCCCAAGGCCGCCGAAGTGCTTGTTCAGCTATGGTTAAGCCAACCGGGCGAATGTATGACAATCACAAGGTGAGGCTTTCGCCCATTACCGCTATAATCGCCGCCTTTTCATCAGGCAATCCGATTTTCGACATGAGCCAATCCAGCGACCTGATCCAATCCGCGCAGCGCACCATCCGTTTCGAACTCGAGGCGGTTGAGGGCCTGCTGGCCCACATCGACGCCGATTTCGTCAAGGCATGCGAGCTGATCCTGGCCAGCAAGGGCCGGGTGGTGGTGGTCGGCATGGGCAAGTCGGGGCACATCGGCAACAAGATCGCCGCGACCCTGGCCAGCACCGGTACGCCGGCGTTTTTCGTTCACCCGGCCGAAGCCAGCCATGGCGACATGGGCATGATCACCCGCGACGACGTGATCCTGGCCCTGTCCAACTCGGGCTCCACCGCCGAGATCGTCACCCTGCTGCCGCTGATCAAGCGTCTGGGTATCCAGCTGATCAGCCTCACCGGCAACCCCGATTCGCCCCTGGCCAAGGCCGCCGAGGTCAACCTCGACGCCCGCGTTGCCCAGGAGGCCTGCCCGCTGAACCTGGCACCGACCTCCTCGACTACCGCCGCGCTGGTGCTGGGCGACGCCCTGTCCATCGCCCTGCTCGAGGCCCGCGGCTTTACCGCTGAAGATTTCGCCTTCTCGCACCCCGGCGGCGCCCTCGGCCGACGCCTGCTGCTGAAAGTCGAGAACGTCATGCACGCCGGCGACGAGCTGCCGCAGGTGCAACGCGGCACCCTGCTCAAGGACGCGCTGCTTGAAATGTCTCGCAAGGGCCTGGGCATGACCGTGGTGCTCGAAGCCGACGGACGGTTGGCCGGGATCTTCACCGACGGCGACCTGCGCCGCAGCCTCGATCGCAATATCGACGTGCACAAGACCCTCATCGAAGAAGTCATGACCGCCCACGGCAAGACCGCCCGCGCCGAGATGCTCGCCGCCGAAGCCCTGAAGATCATGGAAGACCACAAGATCAGCGCCCTGGTGGTGATCGACAAGGACGAGCGCCCGGTCGGCGCCCTGAACATGCACGACCTGTTGCGTGCGGGAGTGATGTAAATGACCCAGGACCTGCTCCAGCGCGGCAAGGCCATCAAACTGGCGGTTTTTGACGTAGACGGCGTGCTCACCGACGGTCGCCTGTACTTCCTCGAAGATGGCAGCGAATTCAAGACCTTCAACACCCTCGACGGCCAGGGCATCAAGATGCTCATGAACTCGGGCGTGACCACGGCGATCATCAGCGGTCGCAAGACCCCGGTGGTCGAGCGCCGGGCAAAGAACCTCGGCATTCCTCACCTGTACCAGGGCCGGGAAGATAAACTGGTGGTATTGGACGAGCTTCTTGGCCAGCTCAACCTAAGCTATGAACAGGTCGCCTATCTGGGCGACGACCTGCCTGACCTGCCGGTAATCCGCCGGGTCGGCCTGGGCATGGCGGTGGCCAATGCTGCCGCGTTCGTCCGCGAGCACGCCCACGGGGTAACCCTGGCACGTGGCGGCGAAGGTGCAGCCCGCGAATTTTGCGAACTGATCCTGCAAGCCCAGGGCAACCTCGACGCGGCCAACGCCCATTACCTGTAGAGCGACACATGTTCAGTAAGAAAATCCGCAACATTGCGCTGTTCAGTGTGATCGCCGCCCTGCTGGTGGCGGTCGGCTACTGGAACATCAGCCCCGAGAGCTTCCTCGACAACAAGCCGGTTGCCGGGCCGGACCAGAGCGCCATCGACTATTACGCGGTGAACGCCCACAGCGTGCAGTTTTTGCCTGATGGCAAGATGCAGTACGAGATGACCGCCGACAAGGTCGAGCACCTCAAGGCCAGCGAAGTCACCCTGCTGACCAAGCCCGACCTGCAGATGTACCGCGGCACCACTTATCCGTGGCACGTGCAGAGCGAGCGCGGCGAGGTCAACCCCGACGGCAGCGAAGTCGAACTGATCGATTCGGTAAGGGTCGCCCGCACCGACGAAAAGAACCGCACCATGATCATTACCAGCAGCCGCATGACGGTATTCCCGCAGAAGCAATATGCGCAAACCGAGCAAGCCGTTAGAATCGACGGCGCCGGTGGCGTCACTACGGGCAATGGAATGAAAGCGTATTTGAAAGACGGCAGGATGGACCTGCTGTCCAACGTAAGAGGACAGTATGAGGCTCGTTAAAACCCTCCCCTTTTTGCTCAGCCTGAGCGCAGCACTGGGAAGCGCGAGCGCCTGGGCCCTGCCGAACGACCGTGACCAGCCGATCCGCATCCAGGCCGACCACGCTCAACTGGACGACAAAAAAGGCATCGCCACCTACACCGGTGACGTGATCATCACCCAGGGTTCGATGATGATCAAAGGCAACACCGTGACCATCACCCGTACCGCCGGTGGCGACATCGACGTGGTGACCTCGGTGGGCAACCTGGCCTACTTCGAGCAGCAGCAGAGCGCCGCCAAGCCAGACAAGATGCAGGGCTACGGCAAGACCATCCAGTACAATGCGCCGCAAAACCGCATCGTCCTGATCGACCGCGCCAAGGTCATCAACGAAGGCAACACCACCGAGGGCGAGAAAATCGTCTACGACACGGTGAAACAGATCGCTACCGCCGGTCGCGGTGGCAAAGTCACCGAGTCGCGTCCGCGTATCGACATGGTGATCCAGCCGAAGAAGAAGGCCGAGTAAATGGCAACCCTCAAAGCCCAGCACCTGGCCAAGAGCTACAAGAGCCGGCAAGTGGTCCGCGACGTCAGCCTGTCGATCGACAGTGGCCAGATCGTCGGCCTGCTCGGCCCTAACGGCGCCGGCAAGACCACCTGCTTCTACATGATCGTCGGCCTGGTTCAGGCCGACCAGGGCCGCGTCCTGATCGACGACCTCGATGTCAGCCACCAACCCATGCACGGCCGCGCCCGCGCCGGTATCGGCTACCTGCCGCAGGAAGCCTCGATCTTTCGCAAGCTGTCGGTGGCCGACAACATCATGGCGATCCTCGAAACCCGCAAGGACCTGGACCGCGATGGCCGGCGCAAAGAGCTGGAAAGCCTGCTGCAGGAGTTCCACATCAGCCACATCCGCGACAACCTCGGCATGAGCCTCTCCGGTGGTGAACGCCGCCGCGTCGAGATTGCCCGCGCCCTGGCCACCGCGCCCAAGTTCATCCTGCTCGACGAACCCTTTGCCGGTGTCGACCCGATTTCGGTCGGCGACATCAAGCAGATCATCCACCACCTGAAGGCCAAGGGTATTGGCGTTCTGATCACCGACCACAACGTCCGTGAAACCCTGGATATCTGCGAAACCGCTTACATCGTCAACGATGGCCAACTGATCGCCGAAGGCGATGCAGAGACCATCCTGGCCAACGACCTGGTCAAAGAGGTTTACCTCGGCCATGAGTTCCGCCTGTAGGCTCAAGGTGTAAGGCGCTGCCGGAGCGCTCGTAAACAAGCCAGATAATGGCTTAATTGTTACGGCGCTCTAGGCAAACGCTGCAATTTCAGGCATATAATTTGCTTAAAGTTGGCGCTTCGGTGCCCTTGTAGTGGATGGCGCATGTGCGCCGGCAAATAAGGTGTTAAGCCCCTGCCATGAAACCATCGCTCGTCCTAAGAATGGGCCAGCAACTGACGATGACCCCGCAGTTGCAACAGGCCATACGTCTGCTCCAGCTTTCTACCCTGGACCTCCAGCAGGAAATCCAGGAAGCGCTGGAATCAAACCCGATGCTCGAGCGCCAGGAAGAAGGCGACGACTTCGACAACAGCGACCCGATGGCCGACAACGCCGAGAGCAAACCCGTCGCCGACGTTCAGGAAACCAGCTTCCAGGAGACCGCCCCAACGGTGGACAACCTCGAAGAGGGCGAGTGGAACGAGCGCATCCCCAACGAGTTGCCGGTCGACACCGCCTGGGAAGACATCTACCAGACCAGCGCCAGCAGCCTGCCCAGCAACGACGATGACGAGTGGGACTTCACCACCCGCACTTCGGCTGGCGAAAGCTTGCAGAGCCACCTGCTCTGGCAGCTCAACCTGGCACCGATGTCCGACACCGACCGGCTGATCGCCGTGACCCTGATCGACTGCATCAACAACCAGGGTTATCTCGACGAAACCCTGGAAGAAGTCTGCGAATCCTTCGACCCCGAGCTCGACATCGAGCTGGATGAAGTCGAAGCCGTGCTGCACCGTATCCAGCAATTCGAACCCGCCGGCATCGGCGCGCGCAACCTCAGCGAGTGCCTGTTGCTGCAACTGCGCCAGCTGCCGCCGCGTACCCCGTGGATGGCCGAAGCCCAGCGCCTGGTCAGCGACTACATCGACCTGCTCGGCGGCCGCGACTACAGCCAGCTGATGCGCCGCATGAAGCTCAAGGAAGACGAGCTGCGCCAGGTCATCGAACTGGTACAGAGCCTCAACCCGCGCCCGGGCTCGCAAATCGAGTCCAGCGAAGCCGAATACGTGGTGCCCGACGTGATCGTGCGCAAGGACAACGAGCGCTGGCTGGTCGAACTCAACCAGGAAGCGGTCCCGCGCCTGCGGGTCAACCCGCAGTACGCCGGTTTCGTCCGTCGCGCCGACACCAGCGCCGACAACACCTTCATGCGCAACCAGTTGCAGGAGGCGCGCTGGTTCATCAAGAGCCTGCAAAGCCGCAACGAAACCCTGATGAAGGTCGCCACCCAGATCGTCGAGCACCAGCGCGGCTTCCTCGATCACGGTGACGAGGCGATGAAGCCGCTGGTGCTGCACGACATCGCCGAAGCGGTGGGCATGCACGAGTCGACCATTTCCCGGGTGACCACGCAGAAATACATGCACACGCCGCGCGGAATTTACGAGCTGAAGTACTTTTTCTCCAGCCACGTCAGCACCTCCGAAGGCGGCGAATGCTCGTCCACAGCGATCCGCGCAATCATCAAGAAACTGGTTGCAGCGGAAAATCAGAAAAAGCCATTGAGTGACAGCAAGATCGCTGGTTTACTGGAGGCACAAGGCATCCAGGTAGCACGTCGCACCGTCGCCAAGTACCGCGAGTCCCTCGGCATCGCACCGTCGAGCGAGCGCAAGCGATTGATGTAACGGCTCCTGAGGTGTGCCACCGCAGTTCAGTGGCAGGCGCAATACCTGCCTCTTATGCACCGGCAACAAAGGAGAAGCTGTATGCAAGTCAATATCAGTGGACAGCATGTAGAAGTTACTCAGCCCCTGCGTGAGTACGTCGAGCAGAAATTGAAACGACTGGAGGGGCATTTCGACAAGATTACCAATGTGACGGTAATCATGAAGGTCGAAAAGCTGCAGCAGAAGATTGAAGCGACGCTGTTCATTCCCGGCGGCGAAGTGGTTGCAAATGCCGAACACCAAGACATGTATGCAGCGATCGACGCCTTGACCGACAAGCTCGACCGCCAACTGAAAAAACACAAGGAAAAACAGCAAAGCCTGCTGCAAGGTGCAGCGGCCCGCTGATCCCCCTCATCCATGATCCGACTTGAAACCATCCTGACCCCCGGCCGTTCCCTTGTGAACGTGCCGGGCGGCAGTAAAAAGCGTGCGCTCGAACAGATCGCCAATCTGATCGGCAGAGAAGTGCCCGAGCTGGACACCCAGATCGTGTACGAAGCCTTGATCGCCCGGGAGAAACTGGGCTCCACCGGCTTCGGCAACGGCATTGCCATTCCCCACTGCCGCCTCAAGGGCTGTGAGTCGCCGGTCAGCGCGCTGTTGCACCTTGACGCCCCTATCGATTTCGACGCCATCGATGGCGCCCCGGTCGACCTGCTGTTCGTACTGCTGGTCCCGGAAGCGGCTACCGATGCGCACCTGGAGCTGCTGCGCCAGATCGCCAGCATGCTCGATAGCAAGGACGTACGCGAAAAACTGCGTGCGGCCACCAGTAACGAAGCCTTGTACCAGGTCGTACTGGACGTACAGAACGGGCATTGAACATGCGCTTGATCATCGTTAGCGGCCGGTCTGGCTCCGGCAAGAGTACCGCCCTCGATGTACTTGAGGACAACGGCTACTACTGCATCGACAACCTGCCTGCTGGCTTGCTGCCGCAACTGGCCGAAAGCGCCCTGATCAACACGGAATTGATGCAGCCCAAGGTGGCCGTTTCGATTGACGCGCGCAACTTGCCCAGCCACTTGTCGCGCTTTCCCGAGCTGCTTGAGGACGCCCGTAGCCGGCACATCCAGTGTGATGTGCTGTACCTGGATGCCGATGAAGAAACATTGCTCAAGCGCTTCTCGGAAACCCGCCGCCGCCACCCGCTGACCAACAACGAACGCTCGCTGGCCGAAGCGATCGAAGTCGAAAGCGAGCTGCTCGGGCCGATTGCCGACCTCGCCGACCTGAAGATCGATACCACCAACCTGAACCTGTATCAGTTGCGTGACTCGATCAAATTGCGCCTGCTCAACCAGCCGGAGCCCGGTACGGCCTTCCTGGTCGAATCCTTCGGTTTCAAACGCGGCATGCCGGTCGATGCCGACCTGGTGTTCGATGTGCGCTGCCTGCCCAACCCTTACTGGAAGCCGGAACTGCGCGACCATTCGGGCCTGGAGCAACCGGTGATCGATTACCTGGCTGCGCAGCCGGATGTCGAGGACATGTTCCAGGACATCTCCAGCTACCTGCTCAAGTGGTTACCGCGCTTTGCCGCCAGCAACCGTGCCTATGTCACCATTGCCATTGGCTGCACGGGTGGCCACCACCGTTCGGTGTACCTGACCGAGCGTCTGGGCCAGTTACTGCAACAATCGTTAAAGAATGTCCAGGTTCGCCACCGCGACCTCTAGCCCACAGGACCAGCGCCTCGATGCCCGCAAAAGAAATCACCATCATCAACAAGCTGGGGCTGCACGCCCGGGCAGCGGCAAAGTTCGTTGGCGTTGCGGGCAAGTTTCCCTGCCAGGTTCGCGTTGGGCGTAATCCGCAATCCCTGGTTGATGGCAAGAGCATCATGGCGGTCATGATGCTGGCGGCCGGCAAGGGCACCGCCATTCATCTGCACACCGAGGGCGAGCAGGACGATGATGCACTCAACGCCCTGATCGAACTGATCAACAATTACTTCGACGAGGGCGAGTAACCGCCCCCGTTTTCTCACGAAAGCGCCGTATCCATCACCATCATCAGGCAGAAGCCGATGCACAGGCCCAGGCTGGCTAGCCGGTGATGGCCATTGCTGCGCGACTCGGGAATGATTTCCTGGGTCACGACCAGCAACATCGCCCCGGCAGCACACGCCAAGCCCAGTGGCAGCAACAACTCTGCCACGGTCACCAGCCAGGCACACACCACCGCTGCCAGCGGCTCGACCAGACCAGAAGCCGCACCAATCAGAAACGCCTTGAAGCGGGCCATCCCCGCCCCTGCCAACACCAGGGCAATCACCAGGCCTTCCGGCACATCCTGCAGGGCAATGCCCATGGCAAGGCTGTCGGCATCGGGCATGCCACCACCGGCAGACACGCCAATGGCCATGCCTTCGGGGATGTTATGGGCAATGATGGCAATGACGAACACCCAGATCCGCGCGGCGATAACCGGTTGCTGCGGCGTGCCGACCAGGGCCTCGGGCGATGCACCGGACACCTTGAGGTCGACCAGGTACAGGCAGAAGGCCCCGAACAGCAAGCCGAAGCTGACCAAACCACCGGCGCCCCATTTACCCAGGCCAATGGCCTGGGCGGCATCCAGCCCGGGAATGATCAGCGAAAAGGCCGTGGCCGCCAGCATCACCCCGGCACCAAAGCCCAGCAAGGTATCGGCCAACGCCACTGGCATGTTGCGGATCACCAGCACCGGCACCGCGCCCAAGGCCGTACCCAGGGCGCACAGCGCACCGCCTTCGAGCGCCCGTAACATGCGCGGTTCCAGGTCCAGCCAGGCGATACCCTGGGCCACCAGCAGGGCGAAGCCGACCAGCAGCAACAGGGTACCGAGCGCCAGGCGAAACAGCCGCACGCCGGCAATCGACATCACATCCGAACGCATTGCGCTGCGACTCACACAAGCGCAGCTGCGTAACGACGCTCTACCTCGGACCAGTCGATCACGTTGTAGAAGGCGTTGATGTATTCCGGACGACGGTTCTGGTACAGCAGGTAGTAAGCATGCTCCCAGACGTCCAGGCCGAGGATTGGCGTATTGCCGTTCATCAGCGGGCTGTCCTGATTACCACTGCTTTCAACCACCAGGGTCTTGGCCGGGGTCACGCTCAGCCAGGCCCAACCGCTGCCAAAGCGAGTCAGCGCAGCCTTGGTGAAGGCGTCCTTGAACGCCTCGAAGCCACCCAATTGCTCATCAATGGCCTTGGCCACAGCGCCTTGTGGCAGGCCGCCGCCCTGGGGCGACATCACGGTCCAGAACAGCGAATGGTTGGCGTGACCGCCGCCCTGGTTGATTACCGCGTTGTGCAATTTTTCCGGCAGTTGCTTGACGCTGGCCACCAGTTTTTCCACCGGCCACTCGGCATACTCGCTGCCTTCGACCGCCGCGTTGAGGTTGTTGATGTAAGTCTGGTGGTGCTTGCTGTGGTGAATCTGCATGGTCTGGGTATCGATGTGCGGTTCCAGCGCATCGTAGGCGTAAGGCAATGCAGGCAAGGTATAAGGCATATCACTGGATTCCATATTGTAGGACTGAAGGCGCGGCGCTTTCCTGGCCGGCATGCAGGGCCGGCTGCGGCTCGTGCCGGTAGAGCAGACGTTCGGTACGGGGGTACTGGCCGTACTCGCTGATAAAGCTCAGCAACTCGGTGTAGGTCTTGCTGCTGTGGCGCAACGCAGCTTCGCGCAGCATTGGCGCCATGCGCGGGTCCTGGGCGGTCTGCAACAACCGCTGGTGAATGGCGCACAGGTACTCGGCGCTTTCCTGCGGCTGATTCAGCCGCAGGTGCAGGTCAGCCAGGTTGTGGTGGGCGATGACGCACACGGCCACCGCTTCGTCGGCGTCATGCCAGCGTTCAAACAACACCTGGGCAAGCGCCAGGGCTTGCAGATACAACTCGCGGGCATCGACCAACTCGCCCTGTTCGAACAGGCGGTTGGCAATTTCGGTGGTGCGTTTCCAGTGCTGCATGACAAACCTCCAGAGCGGTGGGCCGGCTCAGATCCCGCCGGCGGTGAGCTTTTCCGGATCGAGCAGCGCTTCAAGCTGGCTGCGCGGCAGGTCGGTGTTTTCGAGGGCTACGTCGATAATCGGGCGGCCTTGCTTGTAAGCGGTCTTGGCGATTTCGGCAGCCTTCTGGTAGCCGATGATCGGGTTCAGGGCAGTGACCAGAATCGGGTTGCGCGCCAGGGCTTCCTTGAGCTTGGGTTCATTGACCGTGAAGCTGGCAATCGCCTTGTCGGCCAGCAAGCGGCTGGCATTGGCCATCAGCTCGATGCTGCTGAGCAGGTTCTGGGCAATAATCGGCAGCATCACGTTGAGTTCGAAGTTGCCCGACTGCCCGGCCACGGCGATGGTCGCGTCGTTGCCGATCACCTGCGCGGCGACCATGGCAGTCGCTTCCGGGATTACCGGGTTGACCTTGCCTGGCATGATCGAAGAGCCCGGCTGCAAGCCTTCGAGCTCGATTTCGCCCAGGCCGGCCAGCGGCCCGGAGTTCATCCAGCGCAGGTCGTTGGCGATTTTCATCAGTGCCACAGCGGTGGTCTTGAGCTGGCCGGATACCGCCACTGCGGTGTCTTGCGAACCAATCAAGGCGAACAGGTTGTGCCCCGGAACAAATTCGACGCCGGTAAGCGCTGTCAGTTGCTGGCTGAAGCGCGCAGCGAACTCAGGATGGGCATTGATGCCAGTGCCCACGGCGGTGCCGCCCTGGGCCAGGGCTTGCAGGCTTGGCAAGGTGGCTTGCAGATGAGCAATGGCCGCCTTGACTTGCGCCGACCATCCACCCAGCACCTGGCTCATGCGCACCGGCATGGCATCCATCAGGTGGGTGCGGCCGGTCTTGATGAACGGATGCACCTGCTCGGCCTTGGCGTCGATCACCTTGACCAGATGCTGCAGCGCCGGCAGCAACTGCTCGTGCAGGGCCAGCGCGGCACTGACATGAATGGTGGTGGGGATGATGTCGTTGCTGCTTTGCCCGCAGTTGACGTGATCGTTGGGGTTGACCGTATCGCCCAGCACGCGGCTGGCCAGGGTCGCGATCACCTCGTTGGCGTTCATGTTCGAACTGGTACCGGAGCCGGTCTGGAAGATATCCACCGGGAAATGCTGCATGAAGTCAGCGGCCAGCAACTGCTCCACGGCTTTGACGATCGCCTCGCCGCGGGCCTGCTCCAGTTGCTTGAGCTCGATGTTGGCCTTGGCCGCAGCAGCCTTGGCCAGCAGCAGTGCGCGGATGAACTGGGTCGGCATGCGTTGCTGGCTGATCGGGAAGTTGTTTACCGCGCGCTGGGTCTGGGCGCCATACAGGGCCTCGGCTGGCACCAGCAGTTCACCCATGCTGTCGCGCTCGATACGGGTATTACTCATCATCAAGTCCTTGCATCAGTTCATCGTAGGAAATCGAAGGCAGCAGTACGCAGTTCGCCAGTTGCAGGGCGAAGGGCTGCCAGCGCTGGTTGTTTTCGCGCCGATCGAGGTTGCGCAGCTCCAGCAGCGGCCGCCAGGCCTGGTCCAGGCACAGGCAGCGCCAATGCCAGGGCAGCGCGCGATCGCAGGCGGTGTCCAGCAGCAGGCGGAATGAAGTCAAGGCGATGGTCCAGGCGCTGGTATCGGTGCAACACACCAGGTAACGGCCTTCGGTGAGGTAGTGCTCGATCAGGCGCGGCTCGTCCGGATCGAGTGCACAGCGAATGCGCCGGCTCAGCCAGCGCCAGTTTTCCAGGTAGGGCAATTCGTGGAGGACTGGTTTCATGAACATCATCGCCTAGATAATGATATTCATTATTAAGTGATAATCAGAATCAGTTCAACAAAATGAAAAAAGAAAAACAAAAAGCCCGACACATGGCCGGGCTTCGAAGGGGGAGCAACACCGGGCGTTAACTGCCCGCGACGGTCATCCGCTCGATCAGCACCGAGCCTGTGTGAATATTGCTGCGGGTTTCCAGATCATTACCAATCGCGACAATTTGCTCGAACATATCCTTCATATTACCGGCGATCGTCACTTCCTGAACGGCGAACTGAATCTCGCCGTTTTCTACCCAGTAGCCTGCAGCACCGCGCGAGTAGTCGCCGGTGACCATGTTCAGACCATGGCCCATCAGCTCGGTAACCAGCAGCCCACGACCCATGCGCCGCAGCAGGGCAGCCTGGTCTTCGACCCCATGGGTGACGAACAGGTTGTGCACGCCGCCGGCGTTGGCAGTGCTCGGCAAGCCCAGCTTGCGCCCGGAATAGGTACCCAGCACGTAGGACACCAGTTGGCCGTTTTCAACGAATGGCTTGGCATAGGTGGCCAAACCGTCACCATCGAACGCGGCGCTGCCCAGGGCACGCTGCAGGTGCGGGCGCTCGTCCAGGGTCAGCCAGGTCGGGAACAGCCGTTGGCCCATGGCACCATCGAGGAACGAAGACTTGCGGTACAGGTTGCCGCCGGAAATCGCCGAAAGGAAGCTGCCGAACAGCCCCCCTGCCAGCTCGGCCGAGAACAGTACCGGCACTTCACAGGTGGGTACCGGACGCGCGCCCAGGCGGCTGGCTGCCCGTTGCGCAGCGCGGATACCGATGCTGCGCGGGTCGGCGAGCAATTCGCCCTGGCGATTGACGTCATACCAGTAGTCGCGCTGCATCTGCCCGTCGGCTTCGGCAATCATCACGCAGCTCAGGCTGTGCCGGGTCGAAGCGTAGCCGCCGATAAAGCCATGGCTGTTGCCATACACGCGACAGCCCTGGTGGGTGTTGAGGGTGGTGCCGTCGGCGTTCTTGATCCGCGCATCGGCATCGAAAGCTGCGGCTTCGCACTCCAAGGCCTTTTCGATGGCCTGCTCAGGGGTGATGTCCCAGGCATGATAGAGGTCGAAATCCGCCTGCTCGCGGGCCATCAGCGCCGGATCGGCAAGCCCGGCGCACTCGTCTTCGGAAGTGTGCTTGGCAATTGCCAGGGCGGCGGCGACGGTTTCCCGGATCGCCTCGCTGCCGCTGGCCGAGGTGCTCGCCGAGCCTTTGCGCTGGCCCACGTACAAGGTGATGCCAAAACCCTGGTCACGGTTGAATTCGACGGTCTCGACTTCACGCTGGCGCACCGAAGTCGACAACCCCTGCTCCAGCGATACCGCCACTTCGCAGGCGCTGGCACCCTGGCGCCGGGCTTCGGCAATGATCTGTTCGACCTGTTCCTGCAACGCCGGCAGGGCCTGCGGACCTACGCTCTGGACTGCACTCATGGTTTTCTCCACTCAAATTCTGCGTTCGGCGCGGGTCAATCTACGACCGGACCGGACAAGCGGCCCCCGACTGGTTATCATGGCGGCGATTCTCAGCGGACTGCCCCCATGGTTGATTCTTACGACACCGCCTTTGACGGCGAAAAAAGCAAAACCCAGGTCAAGCGCGAAATGCAGGCGCTGGTCGAGATGGGCGAGCGCCTTACCTTGCTCAAGCCCGATACCCTGGCCAAACTGCCGTTGACCGACGAGTTGCGCGCGGCCCTGGAAGAGCACAAGCGGCACACCGCGAACGAGGCCAAACGGCGTCACAAGTCGTTCATCGGCAAGCTGATGCGCGACCAGGACATCGACGCGATCAATGCCCTGCTTGACCAGCTCGACGCCTCCTCGCGCCAATACAACGAGCGCTTCCACAACCTTGAACGCTGGCGTGACCGGCTGATCGATGGTACCGACGAGGTCCTGGAGAAGTTCGTCCAGGAATACCCCGATGCCGATCGCCAGCAACTGCGCTCGCTGATCCGCCAGGCCCAGCACGAGCTGGCGCGCAACAAGCCGCCAAGCGCGAGCCGCAAAATCTTCAAGTACATCCGCGAACTCGACGAGGTCCAACGCGGCCTGCGTTGAACCCCGCACACGGGCAGGCGCCCTGCCTGCCCGGTTTCATCTTCATGCGCCGGTGCCACCGACGGTGATCGCATCGATCTTCAGGGTCGGCTGGCCAACGCCCACCGGCACCGACTGACCATCCTTGCCGCATGTACCGACACCGCTGTCCAGCGACAGGTCGTTGCCGACCATCGATACCCGGCTCATGGCTTCCGGCCCGTTGCCGATCAGGGTTGCGCCTTTGACCGGCGCGGTAATCTTGCCGTCTTCGATCAGGTACGCCTCACTGGTGGAGAACACGAACTTGCCGCTGGTGATGTCCACCTGGCCACCACCGAGGTTGGCGCAGTAAATACCCCTTTTCACCGAGGCAATGATTTCAGCCGGGTCGCTTTCACCGGCACGCATGTAGGTGTTGGTCATGCGCGGCATCGGCAGGTGCGCGTAGGATTCGCGTCGGCCGTTGCCGGTGCGGGCCATGCCCATCAGGCGGGCGTTGAGCTTGTCCTGCATGTAGCCCTTGAGGATGCCGTTCTCGATCAGCGTGGTGCACTCGGTCGGGGTACCTTCGTCATCGACGCTCAGTGATCCGCGACGACCTTCCAGGGTGCCGTCATCGACAATGGTGCACAGGCTCGAAGCCACCTTCTCGCCCATGTGGCCGCTGTAGGCCGAACTGCCCTTGCGGTTGAAATCACCCTCCAGGCCATGGCCGACCGCTTCGTGCAGCAATACGCCCGACCAGCCGGAGCCGAGCACCACCGGCAGGGTACCGGCCGGCGCCGGGATGGCTTCGAGGTTGACCAGCGCCTGGCGCAGGGCCTCACGGGCATAGCCCATGACCCGTTCGTCGGTGAAATAGCGGTAGTCGGTACGCCCGCCGCCACCGTGACCGCCGCGCTCGCGACGGCCGTTCTGCTCGACGATGACACTGACGTTGAAACGCACCAGCGGGCGAATGTCGGCGGCCAGGCTGCCATCGGCGGCGGCGACCAGGATGCGCTCCCAGACCCCGGCCATG
This sequence comes from Pseudomonas sp. NPDC087612, assembly GCF_044743505.1. Classification (NCBI taxonomy): domain Bacteria; kingdom Pseudomonadati; phylum Pseudomonadota; class Gammaproteobacteria; order Pseudomonadales; family Pseudomonadaceae; genus Pseudomonas; species Pseudomonas sp. NPDC087612. Next base: position 151,963 of record NZ_JBIUWO010000005.1, read on the forward strand.
CTCACGGTGACTTGCTGGATACGCGGATCGAGCTTGCGCGTGGCGGCGTCGACACGCTTGAGCAGCTCGACCTTGTCGGCGCGGCTGATGACCTCAAGCGGATTGTCGGTGCCATACAGCTGGGTAACGTCCTGGCTGTTGAACGCCTGCACGCTGCCGTTCTGCCCGGCACGGGAAATCGAGCGCGCCGCACGGGCCGCCGAAGTCAGGGCTTCGAGGTTAATGGCGTTGCTGTAGGCAAAACCGGTCTTCTCGCCGGACTGGGCACGTACGCCCACGCCCTGGTCGAGGTTGAAACTGCCTTCTTTGACGATACCGTCTTCCAGCGCCCAGGATTCGGAAATCTGCCCCTGGAAGTACAGGTCGGCGGCATCGATGCCTGGCCCGGCCAGCTCGCCCAGCACTGACTGCAGGCTGTCGAGGGTCAGGCCGCCCGGCGCCAGCAGGTGTTCGCTGACAGTGGATAACATCTCGCTCATAGTCACTCCGAGGTGTGCGCAGGCCGCAAGGCGTCCTGCGAGAAAAAGCGCCGGTGCAAGGTCACCGGCATCCGCGCCCGGATGGACGCCTGTTCGCTGCTGTCACGTTCGCCCAGCAGCACGGCTTCGCCGCTGGCCTGTTCGGCGACGATGCGCCCCCAGGGGTCGACGATCGCCGCATGGCCATAGGTTTCCCGGGGCCCCGGGTGAGTTCCGCCCTGGGCCGCGGCCAGGACATAACATTGGGTTTCAATCGCCCGCGCGCGAATCAACACTTCCCAGTGCGCGGCACCGGTCACGGCGGTGAAGGCCGACGGCGCACTGATTAGCTCAGCCCCGGCTTCGCGCAGCGCGCTGTACAGCTCGGGGAAGCGCAGGTCATAGCAGACGCTCAGGCCCAGGCGCCCGACCGGGGTATCGGCGACCACTACCTGGCCGCCATGGGCGTAGTCATCGGATTCGCGATAGCGGCCACGGTTATCGGCGACATCGACATCGAACAGGTGCAGCTTGTCGTAGCGCGCCACCTGCTCACCGTGCTCATCGATCAGCAACGAGCAGGCATGGGCCTTAGCTTCGGCCTGGCCGACCGCCGGCAGCGGCAAGGTCCCGGCCACTATCCATAACTTGAGGTCGCGGGCGGTCTGTTTCAACCAGGGCAGGATCGGGCCTTCGCCCAGGGCTTCGGCGCGGCCGATTGCGGCGCTGTCGCGCCGGCCCATGGCAGCGAAGTTCTCCGGCAGCACGGCAAGCCGTGCACCGCCTGCGGCTGCCTGCTCAAGCAGTTGCCGGGCGCGCACCAGGTTGGCCAGAACGTCGCTCTGGCTGACCATCTGGATAACCGCTGACTTCATCCCGGCTCCTAGCGTGATTTTTCGAAAGGTTTGATAAAGCTTATCTTAGGCTCTTTCCACGGACCCTCGACGCGATAATGCACGCTGGCGTAGCGCGCCACCCGGTCACCGAGCAGGCGATCAACCAGGAACAGCGCCCCGCCGATGGCCGGCGCACCGACGATCAGCGCGGCAATCGGCAGGTTGTTGGTCACCGGCAGGGTCACCAGCAGGTTGGCGTCGACCCGGTCACGGACCATGTCCAGGGTGCCGTCCAGCTCAAGGTTGCTGGAGGGGCCGGTGACGGTGATCGGCTCGCGGGTCACATACACCCCTTCACTGGCCACCAGCAGGCCTTTGACCCGGTCGTAGCTCAGGCCCTTGTCGAGCAAGTCGGAGAAGTCCAGACGCAGGCGCCGGCCAATCGAGTTGAAGTTGAGCAGGCCGAACACGCGCAGGGCCTGGGCGCCACCTTCGACTTCGACGAACTGGCCTTTGCGCAAGGCGGCGTCGAGGCTGCCGGAGAAGCGCTTGAGGCCGACCCAGGCTGGCGAGCCGGGCCAGCGGCCGTCGACATCCAGGCGAAAGTCCCGGCTGGTGACGGTCGGCGCAAAGTTGAAAGCCTTGAGGATGTCCGCCAGGTTCTTGCCTTCCAGACGGCCCTTGTACCAACTGCTGCTCGCCCCTGGCGCCCCTTCCCAACCGCCATTACCGTCGATCTGCAGGCCTTTGACACTGACATCGAGGTCATTGAGGGCGATGCCCTTGGCAGTCGGACGAACTTTGACCGCCCAGCTGCCGAGCAGGTCATCGCCACGGAACAGCTTGTCGATGGAAAGATCAACGGCCGGAATCTTGCGCGGATCAATACTCGCCATCGGGTCCGGGCCGTCATCGGAAGACGCTTCGGCGGGGTCCGCGGCCGGCAGGTGAATGGTCTGCAGGTTGATCACCATTGGCGCGCCCTTGGCATCCGGGATCCGCGCGTTGCCGATGACTTCCTTGCTGTCCAGGCGCACGACCCAGAGGTTGCCACCGCGATCGACACGCACCACCGCCTGCGCCAGGTTCAGGCCAAAGCCCTTGAGCTGGCCAATACTCAGGTCGACGCCACGCAGCGTCTGCTTGGCACTGCCACCCGGGTCGTTGCCGGCAAAGCGCTCGAACTGCTTCTGCCAGGGCTCCAGGTCCAGCTCGGCCAGGCGACCGCGCACACGCAGGCCCTGGCCAGGCGGCAACTGTGCGGTACCGGCGCCGAACAGCAGTTCACCGCGGCCCTGGTCGAGCTTGTCCATGGGCGCGGCGTAGATGGCCTTGGCAACGTCGGCATAAGTGACATTAAAGCGCCGCTCCGGCCCCTGCAGCCCCATGCTGAACTGGCTGTTGCGGGTCTCGTTGGCGGCCTTGCCGAACGGCGCGGGCAAATCCACCGCCAGGCCCTTGAGGCTGGAATCGACAGTCAAGGTGTTGTCGCGGCTGCCCAGGCTGACCTGCAACTGGTAAGGCAGCTCCCCGGAAAGCGGCAGGGCCTGTTTGACCTGCAGCCAGTCGGTCAGTGACTTGAGCGGCATCTGCCCTTTGGCGTTGATGCGGGTCTGCATCTGCCCGGGCTTGCCTTCGGCAAAGATCTGCGCGGTGATCGGCTTGTCGAAAGCCCGCGCACTGATGTTCTCGCCGCTCAAGCCTTTGTCGAAGTCAAAGCGCAAGTCACCCTTGAGCTGATGGAGTTCCAGGGCAGGTGAAGCGATCTTCAGCCGTGCATCGCGAACATTGAAGTCAACGACCACCTTGGGTTGCTGGCCTTTGGCCAGGGGAATATCCAGCTTGAGCTTGCCCTTGAGATCGCCCTCGCCCTCCCAGCCGGCAAACATCGGCCCGGTGCCGATAGGCGCGTCCTGGAGGATCTTCAGGCCGTCGCCAAGCCCGCCGTCAAATTCGCCGTCCAGGTACAGGTGATTGTGTTCACCGGCGGCAACATGGGGAATGTTGACCTCGACGTTGCGTACCTGAGTATTGAGTAACTGTCCGCTTTGCGCCTTGATGCGCACACCATCGTCGTCGATAAACACGTCACCGGCGACTTTCTGCACCTGAGGCCAGCCGGGCTGAAAATCCAGGGCGGCATCATGGACTTTGAAGAACAGGCTGATACTGCGGGCCTGCTCCGAGGCGCCGTGGTTGAGCGAGCCCTGGTACTGGAAGTAACCCTCATCGACCGCGCCCTTGAGGATCGCCGTGCGCAGCCATTCATCCAGCGCCGGGCTTAGTACTTCGGGCAGGTACTTGGCGGTGTAGCGGCCATCGCCGTCGACCAGGCCGACGCGCAGGTCCATGTAGTCTTCACGGGTTTCATCGAACAGCAGGCGAATGAGGAAGTCGCCGGCAATCTTGCCCTCCTCGCCCAGCACCTTCAGGTACGGCGCGATCAGGGTGAAGCCTTCCTGGTCCAGGCGCCAGGTCAGGCGTGCGTTGGCTTTCTGGTAATGCCAGGGTTTCTCGAAGATCGGGTACAGGTGCAACATGAAGGCATCGGTATCCAGGCGCAGTTCGCCCTGGCCGAGGTCACCGCTGATACTGCCGCTGACATTACCGGCAGCCGGTGCACCGTGATAGGCGTCAAAGCCAACCCGCTCAAGGTTGGCAGCAAAACTCAGGCGCTGGTCGCCGGTAGCTTTAGGCCGCACATCCAGGCGCACGTTACGCAAGGCCCCAGTGACCTTGAGGCCATCGACCACGGCCATGAGTTTTTCCGGCAGCGGCGCCAGGGCGTCGATCAGCGGCGTAACCGGGGTCAGGTCGAGACGGTCGGCCTGGATCGCCCAGGTTTCCTCGCTCGACTCGGTCGCGGCCGTCTGCTTGAGCTGCACATGGGATTCCCAGCGGGTCTTGCCCAGGCTCATGGCCAGCGAGTCGACCAACACCTCCAGGCCCTTGTCGCCGCGCTGGAACCAGGCATTGAGGGCCAGGTTGTCAATCTGCACGGGCTTGCGTTCGGCATGATTGCCGCGCAGCTCTGGCGCATTCAGGCGCACCACCGCGCTTTGCAACTGGCCCTTGCCCCAGTTCAGCCACAGCTCGCCACCGGCGCGCAGCTCAGTGGCCTGCCACTGGCCCAGCAGGCGTGGCGGCAGCCAGCGCGCCCAGTCGCTTTGCGGCAGGCTCAGGTAGGCATCGATTTCACCGTCGCGCCACTGGCTGGGGCGAATGCGGCTGCGCAGGCTCAACGCCAGTGGCTGGCCATCGGGCAGGGTCACGCGCGCGTCCAGGCGCTGGCGCACACTGCCGGTCTGCAGGCCGAGGCTGACGTAAGTGAGGGTCATGGGTTCGCGCTGGAACGGCTCCAGGGTCACCTGGCTGTCGACCACGGTGACTTTCGACACCACCTGGATCTGCTTGAGCAGTTGCTCGGGGTCGAGTGGCTTATCGTCTTTTTTCGGCAGGCCTTCCAGGGCCCAGGCGCCGTTCTGGTCCTCGCGCAGGCTCAGTTGCAGGCCGCCAACTTCGAGGTTGGCCAGGCGCACCTGGCGCTCGACCAGGCTGGCCCACAGGTCCGGCACCAGCCTGACGCCGTCCAGGCGCAGGGCACTGGGCCCTTCGCCGACCTGGATATCGCGTACCCTCACGATCGGCGCCAGGCCGCTCCAGTGCCCTTCCAGGGCACCGATATGCACCGGCAGGCCCAAGGCTTGCTCGGCCTTGTCCTCGACCTCGGCACGGTACTCGGCCACCAGCGGGATGAACTGCCGGCCGAGACTGACATAAAGCGCCACCAACACCGCCAGCAAGGCACTGATGCCCAACCCCCAGCGGGTCAAGGCGCCGAGAACGCGCATCAGTCGTTCCATGCCTGTGGCCCTCCAGATCGTGCCTTAACTATGGCCGCAACCCGGCGGTTTGCCAGCCGGCGCACTGCGCAATGTTGTTCAGACCGAGTCAGAGGAGCACCACATCATATTGTTCCTGGGAATACATGGACTCGACCTGGAAGCGAATGGTTCGACCAATGAAGGCTTCAAGTTCGGCAACGTTACCCGATTCTTCATCCAGCAGGCGGTCGACCACTTTCTGGTTGGCCAGCACCCGGTAGCCTTCAGCCTGGTAGGCGCGGGCTTCGCGGAGGATCTCGCGGAAAATTTCGTAACAGACGGTCTCGGGGGTTTTCAGCTTGCCCCGGCCCTGGCAGCAATAGCAGGGCTCACAGAGTACCTGCTCGAGGCTTTCGCGGGTGCGCTTGCGGGTCATCTGCACCAGGCCCAGCTCGGTGATGCCGATGATGTTGGTCTTGGCGTGGTCGCGCTCCAGCTGTTTTTCCAGGGTCCGCAGTACCTGGCGCTGGTGCTCTTCATCTTCCATGTCGATGAAGTCAATGATGATGATCCCGCCGATATTGCGCAGGCGCAGTTGCCGGGCAATGGCGGTGGCCGCCTCGAGGTTGGTTTTGAAGATGGTCTCTTCAAGGTTGCGGTGGCCGACAAAAGCCCCGGTATTGACGTCGATGGTGGTCATCGCCTCGGCCGGGTCGACTACCAGGTAACCGCCGGATTTGAGCGGCACCTTGCGGTCCAGGGCGCGCTGGATCTCGTCTTCGACGCCGTAGAGGTCGAAGATCGGTCGCTCGCCCGGGTAGTGTTCCAGACGATCGGCGATTTCCGGCATCAATTCGGCGACAAACTGCGTGGTTTTCTGAAATGTTTCCCGCGAATCGATGCGGATCTTCTCGATTTTCGGGTTAACCAGATCGCGCAGAGTGCGCAGGGCCAGGCCGAGGTCTTCGTAGATTTCGGTCGGCGCGCCGACGGTCTTGATCTGCGCGCCGATCTGCTCCCAGAGCCTGCGCAGGTAGCGGATGTCCATGAGGATTTCATCGGCCCCGGCGCCTTCAGCGGCGGTACGCAGGATGAAACCACCGGCGTCCTGGATATTTTCCTGGGCGATGCAGTCAGTCACCACCTGCTTGAGGCGCTCGCGCTCGGCTTCGTCTTCGATCTTCAGCGAAATACCGACATGGCTGGTGCGCGGCATGTACACCAGGTAGCGCGACGGGATCGACAGCTGGGTGGTCAGGCGCGCGCCCTTGGAGCCGATCGGGTCCTTGGTCACCTGCACCACCAGGCTCTGGCCTTCGTGCACCAGGGCGCTGATGCTCTCGACCGACGAGCCTTCGCGCAGGGAGATTTCCGAGGCGTGGATGAACGCCGCACGGTCCAGGCCGATGTCGACGAAGGCCGCCTGCATGCCCGGCAGTACCCGCACCACCTTGCCTTTGTAGATGTTGCCGACGATGCCACGGCGCTGGGTGCGCTCGACATGCACCTCCTGCAGTACACCGTTCTCCACCACCGCCACGCGTGATTCCATCGGTGTGATGTTGATCAGAATCTCTTCACTCATGGCAGGCTCTCGTCAAAGGACTTCAGTAATCATGGATCGCTCGCGGGCGACTGGCTAGGGCAGTTCTGGCTAATCCTCGCTCAACAGGCCGGCAGACGCTGCCAGCAGGGGATGGCGAATTGACCGAGCAGTTCGGCGGTTTCGTTCAAGGGCAGGCCGACCACGGCCGAATAGCTGCCTTCAAGGCGCTGGACGAATACCGCCCCCAGGCCCTGAATGGCGTAGCTTCCGGCCTTGTCGGCAGGTTCGCCGCTGGCCCAGTAGGCCTCGGCTTCCTCGGCACTGATGGGGCGAAACAGCACACGGCTTGTGACATTGACGCTCAGGCAACGCTGATGATCGGCCACGGCCACCGCCGTCATTACCTGGTGCTCGTGCCCGGACAGGGCTGCCAGCATGGCCAGGGCATCTTCGCGGTTTTGCGGTTTACCGAGAATTCGACCTTCGAGCACCACGGCGGTATCGGCGCCCAGCACTGCTACTGGGCCCTCGCTACCTTCGGGTAGTGACGCAAGGCCAGCGCACGCTTTCTCCCGCGCCAGACGCTCGACGTAAGCTGCTGCAGCCTCTGCGGGCAGCGGCGTCTCGTCGATCGCGGCACTGAGCGAAGTAAAGGGAACACCGATCTGGGTCAGCAACTCACGGCGGCGTGGCGAGCCAGAGGCCAGGTACAGCAGGGTCATCTTGACGTCTCCCTGTCAGCGTTGAATGTGAGTGCTCAGTTGATGCTCAGGCGTCGGCGCAGACCACGCAGGCCATAGCTGATCCACGGCCAGAGCAAGGCGCTGATGACCGCCGACCAGATCAGCGCCAGGGTCGGCAAGCGGTTGCCGGTCAGGGCGCTGAGCCACAGCTGGATCAACTGGGCCAGGCCGAAAATCACCAGGATCACCAGGCTCTGCTGCCACATCGGGAACATCCGCAGGCGCTGTTGCAACGACAGCACCAGGAAAGTGATCAGGGTCAGCACCAGGGCGTTCTGCCCCAGCAAGGTGCCATACAGCACATCCTCAGCCAGGCCGAGGACGAATGCAGTGGTCATCCCGACCCGGTGCGGCACGGCCAGGGTCCAGAAGGCCAGCAACAGGGCCAGCCACATCGGCCGGAACACTTCGGCGAACTGCGGCATGGGCGACACGCTGAGCAGCATGCCGATCAGAAAGCTCAGCCAGATGACCCAGCCATTACGGCTGCGGGTGCTTACCATCAGTGTCTCTCCCGGGTAATGACTGGCGCGCCGGGTACCGCAGCAGGGGCTGCGGGGGCTGCCGTGGCGGGCGGATGGGCACTGGTTGCCGGTGCGGCTGGCGTCGTGGCAGCCGGCGCCGGGGTGGCCGCAGCCGGTGCAGCCGGGGCGCTGCCAGGCGCAGGCGCGGCCGCCGAAGCGGGCAGGCCCTGGCGATCAGCCTCTTCCTGGGCAATCGCGGCATCGCTGGCACGTTGCTCGGGCGAGCGGCTATCGGTGAACACCAGCAGCAAGTAGCGGCTGCGGTTGAGCGCAGCAGTCGGAATCGCCCGGACAATGGCAAACGGCTGGCCTGAGTCGTGGATCACTTCCTTGACCGTGGCCACCGGGTAACCGGCCGGGAAGCGCTGGCCGAGGCCGGAGCTGACCAGCAGGTCGCCTTCCTTGATGTCGGCGGTGTCGGCCACATGGCGCAGTTCGAGGCGCTCGGGGTTGCCGGTACCGCTGGCAATTGCCCGCAAGCCGTTGCGGTTGACCTGCACCGGAATGCTGTGAGTGGTGTCGGTCAGCAGCAGTACCCGCGAGGTGTAGGGCATCAGTTCGACCACCTGGCCCATCAGGCCACGCGCGTCGAGCACCGGCTGACCGAGGACCACGCCATCGCGCTCGCCCTTGTTGATCAGGATCCGGTGAGTGAAAGGATTGGGATCGACGCCGATCAGCTCAGCAACTTCGACCTTCTCGTTGACCAGCGCCGAGGAGTTGAGCAACTCGCGCAGGCGCACGTTCTGCTCGGTCAGGGCCGCCAGCTTCTGCAGGCGACCTTGCAGGAGCAAGGCTTCGGTCTTGAGTTTTTCGTTTTCAGCGGCGAGTTCGGTACGGCTGCCAAACTGGCTGGCAACCCCCTGCCACACGCGTTGGGGCAGATCGGTAACCAGGTAGGACGGCATCAGCACCAGGCCCATCTGGCTACGCATTGGCTTGAGCAGGGTGAAGCGCGCGTCGACCACCATCAGGGTGATCGACAGCACAACCAGCACGAGCAGGCGTACGCCCAGCGAAGGGCCCTTGGCGAAAAGCGGTTTAATGGGCCGCTCCTCGTGGACGACGATTCAAGAGGTCATTCATACGGCAACGCACCGGCCTGCTTGCGGATTGACGGAAAACGACGCCCACACGGACGTCAGCCCAGCACATACAGGTAGCACTGTGGGCACTACCTGTAAACCGGGCGGCGTGAACTGCGGGCTCCGGCTTATTCGCTGGAGAGCAGGTCCATGGTGTGTTTGTCCATCATTTCCAGGGCACGGCCACCACCGCGAGCCACGCAGGTCAGCGGGTCTTCGGCGACGATTACCGGCAGGCCGGTTTCCTGTGCCAGCAGCTTGTCGAGGTCGCGCAGCAGGGCGCCACCACCGGTCAGCACCAGGCCACGCTCGGCGATGTCCGAAGCCAGCTCCGGCGGCGACTGCTCCAGGGCGCTCTTGACCGCCTGGACGATGGTCGCCAGGGATTCCTGCAACGCTTCCAGCACTTCGTTGGAGTTCAGGGTGAAGGCACGTGGCACGCCCTCGGCCAGGTTGCGGCCGCGGACATCGACTTCACGAACTTCGCCACCCGGATAGGCGGTACCGATTTCCTGCTTGATGCGCTCGGCGGTGGACTCACCGATCAGGCTGCCGTAGTTGCGGCGCACGTAGGTGACGATGGCTTCGTCGAAACGGTCGCCACCGACCCGTACGGATTCGGCGTAAACCACACCGTTCAAGGAGATCAGCGCGATTTCAGTGGTACCACCACCGATATCGACGACCATCGAACCGCGGGCTTCCTCGACCGGCAGGCCGGCACCGATGGCGGCGGCCATTGGCTCTTCGATCAGGAACACTTCACGGGCGCCGGCGCCCAGCGCCGACTCACGAATGGCCCGGCGCTCGACCTGGGTCGATTTGCACGGCACGCAGATCAGTACCCGCGGGCTTGGCTGCAGGAAGCTGTTTTCGTGAACCTTGTTGATGAAGTACTGCAGCATTTTTTCGCAAACGCTGAAATCGGCGATCACGCCGTCTTTCATCGGACGAATGGCAGCAATGTTGCCAGGCGTACGGCCCAGCATGCGCTTTGCCTCGGTACCGACAGCGACGACACTTTTCTGGTTGCCGTGAGTACGAATGGCCACAACCGATGGCTCATTCAGGACGATACCGCGCTCACGCACGTAAATAAGGGTGTTGGCAGTGCCCAGGTCGATGGAAAGATCGCTGGAAAACATGCCACGCAGTTTCTTGAACATGGGAAAGTGACCCTAGGCAACGCGTGGGTAAAAAAGTGCGGCAAACTCTAACAACGGCGGGGATTTTGGGCAAGGCACCAATATGTTAAATTGGCGGTTTTTCCGAGCAAGCCTGCACATGATCGCGGCCTTATGACCGTAATACTGCCAGCATGTTCCTCATCGCGGAGCAAATCCGTTTCTGTTTTCCCAGGAGATCCCCATGGCGCTTGAACGCTGCGACGTGGAAAAGATCGCTCATTTGGCCCGACTGGGCCTGAATGAAGCCGATCTGCCACGCACTACCGATGCCCTGAACAGTATTCTGGGACTGGTCGACCAGATGCAAGCGGTCGACACCACTGGCATCGAGCCACTGGCCCACCCTCTGGAAGCCACCCAGCGCCTGCGCGCCGACGTGGTAACAGAAAGTAACCATCGCGACAGCTACCAGGCCATCGCCCCGGCGACGGAAAACGGCCTGTACCTGGTTCCGAAAGTCATCGAGTAAGGGAATAGAGCCTGCCATGCATCAACTGACCCTGGCCGAGATCGCCCGCGGACTCGCCGACAAGAAGTTTTCTTCCGAAGAGCTGACCCGCGCCCTGTTGGCGCGCATCAACCAGCTCGACCCGCAAATCAACAGCTTCATCAGCGTCACCGAAGACCTGGCCATCAGCCAGGCCCGGGCCGCCGACGCCCGCCGCGCCGCCGGCGAGAGCGGCGCCCTGCTCGGTGCACCGATCGGCCACAAGGACCTGTTCTGCACCCAGGGCATCCGCACCAGTTGCGGCTCGAAGATGCTCGACAACTTCAAGGCGCCGTATGACGCCACCGTGGTCAGCAAGCTGGCCGACGCTGGCGCCGTGACCCTGGGCAAGACCAACATGGACGAATTCGCCATGGGTTCGGCCAACGAGAGCAGCTACTACGGTGCGGTGAAAAACCCGTGGAACCTCGAGCACGTGCCGGGCGGTTCGTCCGGTGGCTCGGCGGCCGCGGTTGCTGCGCGCCTGCTGCCTGGCGCCACCGCCACCGACACCGGTGGTTCGATCCGACAGCCGGCGGCGCTGACCAGCCTGACCGGGCTGAAACCGACCTACGGTCGGATTTCGCGCTGGGGCATGATCGCCTACGCCTCGAGCCTCGACCAGGCCGGCCCGCTGGCCCGCACTGCCGAAGACTGCGCGCTGCTGCTGCAAGGCATGGCCGGTTTCGACGCCAAGGACTCCACCAGCATCGACGAACCGGTGCCGGACTACAGCGCCAGCCTCAACGCCTCGCTCCAGGGCCTGCGCATCGGCCTGCCGAAGGAATACTTCGGTGCCGGCCTCGACCCGCGCATCGCCGACCTGGTCCAGGCCAGCGTCAAGGAGCTGGAAAAGCTCGGCGCGGTGGTCAAGGAAATCAGCCTGCCGAACATGCAGCACGCCATCCCGGCCTACTACGTGATCGCCCCGGCGGAGGCCTCGTCCAACCTGTCGCGTTTCGACGGTGTACGTTTTGGCTACCGCTGCGAGAGCCCGGTCGACCTCACCGACCTGTACAAGCGCTCCCGCGGCGAAGGCTTCGGCCCTGAAGTACAGCGCCGGATCATGGTCGGGGCCTACGCCCTGTCGGCCGGTTACTACGATGCCTACTACCTGCAGGCACAGAAAATCCGCCGCCTGATCAAGAACGACTTCATGGCGGCCTTCAACGACGTCGACGTGATCCTCGGCCCGACCACGCCAAACCTGGCCTGGAAGATCGGCGCCAAGAACAACGACCCGGTCGCCGAGTACCTGGAAGACGTCTACACCATCACCGCCAACCTCGCCGGCCTGCCAGGCCTGTCGATGCCGGCCGGTTTCGTCGATGGTCTGCCGGTTGGCGTGCAGCTGCTGGCACCGTATTTCCACGAAGGCCGCCTGCTCAACGTCGCGCACCGCTACCAGCAAGTGACTGACTGGCACACTCGCGCACCTAACGGCTTCTGAGGGATCACCACATGCAATGGGAAGTTGTCATCGGGCTGGAGATTCACACCCAGCTCGCCACCCAGTCGAAGATTTTCTCCGGCAGCGCCACCACTTTCGGCTCCGAGCCGAACACCCAGGCCAGCCTGATCGATCTGGGCATGCCCGGCGTACTGCCGGTGCTCAACCAGGAAGCGGTGCGCATGGCCTGCATGTTCGGCCTGGCCATCGATGCCGAGATCGGCCAGCACAACGTGTTCGCGCGCAAGAACTACTTCTACCCCGACCTGCCCAAGGGCTACCAGATCAGCCAGATGGAGCTGCCGATCGTTGGCAAGGGCCACCTGGACATCGCCCTCGAAGACGGCACGGTCAAGCGCGTTGGCATTACCCGTGCGCACCTTGAAGAAGACGCCGGCAAGAGCCTGCACGAAGACTTCAGCGGCTCCACCGGCATCGACCTCAACCGCGCCGGCACCCCGCTGCTGGAGATCGTCTCCGAGCCGGACATGCGCAACGCCAAGGAGGCCGTGGCCTACGTCAAGGCCATCCACGCCCTGGTGCGCTACCTGGGCATCTGCGACGGCAACATGGCCGAAGGCTCGCTGCGTTGCGACTGCAACGTCTCGGTTCGCCCCAAGGGCCAGGCCGAGTTCGGTACCCGCTGCGAGATCAAGAACGTCAACTCGTTCCGCTTCATCGAGCGCGCGATCAACACCGAAGTGCAGCGCCAGATCGAGCTGATCGAAGACGGCGGCCGGGTCATCCAGGAAACCCGCCTGTACGATCCGAACAAGGACGAGACCCGCTCCATGCGCAGCAAGGAGGAAGCCAACGACTACCGTTACTTCCCCGACCCGGACCTGCTGCCGGTGGTCATCGAAAGTGCCTTCCTTGAAGAGGTGCGCGCCACCTTGCCGGAACTGCCACCGCAAAAGCGTGAGCGCTTCCAGAGCCAGTTCGGCCTTTCGGCCTATGACGCCAACGTCCTGGCGACCAGCCGCGAACAGGCCGACTACTTCGAACAAGTGGTCGGTGTGTGCGGCGACGCCAAGCTTGCCGCCAACTGGGTCATGGTCGAGCTGGGCAGCCTGCTGAACAAGCTGGGCCTGGAAATCGACCAGTCGCCGGTCACTGCCGAGCACCTGGGCGGCATGCTCAAGCGCATCCTCGACAACACCATCAGCGGCAAGATTGCCAAGGTGGTGTTCGAGAAGATGGCCGCTGGCGACGGCGATGCCGACCAGATCATCGAAGCCGAGGGCCTCAAGCAGGTCACCGACAGCGGTGCGATCGAGAAGGTCCTGGACGAAGTGCTGGCCGCCAACGCCGAGCAGGTCGAGCAATACCGCGCTGCTGATGAAGCCAAGCGCGGCAAGATGTTCGGCTTCTTCGTCGGCCAGGCCATGAAAGCCTCCAAAGGCAAGGCCAACCCGCAGCAAGTGAACCAATTGCTCAAGAGCAAGCTCGAAGGGTAATCGCGTCACCCTGTGGGAGCCGGCGTTGCCGGCGATGCAAGGCGAAGCCTTGCCAGTTTCTGGGGCTGCCGAGCAGCCCATCGCCGGCAACGCCGGCTCCCACAGGTGATCACTTCACCTCGGAGCAACTGATTTGATGTGGCGTCCCCTCAGCGCACTCGCGCTCTTCAGCCTGCTGGCCGGTTGCGCCAGCCACGATATCGACCCCCGCGGTTACGACAAGACCGGCACCGCCTCCTATTACGGCTCCCGTCACCACGGTAAACGCACCGCCAGTGGCGAGCCTTTCAACCAGCACGGCATGACCGCCGCCCACCGCAGCCTGCCCTTCGGCACACGGGTCAAGGTCACCAACCTCAACAACGAACGCAGCGTCGTGGTGCGCATCAACGACCGCGGCCCGCATACCCGTGGCCGGCTGATCGACCTGTCGCGCGCCGCCGCGGATAAACTCGGGATGATCCGTAGCGGAACCGCGCGCGTACGGGTACAAAGTCTCAGCGATTGACCTGACCCCGGAGCCCGACCATTTTCGACCTGGCCGCTTTACCCACTTTCAGCCTGCTGCAGTTGAGCATCGGCCTGCTGTTGCTGATCGCCGGCGCCGAACTGCTGGTGCGCGCCGCCCTGCGCCTGGCCGCCAGCCTGCAAGTGCGGCCATTGATCATCGGCCTGAGCCTGGTGGCATTCGGCAGCAGCGCGCCGCAACTGACCGTCAGCCTGCAGGCGGCCTACACCGGCGCGCCGGATGTCGCGGTCGGCAGCGTGATCGGCAGTAACATCTTCAACATCCTCGTGACCCTGGGCCTGGCCGCGCTGATCATCCCGCTGCGGGTCTCGCGCCAGCTGGTTCGCCTGGACATCCCGCTGATGATCGCCGCGAGCCTGGCGGTGTACCTGCTGGCCTTCAACGAACTGCTCGGGCGCCTGGAAGGAGCCCTGCTGCTGTGTGGCCTGTTCGGCTACCTGGCGATCCTCTGGCACCAGTCCCGCCACCACGCGCGCACCTACCCGTCCCCCGGACCGCGCCCGCAGCGTGGCGGCCGGTTCTGGCTTGGTAGTGTGCTGCTGATGCTGGCCGGGCTTGGCCTGCTCAGCCTGGCCGGCCATCTGCTGCTTGAGGCAGCGGTAGAGGTGGCGCAAGACCTGGGCCTGTCAGAGCGGGTCATCGGCCTGACTGTGGTCGCGGTCTGCACCTCGCTACCGGAACTGGCCACCTCGCTGATCGCCGCCCTGCGTGGCGAGCGGGAGATCGCCGTGGGCAACGTGATCGGCAGCAACCTGTTCAACCTGCTGGCGGTGCTCGGCCTGACCGCGTTGGTCGCCCCCGAGCCGCTGTCGATCTCGCCCAATGCCCTGGCCTTCGACCTGCCGGTGATGCTCGGGGTCGCGGTGCTGGCGCTGCCGGTGTTCTACTCCGGTTACCGGGTGACCCGCGCCGAAGGGCTGGTGTTCCTCTGCCTGTACCTGGCTTATGGTCTGCATGTGGTGGCTTTCACCACCGGCATGCCGCTGGCCAGCCGGCTTGAAAAACTGATGCTGTTCTACGCATTGCCAGCACTGGGGGCGTTGCTGCTGTACACCACCCTGCGTGCCTGGCGCCGCCAACACTAAGGAAAACAACATGGGCGACAACAACAAATCCGGCGAACAGGTTCGCCGCCAGGTCATGGGCGATGCCTTCGTCGATCGCGCTTTGAGCAATGCCACCGACTTCAGCCAGCCGCTGCAGGACTTCGTCAACGAACATGCCTGGGGCAGCGTCTGGAGCCGCGAAGGCCTGCCGCTGAAAACCCGCAGCCTGATCACCCTTGCCGCCCTCACCGCACTCAAATGCCCGCAGGAGCTCAAGGGCCACGTGCGTGGCGCCCTGAACAACGGTTGTACGGTCGAGGAAATTCGCGAGGCGCTGCTGCACTGCGCGGTGTACGCCGGCGTGCCGGCAGCGGTCGATGCCTTTCGCGCCGCCCAGGAAGTGATCGACAGCTACCCGCAGAGCTGATCGATCACTTGCGCCAAGGCCGTCAGTTGCTGACGACGACGGCCTTCTGACTTTTCTTCTTCAGCCAGAACGCCACACCCAGGGTGGCGATCCAGGCCGGGATCAACATCACCGAAATGCGGATCGGCGGGGTCAGGTACATCACCACCAGAATCAGGCCGATGAACGCCAGGCACAGGTAGTTGGTCACCGGGTGGCCCCAGCTCTTGTAGAAGGTCGACTCGCCCGACGCCTGCTTGGCGCGGCGGAATTTAAGGTGGGTAATGCTGATGCTGGCCCAGTTGATCACCAGCGCCGAAACCGCCAGGGCCATCAGCAGGCCGAAGGCTTCGCCCGGCATCAGGTAGTTGATCAGCACGCACAAGCCGGTGGCCAGGGCAGAAACACCGAGGGCCGTCAGCGGCACGCCACGGCGGTTGACCTTGAGCAGCGCACGCGGCGCGTCACCCTGGCTGGCCAGACCGAACAGCATGCGGCTGTTGCAGTACACGCAACTGTTGTACACCGACAGCGCGGCGGTCAGTACCACCACGTTGAGGATGGTCGCTACCAGGTTGCTGTCCAGGTTGTGGAAGATCATCACGAACGGGCTGCCGCCCTGCACCACCTTCTGCCACGGGTACAGCGACAGCAGCACCGCCAGGGCGCCGATGTAGAAAATCAGGATGCGATAGACCACCTGGTTGGTGGCACGCGGGATGCTGTGGCGCGGGTTGTCGGCTTCGGCAGCGGTGATACCGACCAATTCCAGGCCGCCGAAGGAGAACATGATCACCGCCATGGCCATCAGCAAACCGCTGAAGCCATTGGGGAAGAAGCCGCCGTACTGCCAGAGGTTGGCGACACTGGCGTCCGGCCCGCCATTGCCGCTGGCCAGCAGCCAGGCGCCAAAGCCGATCATGCTGACGATGGCGATGACCTTGACCAGGGCGAACCAGAACTCCATTTCGCCGTAGACCTTCACCTGGGTGAGGTTGATCAGGTTGATCACCACGAAGAAGATCGCCGCCGTCGCCCAGGTCGGGAAGTCCGGCCACCAGTACTGCACGTAGATACCCACGGCCGTCAGCTCGGCCATGCCGACCAGCACATAGACCACCCAGTAGTTCCAGCCGGAAACAAAACCGGCGAACTCGTTCCAGTAGCGGTGGGCAAAGTGGCTGAAGCTGCC
The DNA here is from genome assembly GCF_044743505.1 of Pseudomonas sp. NPDC087612. NCBI lineage: Bacteria > Pseudomonadati > Pseudomonadota > Gammaproteobacteria > Pseudomonadales > Pseudomonadaceae > Pseudomonas > Pseudomonas sp. NPDC087612. The sequence goes on from NZ_JBIUWO010000005.1 coordinate 168,733, forward strand.
GGCTACCGGCTCGTCGACCACCATCTCGCCCAGCTGGCGCATGATAAAGAACGCCATCAGGCCGGCAATCGCATACCCCAGCAGCACGGCCGGACCGGCCATCTGGATGGTCTGGGCAATACCCAGGAACAGGCCGGTACCGATGGCGCCACCCAGGGCAATCAACTGGATATGGCGATTCTTCAACCCGCGCTGTAATCGCTCTGGGGGGTTCTGTTCTTGCATGAAATGTCCTTGAAGGTGGAAGGCAGTGTTGGCTTTATTGTCGGCACAGAATCTAGATCCAGCCGCCCCACTGCAAGAGGAAAATGCCGATATTCGTGGTTATGGCGGCCATCAGCGTAGTAATTACGATGATCGAGGCGGCCAGTTCATGGTTACCGTTGGCCGCGCGGGCCATCACATAACTGGCCGCGGCGGTCGGGCTGCCGATGTACAGGAACAGGATACCCAGCTCCGCGCCGCGAAAGCCGCAAAGCCAGGCCGCCAGGGTGCCGATCACCGGCAACCAGATCATCTTCACCAGGCTGGCGCTGACCGCCAGGCCACCGCTTTCGCGCAGTGACGCCAGCGACAGGGTACCGCCAATGCAGATCAATGCCAGCGGCAGGGTCATCTGCGCCAGGTAATCACCGGAGGTCAGCAACCAGTTGGGCAGCGGCACTTGCCCGTAGGCCATGGGCGTGGCGAGCAGCACGCTGATGATCAGCGGGTTGCGCAGGATACTCTTGCAGATGCTCCAGGGGTCGGACTTCATGCTCGGGCTGTACACCGCCAGCACCACCGACGACAGCGAGTTGTACAGCAGTATCACCAGGCCGGCGAGGATCGCCCCCAGCGAAATGCCGTAATCGCCATACATGCTTGCCGCCAGTGCCAGGCCGATAACCCCGTTGTTGCCGCGAAAGCCGCCCTGGGTGTAGATGCCGCGGTCTTCACGCGGGCAGCGCCACAGGGCGAAGCCCCAGGCCAGGGCAAAACTGCCCAGGGTGGCGACCACGAAGAACACCAGCAGCCCGGGCTTGACCGCCGCCGTCAGGTCGGCGTGGTAGATCCCCAAAAACAGCAGCGCCGGCATGCACACGTTGAACACCAGCGACGAGGCGGTGTGGATGAAGCCGTCGTTGATGGCCTTGATGCGTTTGAGCAGCACGCCCATGAACAGCATGGCGAACACCGGCGCCGTGATGTTCAGCGTCTGGATAAAGAGGGCGAGCATGCAGGGTGGTCCCGATGGCTGTCGTTAGGGGGCTAATGATACGTCAGCCGTCGATTGATGAATCGTAATCTGGTGTAAGAAAAAAGAGTTGTTGACGTAGGAAATGGTTTGGATATGATCGAAATAACTGTACATGCATACAGTTGTTTAGGTAAATCCATGACATCTCAAAGGAGTTGAATATGTCAGGTATGCAAACTGGACTGCACGCCCAAAAGGCGCTCGCCACTACCGTGGTCGCCGACCTCGACGCCCTGTTCAGCGTCAGCGGCATCAACATTCCCGGCCCTGACGCCCGCCTGGTGCTGGTGCTCGACGGCCATCACACGATCAAATACCACCGCCTTGGCCTGGCGGCCAAACCGCCTGCCAGTGGCAAGCCGGTACTGCGCTTCGAAGGCGGCGAACACACCGCCATCGGCGACAACACCCTGCTGCGCTTCAGCCACGACAGCGCGCCGATCCCGGCCTGGAAAGTCGCCCTGCACCTGGCCAATGGCCTGAGCCTAAGCTACGGCCAGATCGTCGCCCTGGGCGGCGATTTCTATGGCATTCCCGAGCGGCCGATTGCCGATGGCGCCACAGCCGAAGAACGCGTTGAACGTTTTGTCGCCGCCTTTGATTCACTGGCCGTGCTTCCCGCCTCCCGGGAAGAAGCCGGCAAGATCCTCGCGGTCATGCAGCGGGAAATCGCCGCCGCCAACCAGGCGATCAAAGACGGTCGCCAGCCTCATGAAGCCTACGACCAGTTGGGCGACACCCTCTCGGAAGAGTGGAACAAGATCACCGGCGGCGGCAGTTTCGTCTCGCCGATGTTCCCCCTGGGTCGCTATCTCAAGCTGGCCGCCAGCAACTGGGACCACTTCGGTGAATGGGCGCTGCTGGCGTATGTCGCCGGCCATACCGCCGCCTTGCGCCAGGCCGTGAAAGCTCGCACCAGCGGCGATGACGGGCAGCTGGAACTGGCCTACGCGATGAACGCCTTCGCCGACCACTTCCTCACTGACCTGTTCTCCGCCGGCCACGTGCGGGTACCGCGCAAGGCGATCAAGGACAACGTCACCCCGGCCGATCTCGGCTCGCTGATCTCGCGCTTCATGCACGATGAAGACAGCAAGTACGGCCTGGTGCTGCGCAATGCCCAGGGCGATACCTGGCGCGGCTATGGCGACAAGCGCTACTTCGACAGCATCGACGTCGCCAACCGCAAACAGGTGGGCCTGGCGGTGCAGAAGTCTGCCGATGAGATCTTCCAGGCATTCGACACCGGCAACCTGCCGGCGCCGACAGCCTATGGTGCCCTGCGCATCGCCGCTGACTTGCAAGCTGCTGTGGAAGGACAGGTGCCAGGCAACTTCGCCCCACTGTTTGCCCTGCGCAACGGCAAGCTGATGCGCCGCGCCGACGTCAACAACCTCAATGACCCGGCGCAGATCGACAACTGGTGGGGCTGGAGTACCTACCTGCTGCTCAAGGACTACAGCCCGAACAAACCCACCGGCTACCTCGATGCCCCTGCCAGCGCCCCGAGCATTCGCGCCGACGGCTGGCAGACCCAGGTACCGAGCCAGCCCAACTGGCTGCCCGGCCATGCCGTGCGTTATGCGGTGAGCGTGGTCAACGGTTTCAACGAGTCCTACATTGGCCCGTGGAGCGACTACGCCGAACTGACCGAGCGTTTCCAACCGACCCTGACGGTGCCGCTGGATACCTCCGGCAAGTCGGTGTCGCGCAATCTGTTCCGCCAGTTCCGCGGCGGCTCGCCGGAACTGATCGCCTCGCTGGATGCGGGCACCACGACCTATATCGATCAACAGCCGTGATAAGGAAATCACTCATGAGCATTACCCTGAATATTGAGCTGGCGTCGGGCCAGTCCCTCAAGGATGTACCCCTGGAGCTGCTGCGCGATGGCGTGGTGGTGGGTCGGGCCAAGCTGGCTGAAAGCGGCAAGGTGGTATTCGATGCCGCGCACGGGGCCGGGCAACTGGCAGTGCGGGTGGATCGAACGATCCTCGGCGGCAAATAAATTGATCGCGGGGCAAGCCCGCTCCTACAGTAGGAACGGGCTTGCCCCGCGATAGTCAATCAGCGCCGAACCGGGCGCTTTTGCAGCTTGCGCTGCAAGGTCCGCCGGTGCATGCCCAGGGCCCGGGCGGTGGCGGAGATATTGCCTTCATGTTCAGTCAGCACGCGCTGGATGTGTTCCCACTGCAGGCGGTCCACCGACATCGGGTTTTCCGGCACCAGGCTGTCGAGGTCGGCGTGCTCGGAAAGTAGCGCGGCCAGCACATCGTCGGCGTCGGCCGGCTTGCACAGGTAGTTGCAGGCACCGCGCTTGATCGCCTCGACCGCGGTGGCGATGCTCGAGTAACCGGTGAGGATCACCACGCGCATTTCCGGGTCCAGCTCCAGCAGCTTGGGCAACAGTACCAGGCCCGAATCGCCATCCATCTTCAGGTCCAGCGTGGCATAGTCCGGCACGTCGTCCTGGGCGATTTTCAGGCCCTCTTCGGCAGAACCTGCAGTGCTCACGCGAAACCCGCGGCGACTCATGGCCCGGGCCATTACCCGGGTAAAAGTGGCGTCGTCGTCAACCAGCAGCAGGTGCGGCAGCTCTTCGCCTTCAACCTGGATTTCATCACTCATCACACATCTCCTCGCGCGTCACGCGGCAGGCGCAGCTCGGTGAGCGTACCGCCTTCTTCATGACTATAGAGTTTTACCGAGCCACCAGCACGGGTCACGCTGGCCTTGCTCAAGAACAGGCCCAGGCCGAAGCCTTTGCCCTTGGTGGTAAAGAAGGGTTTGCCGATCGATTCGGCAATCGCTGCCGGCACGCCCGGGCCGTGGTCGCGGATGCTGATCACCATGTCCTGGGCGTCCCAGTCCAGGCGCACTTCCAGGTCGTCCGGGCAAGCATCGGCGGCATTGTTCAACAGGTTCAGCAAGGCCTGGGTGAGGTCCGGCGGCGGCGCCAGGCGCGGCACATTGCCCTGGCCCAGGCGCTGGAAGCGGTAACTGGCCTCGGGGCGCATCAGGTGCCAGCGGTTGAGCGCTTCGTCGAGCCAGAAGGTCACTTCCTGGTTCTCGACCGCCAGGCGCCGGTTGGCTTCAGCAGCACGCACCAGGTTCTGCAGGGTCTCTTTACACAACTTGACCTGGTCCTGCAGCACTGCCAGGTCTTCCTGCAGCAGCGGGTCGCTGTGGTCCTGGCGCATTTCCTTGATCAATACGCTCATGGTCGCCAGGGGCGTGCCCAGCTCATGGGCAGCGCCAGCGGCCTGGGTGGCCACGGCCAGCAGTTGCTGGTCGCGCAGGCCCTCCTCTCGGCGTTCGGCGCGCAGTTGCTCCTGGCGGCGCAGCTCTTCGGCCATCTTCGCGGCGAAGAAGGTAATCACCGCCGCTGCCAGGGCGATACTCAGCCACATGCCGTAGACCTGCATCTTCTCCCGGGCCATAGGGAAGGTCTCGAGCGGATAGAACTGCACCAGCAGCAAGCTGTAGGCGGCCAGGGCAATACCGGAGAGGATCAGCGAGTAGACCCAGGGCAAGGTCACCGCGGCAATGGCCAGCGGCACCAGGTAATAGGACACGAAGGGGTTGGTCGAACCGCCCGAGTAATACAGCAAGGCACTGTGGATCAGCAGGTCACAGGCCAGCTGGAAGGCATATTCCAGCTCGGTGACCGGCAGGGTCAGGCGCAGGCGCAGGGCCGTGAACGCGCACAGCAGCATCGACAGGCCGAGGGTAATGACCAGCGACAGCCACGGTAGCGGCAGCAGTTCGGTCCAGTAGGCGACACCGACCGAGCCGGCCTGGGCGGCAAGCACCAGGATGCGGATGAAGGTCAGGCGCCAGAGGTTCTGACGGGTTGCAGACAGCATTTGTACGGGGGCGAGCATGAGCTCTCCTGATGAGTGCTCCAGGCGAATCGTCGCGAGTATACCGAAGCTGCGGCCTGGTCTGCAGTGATGCGGCAAAGCGCCACACTTTTTTACATAACAATGATGGCCATTTTGAACCTCACTACACTGTTGCCAGTCTCATGGGCCAGCGTGCACTGCTTGTGTTCAGTGCCCGCGCCACACTTTCAAGGAGTCATACATGTCGATCACCCGCAGCAGCGCCGCCCTGGCGATGGCCACCAGCTTGCTAGCCAGCCTTCCGGCCCTGGCCGATGAGGCCCCGCGCTACAACCAGATTTCGCTGCGCGCCGAAGTCAGCAAGGAAGTGGCCCGCGACCTGATGGTCGTGACCCTGTACAGCGAAGCGCAGAATACCGACCCGGGCAAGCTGGCCACTGAAATCACCGAAACCATGAACAAGGCGGTGAAACAGGCGCGCGAAGTCAAGGATGTGAAGATCAGCCAGGGCAGCCGCAACAGCTACCCGATCTACGACAACAAGGGCCAGAAGATCACCGGCTGGCGCGAACGCGCCGAGCTGCGCCTGGAAAGCGCCAACTTCCCGGCCCTGTCGCAACTCACCGGCACCCTGCTGCAGGACCTGAAAATGGGCGGCATGGACTTCTCCATCGCCCCGGCCACGCGCAAAACCAGCGAAGACGACCTGCTCAAGGATGCCGTCAACGCCTTCAAGGCCCGTGCCCAACTGGCCACCGAAGCCCTGGGCGGCAAAGGCTACAAAGTGGTCAACCTGAACCTCAACAGCAGCGGTTACCCGCATCCTTATGCCCGTAGCGCACCGATGATGATGAAAGCCGCCGGCATGGCCGCAGACGCAGCGCCCGCTCCGGAAATCGAAGCCGGCACCACCGACGTGACCATGAGTGCCGATGGCACCATTGAAGTCCAGATGCAGTAAGCCGCGTTACTTTTCTGCTGGTTCGCGGCAGTTTCGGCTGTCGCGAACCCTGTTACTTGTAGCACCTCGCGCCCCAAATTAGTGCAGAGACTGACTCAATAGTGAGACAACGTCTTCGAAACAACCTGAAACACCCCCTCGCAAACGATCAACTCCGTAAAAAATTATACGGATGCGACATTCCTGTACGTTCGTCCCACTGTTTACCGTCACCCATCCCTTTGAGTGTTGCATTGGGTATGGGGCCTGCATAAGTATCCGCAGGTCGGCTCACAAGGCCCCCTCAAATCAAAAATGACAACAATGAGGCCACCATGCTCAAACACGCGGTCATTCCGTTTCTGGTCGGCGCAGGCTTGCTTGCCGGCGCACCCTCCGCCCTTGCGGCGACTAACCTGGTGTTTTGCTCCGAAGGCAGCCCCGCGGGCTTCGACCCGGGCCAGTACACCACCGGAACCGACTTCGATGCCTCAGCCGAGACCGTCTTCAACCGCCTGAGCCAGTTCGAGCGTGGCGGCACCGCAGTGATCCCGGGCCTGGCGACCAGCTGGGACATTTCCGACGATGGCCTGACCTACACCTTCCACCTGCGCGAAGGGGTCAAGTTCCATACCACCGAATTCTTCAAGCCGACGCGCGCCTTCAATGCCGACGACGTGCTGTTCACCTTCAATCGGATGCTCGACAAGGACATGCCGTTTCGCAAGGCCTACCCTACCGAGTTCCCGTACTTCACCGACATGGGCATGGACAAGAACATCGCCAAGGTCGAAAAGCTCGACGAGCACACGGTCAAGTTCACCCTCAACGGCGTCGACGCAGCGTTCATCCAGAACCTGGCCATGAGCTTCGCCTCGATCCAGTCCGCCGAATACGCCGACCAGTTGCTCAAGCAGGGCAAGCCCGCCGACATCAACCAGAAGCCGATCGGCACCGGCCCGTTCGTGTTCAGCAAGTACCAGAAAGACGCGCAGATCCGCTTCAAGGGCAACAAGGACTACTGGAAGCCTGAGGATGTGAAGATCGACAACCTGATCTTCGCCATCACCACCGACGCCTCGGTGCGCATGCAGAAGCTGAAAAAGAACGAGTGCCAGGTCACCCTGTTCCCGCGCCCGGCCGACATCGAGCCACTTAAAAACGACCCGAACCTGAAGATGCCTGACCAGGCCGGCTTCAACCTCGGCTACATCGCCTACAACGTGATGGACAAGATCAAGGGCAGCAACGAGCCCAACCCGATGGCCCAGCTCAAGGTTCGCGAAGCGCTGGACATGGCGGTAAACAAGCAGCAGATCATCGACTCGGTGTACCAGGGCGCCGGCCAGCTGGCGGTCAACGCCATGCCGCCGACCCAGTGGTCCTACGACACCACCATCAAGGACGCCAAGTACGATCCCGAGAAGGCCAAGCAGCTGCTCAAGGAAGCCGGCATCAAGGAAGGCACCGAGATCAACCTCTGGGCCATGCCGGTGCAACGCCCGTACAACCCCAATGCCAAGCTGATGGCCGAGATGCTGCAATCGGACTGGGCCAAGATCGGCATCAAGGCCAAGATCGTCAGCTACGAGTGGGGCGAGTACATCAAGCGCTCCAAGGGCGGCGAGAACGGCGCCATGCTGATTGGCTGGAGCGGTGACAACGGTGACCCGGACAACTGGCTGGGCACCCTGTTTGGCTGCGATGCCCTGGAAGGCAACAACTTCTCCAAGTGGTGCTACAAGCCGTACGACGACCTGGTCAAGCAAGCCAAGGCCACCTCCGACCAGGCCAAGCGCACCGAGCTGTACAAGCAAGCGCAACACATCCTCAAAGAACAGGTTCCGATGACACCCATCGCTCACTCGACGGTGTATCAACCTATGCGTTCAACCGTACAGGACTTCAAGATCAGCCCGTTTGGCTTGAACTCCTTCTATGGGGTCAGCGTGACCAAATAGCAGCCATCTGGCTCGGCCCCGCGACGCCACACGGCAGCCGGGGCCGCAGCCTGATGGCCTGGCAGGTCAGCCGCTAGCGCATCGACACGGAACAGTCGCACGCCCTATCGGGTACCTCCTACACACCTCTGCGTAATCGCACCTATCTGCAGCGCTTTGATGGCTCTACCGTCAAGGGTGCAGCAGAGTCGGCGCGATTCGTATGGCTGTGCGCCATGGACCGCGAAAAAAACAACAAGAGAGAAGGGATCGTCATGCGCCACACTCCAATCTATGCAGCGCTGCTGGGCTTCGGCCTGCTCGCCCAGGCCCCTGCGGGCCTGGCCAAGAACCTGGTGTTCTGCTCCGAAGGCAGCCCCGGCGGTTTTGATACCGCCCAATACACCAGCGCCACCGACAACGACGCCGCCGAGCCGATCTACAACCGCCTGGTGGAATTCGAACGCGGCGCGACCGCCGTCAAACCGGCCCTGGCAAAGAGCTGGGAGGTGTCCGACGGCGGCCTGACCTACACCTTCCACCTACGCGAAGGGGTCAAGTTCCACAACAACAAGGATTTCACCCCCAGTCGCGATTTCAACGCTGACGACGTGCTGTTCACCTTCAATCGCATGCTCGACCGCGACCACCCGTTTCGCAAGGCCTACCCCACCGAATTCCCCTACTTCGTCGGCATGAGCCTGGACAAGAACATCGCCCGCATCGAAAAGACCGCGCCGATGACCGTGGTCTTTACCCTCAACAGCATCGATGCCGCCTTCGTGCAGAACCTGGCAATGAGTTTTGCCGCCGTACTCTCGGCCGAATACGCTGAACAGTTGATGGCCTCCGGGCGCCCCAGCGACATCAACCAGAAGCCGATCGGCACTGGCCCGTTCGTGTTCCAGCGCTACCAGAAGGACTCGCAGATCCGCTACCGCGGCAACAAGGACTACTGGGACCCGAGCCAGGTGAAGATCGAGCAGTTGATCTTCTCGATCAATACCGACCCCTCGGTGCGCATCCAGAAGCTGCGCAAGAACGAATGCCAGGTCACCCTGCATCCACGCCCGGCCGATCTCGATGCACTCAAGAGCGACCCCAAGCTGCAGGTCATCGAAAAACCCGGCTTCAACCTCGGCTACATCGCCTACAACGTTCAGCACAAACCCTTCGACCAGCTTGAAGTACGCCAGGCCATGGACATGGCGGTGAACAAGCCGGCCATCGTCAAGGCGGTGTACCAGGAGGCCGGGCAACTGGCGGTGGGCAGCATGCCGCCGACCCAGTGGTCCTACGACGACAGCATCAAGGATGCCGGCTACAACCCGCAAAAGGCCCGCGAACTGCTCAAGGCCGCCGGGGTCAAGGAAGGCACTGAAATCACCCTCTGGGCCATGCCCGTGCAACGCCCGTACAACCCCAACGCCAAGCTGATGGCCGAAATGCTTCAGGCCGACTGGGGCAAGGTCGGCCTCAAAGTGAAAATCGTCAGCTACGAGTGGGGCGAATATCTCAAGCGCACCAAGGACGGTGAACACGACATCTCGCTGATAGGCTGGACCGGCGATAACGGCGACCCGGACAACTGGCTGGGCACCCTGTACAGCTGTGACGCGATAGGCAGCAACAACTACTCCATGTGGTGCGACCCGCAGTACGACGCGCTGGTCAAGAAAGCCAAGACCATCACCGACCGCGAGCAACGCACCCTGCTCTACCAGCAGGCGCAGCAGCGCCTCAGGCAACAGTTGCCCATCACCCCGATCGCCCACTCGACGGTCAACCAGCCGCTCAGTGCCAAGGTCGTGGATTTCAAGGTAAGCCCTTTCGGGCGCAACAACTTCTCAGGCGTCAGTACCGAATAAAAAACCGCTTTCTCCCTCGGGGGCGCGCAGCGCCTTCGCGGGCGAACTCAGCCTGAATATGCCCGATTGCCTTGCAGCAAACGATTGCAAACCCTTGTTCCAACCGGCAAGACGCCCAGCTCACAAGGCCAGGCGGTAACTAAAAAGAAGAAAAGAAAAGGGAGCTTTACCTTGAGACGAACCAAAACCGCAGTACTGGCACTGTCCCTCAGTGGTCTGTCAGCCATGGCCCAGGCCGAACCCGCCAGCCAGGACTATGTTCCGGTCAGCGCCAAAGCCACCAGCGCCCAGAGTGAAGCCAAGGGCTTCATCGAAGGCCAGAGCCTGTCCGGCTCGACCCGCAACTGGTATGGCCGCGAACGCGCCACCCGCGCACCGCTGTTCAAGTACTACAAGAGCGACGGCAGCCAGCACGACACCCACAGCCGTGACAACTGGGTGCAGGGCACCATCCTCAATTACACCTCGGGCTTTACCGAAGGTACCTTCGGCTTCAGCACCGAGGTCGCCGTCTACAACGCCATCGCCCTGGAGCGTGGCCGCGCGGCGGTGGCCGGGCCGAACAACCGCACCCTGACCCACAGCGACGGCGATGTCATCGGCCAGTGGAGCAAGATGGGCCTGGCCAACGTCAAGGCGCGGGTGTCCAACACCACCCTGACCGCCGGCCGCCAATCGATGGACACCCCGGTACTGGCCTACATCGGCAACCGCGCCTTGCCGTCGAGCTTCGAAGGTGTGAGCCTGCACAGCGAAGAATTCGACAACCTGTCGTTTGATGTCGGCACCTTCGACCGGCTCTCGAACCGGACCGAACAGGGCACCAGCAAATTCGTTGCCGAGTACGGTGATCGCGCCTTTTCAGCCGATCACGTCAACATTGCCGGTGTGAACTACCAGCCGCTGAAAAGCCTGAAAACCAGCTTCTACGTGTCCAACGTCGAAGACCTGTGGAACCAGTACTACTTCGGCGCCAGCCATGAGCTGGGCGACAGCGCGGTGCTGAGCCTGACCACCGGCCTGAACTACTACAAGACCAAGGATGAAGGCCAAAGCAAGCTTGGCGACATCGACAACGACACCTACAGCCTGTCGTTCGGCCTGACCCACCAGGCCCACAACCTGACCTTCTCCTACCAGCAGGTCAACGGTAACGAGTACTTCGACTACCTGCACGACACCAACGCGATCTTCCTGGCCAACTCCCTGCTTTCGGACTTCAACGGCCCGAACGAAAAATCGATGCAGATCGCCTACGTGCTGAACATGGCCCAGTACGGCGTGCCGGGCCTCAAGTTCAACCTCTATAACGCGCGCGGCTGGGGCATCGACGGCACCCACTACACCGGCAGCGGCTACGACGTGCGTGGCCTGGACGGCGAGAACCACTACGAGTGGGGCATCGGCACCACCTATGCGGTGCAGAGCGGCTCGCTCAAGGACACCACCATTCGTGCCACCTACACCGCGCACCGGGCCAGCAAGGCCCAGATCGACGGTAGCCTGGACGAGCTGCGGATTGTCACCACCATTCCCTTCAACTTCCTCTAGAACGCGGTTTCCCGGTCGGTTCGCCGAATCGGCCGGGACGGCTACTCTGGTTAATCGATTGCAGGAGGTTTCATGAAACTGCTACCGCTACAGGCTGCCCTGGCAGCCGTCCTGTTGAGTACTGCGGCGGGCCTCTCAGCCAAGCCGCTGGTGGTGTGTACCGAGGCCAGCCCGGAAGGCTTCGATATCGTCCAGTACACCACCGCCGTAACCGCCGACGCCTCGGCCGAGGCCATCTTCAACCGCCTGGTCGACTTCCGCCCGGGCACCACCGATATCCAGCCGGCCCTGGCCGAGCGCTGGGACATCAGCGATGACGGCCTGACCTACACCTTCCACTTGCGCGAAGGGGTCAAGTTCCACACCACCGACTATTTCACCCCTACCCGCGAGATGAATGCCGACGACGTGCTGTGGAGTTTCCGACGACAGCTGGACCCTAATCACCCGTGGCACAACAAGACCAGCATCGGTTTCCCCTACTTCGAGAGCATGGGTTTCAAGGACCTGCTCAAAAGCGTCGAGAAGACCGACGAGCACACCGTGGTCTTCACCCTGACCCGGCCCGAAGCGCCTTTTTTGCGTGACCTGGCCATGGCCTTCACCTCGATCTACTCCGCCGAATACGGCGACCAGTTGCTCAAGGCCAACAAGACCGGCGACCTCAACAACAAGCCGATCGGCACCGGCCCGTTCATCTTCCAGCGCTACAACAAGGACGCCCAGGTGCGCTACAAGGCCAACCCGGACTACTTCCGTGGCAAGCCACCGGCCGACGCGCTGATCTTCGCCATTGCCAACGACAACAACGTGCGCCTGCAAAAGCTCAAGGCCAACGAGTGCCAGGTGGCGCTGTACCCCAAGCCCGATGACATCCCCAGCATCAAGGCCGACCCCAAATTGAAAGTGGCCGAGATGGAAGCGCTGACCACCGGCTACATCTCGCTCAACACCGAACACAAGTACCTGAGCGATGTGCGCGTGCGCAAAGCCATCAACATCGCCTTCGACCGCCAGACCCACGTCGACCAGCTGTTCGGCAAGGGCAACGCGCTGGTCGCGGTCAACCCTTACCCGCCGAGCATGATCGGCTACAACACCGACAACCAGAACCCGCCCCGTGACCTCGACAAGGCCCGCGCCCTGCTCAAGGAAGCCGGCGTGCCCGAAGGCACGGTGCTGACCCTGTTCACCCGCAACGGCGGCGGCCCGACCAACCCCAACCCGCGCCTGAGCGCTGAAATGCTTCAGGCGGACCTGGCCAGGATCGGCCTGACCGTCGATATCCGCGTGATGGAATGGGCCGAGATGCTGCGCCGGGCCAAGAAGGGCGAAGCCGACATGGTCTCGACCGGCTGGGCCAGCGACAACGGCGACCCGGACAACTTCCTCAGCCCGCTGCTTAGTTGCGACGCGGTGAAAAGTGGCGAGAACTATGCGCGCTGGTGCAATCAAACCTTCCAGCAGTTGATCACCAAGGCCCGCGAGGTTACCGACAACAATGAGCGTGCAGCGCTCTATGTAAAGGCCCTGGCGGTGTACGATGAAGATCAACCGTGGATCAGCATGGCCCATCCGCAAATGTTTACCGCCATGCGCAACAACGTTGAGGGGTACCACATCAACCCCCTCACCAATAACAACTTCGCCACTACCCAGGTGAAGTAGAACAAGAACGACCGCCGGCGCCCCACCCGGGTGCCGGCGGGCATGCCTGACCGGCTGATGAGGTACTCCAGAAGATGTTTAGTTTTATTGCCCGGCGACTGGGATTGCTGATCCCGACCTTCTTCGGCATCACCTTGCTGACGTTTGCGCTCATACGGCTGATACCCGGCGATCCGGTTGAAGTCATGATGGGCGAACGGCGGGTCGACCCGGAAATGCACGCCCAGGCCATGGAGCGACTGGGCCTGAACAAACCGCTGCCCGAACAGTACCTGGACTACGTCAGCAAGCTCGCCCAGGGTGACCTCGGCGAATCGCTGCGCACCCGCGAAAGCGTCTGGACCGAGTTCCTCGCACTGTTCCCGGCAACCCTGGAACTGGCCATGGCGGCGCTGTTCTTTGCCGGGGTGATCGGCCTGCTGGCCGGGGTCATCGCCGCGCTCAAGCGTGGCTCATTGTTCGATCATGGGGTCATGGGTATCTCCCTTGCCGGCTACTCGATGCCGATCTTCTGGTGGGGCCTGATCCTGATCATGTTCTTCTCCGTGAGCCTGGGCTGGACCCCGGTGTCCGGGCGCATCGACCTGCTCTACGACATCGAGCCGAAAACCGGCTTCATGCTCATCGACACCCTGCTCAGCGACGAAGAAGGCGCCTTCAAGGATGCACTGATGCACCTGATCCTGCCGGCCATTGTCCTGGGCACCATTCCGCTGGCGGTGATCGCGCGCATGACCCGCTCCTCGATGCTCGAAGTGCTGCGCGAAGACTACATCCGCACCGCCCGCGCCAAGGGCCTGTCGCCGGCCCGGGTGGTGTTCGTGCACGGCCTGCGCAACGCGCTGATCCCGGTACTGACGGTGTTCGGCCTGCAGGTCGGCACCCTGCTCGCCGGTGCGGTACTGACTGAAACCATTTTTTCCTGGCCGGGCATCGGCAAGTGGCTGATCGAAGCCATCGGCGCCCGTGATTACCCCGTGGTACAGAACGGCATCCTGTTGATTGCCTGCCTGGTGATCCTGGTCAACTTCGTCGTGGACATCCTCTACGGCCTGGCCAACCCACGCATCCGTCATCAGCGCTGAGGGCCTCGTCATGACTACCCCACTTGCAAAATCTGTCACCACCCCGGCCACCGCTGTCGACCAGAGCCTGCTTTACCCCTCGCCGTACAAGGAGTTCTGGCAGGCCTTTTCACGCAACAAGGGCGCGGTCGCCGGGCTGATGTTCATGAGCCTGATCGTGTTCTGCGCACTGTTCGCCCCCTGGGTGGCGCCGCACAGCCCCAGCGAGCAGTACCGTGATTTTCTGCTGACCCCGCCGGTGTGGCTGGAAGGCGGCAACTGGCAGTTCATCCTCGGCACCGACGAGCTCGGCCGCGACCTGCTTTCGCGGCTGATCCAGGGCTCGCGGCTGTCGCTGCTGATCGGCCTGTCATCGGTAGTGATCTCGCTGATTCCGGGGATTTTCCTCGGCCTGTTGGCCGGGTTCTTTCCGCGCATCCTCGGCCCGTCGATCATGCGCCTGATGGACGTGATGCTGGCCCTGCCCTCGCTGCTGCTGGCCGTGGCGATTGTCGCCATCCTCGGCCCTGGCCTGATCAACACCGTTATCGCCATCGCCATCGTCTCGCTGCCGTCCTATGTGCGCCTGACCCGCGCCGCGGTGATGGGCGAACTGAACCGCGACTACGTCACCGCCGCGCGCCTGGCCGGTGCCAGCCTGCCCCGGCTGATGTTCGTCACCGTGCTGCCCAACTGCATGGCGCCGCTGATCGTGCAGGCCACCCTGAGTTTCTCCTCGGCAATCCTCGACGCCGCCGCCCTGGGCTTTCTCGGCCTTGGCGTGCAGCCGCCAACCCCCGAGTGGGGCACCATGCTGGCCTCGGCCCGCGACTACATCGAACGCGCCTGGTGGGTAGTGAGCCTGCCTGGCCTGACCATTTTGCTCAGCGTGCTGGCAATCAACCTGATGGGTGACGGACTGCGCGACGCGCTGGACCCGAAACTCAAGAATGCCGCCTGAGGAGATCGCCATGTCACTTCTGCAAATCAACAATCTGAACGTGCGCTTTGGCGACGCCAATGCGGTACCGGTGGTCGATGGACTGGACCTGACGGTCGATGAAGGTGAGGTCCTGGCCATCGTCGGCGAGTCGGGCTCCGGTAAATCGGTGACCATGATGGCGCTGATGGGCCTGATCGACGCCCCCGGGCGCATCACCGCCGATGCCCTGACCTTCGATGGCACCAACATGCTCAAGCTCAGCGGCCGGCAACGGCGCAAGGTGGTTGGCAAGGATATGGCCATGGTCTTCCAGGACCCGATGACCGCCCTCAACCCCAGCTACACCGTAGGCTTCCAGATCGAGGAAGTGCTGCGCCAGCACCTTGGCCTGCGCGGCAAGGCGGCCCGCCAGCGTGCCCTGGAACTGCTCAAGAAGGTTGAAATCCCCGGCGCCGAAAGCCGCCTGGACGCCTACCCGCACCAGCTTTCCGGTGGCATGAGCCAACGGGTGGCGATCGCCATGGCGATTGCCGGCGAACCCAAGCTGCTGATCGCCGACGAGCCGACCACCGCCCTCGACGTGACCATCCAGGCGCAGATCATGGAGCTGCTGCTGAACCTGCAAAAAGAGCAGAACATGGCGCTGATCCTGATCACCCACGACCTCGCCGTGGTCGCCGAAACCGCCAAGCGGGTGTGCGTGATGTACGCCGGCCAAGCGGTGGAAGTCGGCCAGGTGCCGGAACTGTTCGACGTCCCCGCCCACCCCTACAGCGAAGCACTGCTGGCGGCGATTCCGGAGCACAGCGAAGGCGCCGAGCGCCTGGCGACCCTGCCGGGCATCGTCCCCGGCCGCTATGACCGCCCTCAAGGTTGCCTGCTGTCGCCGCGCTGCCCATACGTGCAGGAAAACTGCCGCCGGCAACGACCTACCCTCGATCCCCAGGCCCATAGCCAGGTGCGTTGTTTCTACCCGCTGAACCAGGAGGTGGCGTAATGACCGTCGTCCTTACCGCCCGTGAACTGACCCGTCACTATGAAGTTTCCCGTGGCCTGTTCAAGGGCCATGCCCTGGTGCGCGCACTCAACGGCGTGTCGTTCGAACTGGAAGCCGGCAAGACCCTGGCCGTGGTCGGCGAGTCCGGCTGTGGCAAGTCGACCCTGGCCCGGGCCCTGACCCTGATCGAAGAGCCCTCGTCCGGCTCGCTGAAGATCGCCGGCCAGGAAGTCGCCGGCGCCAACAAGGCCGAGCGCAAGCAATTGCGCAAGGACGTGCAGATGGTCTTCCAGAGCCCGTACGCCTCGCTCAACCCGCGACAGAAGATCGGCGACCAGCTGGGTGAGCCGCTGCTGATCAACACCAACCTGACCCGCGCCGAGCGGCGCGAGAAGGTCCAGGCGATGATGCAACAGGTCGGCCTGCGCCCCGAGCATTACCAGCGCTACCCGCACATGTTTTCCGGTGGCCAGCGCCAGCGAATCGCCCTGGCCCGGGCGATGATGCTGCAACCGAAAGTACTGGTGGCCGATGAGCCGACGTCGGCCCTCGACGTATCGATCCAGGCCCAGGTGCTGAACCTGTTCATGGACCTGCAGAAGGAGTTCAACACTGCCTACGTGTTCATCTCCCACAACCTCGCGGTAGTGCGCCACGTGGCAGACCAGGTGCTGGTGATGTACCTGGGCCGGCCGGCGGAAATGGGCCCCAAGGAGGACATTTACAGCAAGCCGCTGCACCCTTACACCCAGGCTTTGCTGTCGGCCACGCCGACCATTCATCCGGACCCGCTGAAGCCGAAGATCAAGATTTCCGGCGAGCTGCCCAACCCGCTGAACCCGCCGCCTGGCTGTGCCTTCCACAAACGCTGCCCGTATGCCACCGAGCGCTGTGCTGCCGAGGAACCGGCGTTCAGGCAGGTGGGGACGCGGCAGGTGGCGTGCCATTACGCCGAGCAGTTCCTGTAACCGCATCGCGGGTCGAGCCCGCTCCCACAGCGCACGCGGGTCAAGTCGAGGGGGGGGGGGGGGGGCCCCCCCCCCCCCCCCCCGGGGGGGGGGGGGGGGGGGGGGGGGGGGGGGGGGGGGGGGCGGGGGCCCCCCCCCCCCGGGGGGGGGGGGGGCGGCGGGCGGCCCCCCGGGGGGCGCGCCGGGCGGGGTGTCGGCGCCCGGGCCGGCCCCCCCCCCCCCCCCCCCACCCCCCCCCCCCCCCCCCCCCCCCCCGGGGGGGGGGGGGGGGCGCCCCCCCCCCCCCCCTCGACTTGACCCGCGATTGGCCCCTCCATCACTATCCAGCAATGACCCCAGCCCCTATCCCCGACGGCCCGGAGCAAACCCCGGAAACCGCCGCCACCGTCCTGCGCTACCACCTGTGCTGGAAGCATCGCGACCTCGACGGGGTCATGGCCTTGTATCACCCCGATATCCAGTACAACGACTATTTCCAGAACCGCGTCCTGCACCTCGATGAGCTGCGCGAATACGTGCGTGTGAGCATGCCCCGTGAAGCCGGTGAAGACATCGTCCACAGCGACCGCATCCGCGTCGATGGCTGCACCGCCTTCATCCAGTACCAGGTTACCCTGCGCGGTGGCGAAGGCCTGGTGGCGTTCCAGGCCAGCGAAGCGATCACCGTGCGCGACGGCCTGATCTGGCGGGTCAACGAGTACGCCTCGCTGGTCCGCGCGCCCAGCCAGGACGCTGGCCACATTGACCTGCGCCCGGCCGCCAGTCGCCTGGGCCTGTCACCACGCCAGCTGAGCTTCATGGCCCAGGACCTGGAGCAGTACTTCCAGCGCCAGCAGCCCTACCTCGACCCGGAGCTCGACCTGCAACGGGTGGCCCGCGAAAGCGGCTACAGCCGCAACCAGATCTCCTACCTGCTCAACCAGGTGCTCGGCCAGAGCTTCTACCGTTACGTCAACCAGGCACGCCTGCAGCACCTGCTCACCAGCCTCGGCGCCACCGCCACGGTTGCACGCATCGACGAGCTGGCCTTTGCTGCCGGTTTCAATTCGCTGTCGGCGTTCTACAAAAGTTTCCGCCAGCACACCGGCCTGTCGCCCAAGGCCTACGTGAAGCAGAATTCTCTGCGTGCACGCACGTAAGACACAGCGCCCCGCAAGCTTCTAGGATCGCCACAGACCGTTACCGATGTGGAGCCGAACAATGCTGGCATGGCGCAGTATCAGCCTGTGGATGGACCAACTCGATGAGCCGTTGAGCGCACGCCCGGCGCTGCAACAGGACCTGGACGTCGACGTCTGCATCATCGGCGCCGGCTACACCGGGCTGTGGACCGCCTACTACCTCAAGCGCCTGGCACCACAGCTGAACATCGCCATCGTCGAAGCGCAGATTGCAGGCTTCGGCGCCTCCGGACGCAATGGCGGCTGGCTGATGGGCAACCTGCTCGGTGAAGACCGCCTGCTCGCCGGCAGCACGCCCGAGCAGCGGCGCGCCGCCTATGACCTGTTGCACGGCATTCCCGATGAAGTGGCCCAGGTGCTCGAACGCGAAGGCATCGACTGCGACTACCGCAAGGGCGGCGTGCTGTACTGCGCCGCGCGCTACCCCGAGCAGGAAACCAGCCTGCGCGCGTATCTGAACAAGCTCTACAAGCAGGGCCTGAACGAAGCCGACTACCGCTGGCTAAGCCCCGATGAGCTGGCATCGCAGTTGCGTATCAGCCGCCCCTATGGCGCGATCTTCAACCCCAATGTCGCCACAATCCAGCCGGCCAAACTGGTGCGCGGCCTGGCCCGCACGGTAGAGGCCATGGGTGTGAAGCTCTATGAGAACAGCCCCGTAACCCAGTGGCGCGCCGGTGAAGCACGCACCTTGCAGGCACGGATCAAATGCCAGTGGCTGGTGCCAGCAGTCGAAGGCTACTCGGTCAACCTGCCGCCGCTGGGGCGCTACCAGATGCCGGTGCAAAGCCTGCTGGTGGCCACCGAGCCACTGCCCGAACAGGTCTGGGAGCAGATCGGCCTCAACCATGGCCAGGCCTTCAGCGAGAACAGCCGCCAGGTCACCTATGGCCAGCGCAGCCTGGACAACCGCCTGGTGTTCGGCGCCCGCGGCGGCTATCGCTTTGCCGGCCGCCTGCGCGAAAACTTCGACCTCACCGACAGCGAAATCGAACTGCGCCGCTACCTGTTCGGCGAGCTGTTCCCACAGTTGCAGAAGGTCAGGATCACCCACGCCTGGGGCGGCAACCTGGGTATGGCCCGGCGCTTTCAGCCGCACATGTTCTGCGACCGCAAACAGGGCATCGCCCTGGCCGGCGGCTATGGCGGCGAAGGCGTTGGCGCCAGCAACCTCGGCGGGCGGACCCTGGCCGAGCTGATCCTCGAGCGGCGCAGCCCCCTCACCGAGCAGCCCTGGGCCAGCCACGACCGCGCCCTGCACAGCCTGCCCGGCTGGGAGCCGGAACCCTGCCGCTGGCTGGGCTACAACGCGATCATCAAAAGTTTCGTCCATGAAGACCAGACCCTCGCCAACCCGGCCAGCGCCCCCTGGCGCCGACGCCTGGCCAGCGGCGTAGCGGACTTCATGGAAGGTTTCATGCGCTGACTTTTTGAACCCCCTGCACAGGATCCACCGCTATGAGCATTACCCAGTTCAAGAACACCGACAGTGTCACCCTGGCCGAATCCAACCCGGTGGCGGTGCCACTCGGCGAGCCGGTCTCGATCGCCTCGGTCACCAGCGTCGAGCGCAGCGACGGCGTCGAAACCGGCATCTGGGAATGCACCCCGGGGCGCTGGCGCCGGCAGATCGTCCAGCAGGAGTTCTGCCACTTCATCAAGGGCCGCTGCACTTTCACCCCGGATGGCGGCGAGCCGCTGACCATCGAAGCCGGCGACGCGATCATGCTGCCGGCCAACAGCACCGGCACCTGGGACATCCAGGAGACCGTGCGCAAAACCTATGTGCTGATTTTCTGATCATTTGATCGCCTGCCTCCTTCGATAAAAAACAGACCAAGCAAGGAATCCAGACATGCGCCCATTGCTCTTCGCACCTGTGTTGCTGGCCGCCTCCGTCGCCCAGGCGGCCGACTCGGTAAAGATCTACAACTGGTCCAGCTACATCGCCCCCGACACCCTGAAGAACTTCCAGCAGGCCAGCGGCATCGTGCCGACCTACGACGTGTTCGACAGCAACGAAACCCTCGACGGCAAGCTGATGACCGGCAATTCCGGCTACGACGTGGTGTTCCCCTCCAACCACTTCATGGCCCGGCAGATCCAGGGCAAGGCGCTCAAGCAACTGGACAAGACCCAGCTGCCCAACTGGAAGAACCTCAACCCGGTGCTGCTCAAGGCCCTGGAAGTCAACGATCCGGGCAACCAGTACGGCTTCCCGTATTTGTGGGGCAGCACCGGGATCGGCTACAACATCGACAAGGTCAAGGCGGTGCTCGGCGACAATGCCCCGCTGGACTCCTGGGACCTGATCTTCAAGCCCGAGTACATCAGCAAGCTGAAAGGCTGCGGCGTGGCGGTGCTCGACAACGGCCCGGAGCTGTTGCCGATCGCCCTCAACTACCTGGGCCTGCCACACCACAGCCAGAAGCCCGAGGATTACGACAAGGCCAAGCAACTGTTGATGAAGGTGCGCCCGTACATCAGCTACTTCCACTCCTCCAAGTACACCGGCGACCTGGCCAACGGCGATATCTGCGTGGTGGTGGGCTTCTCCGGCGACGTGCTGCAAGCCAGGAACCGCGCCGAAGAAGCCAACAACGGCGTGAAGGTCGGCTACTCGATTCCCAAGGAAGGCGCGCCGATGTGGTTCGACATGGTCGCCATGCCGGCTGATGCCCCGGACGAAAAAGCCGGTTACGCCTACATGAACTACCTGTTGCAGCCCGAGGTGATGGCCAACATCAGCAACCATGTGCAGTACGCCAACGGCAACCTCAAGGCCGACACCCTGGTCGACCCGGCGCTCAAGGCCAATACCATGATTTACCCGAGCGACGAGATGCTTGGCAAGCTCTACGCCCTGGAAGCGATGCCAGCCAAGATCGACCGCATCCGCACGCGCATCTGGACCAGCATCAAGGCCGGCAATTGATATAAGTAACGCCCCGGCCCTGCTTACCCGCGGCAATCTCCAGTGATTGCCGCGGGGATCGGCCCCCGGCTGCCTTGTACCGCCGGGACACTTTCATGCCGTTGGCCAACCTGCCCTACTTTCATCCTGATGCCCTGCGCGCAGGTTTTTTACGTCACCTCGAGCACCTCGACGCCAGGCAACCGCTGAGCGCCGCGCAACGACAATCCCTGCAACGACTGGGCGACGACCCGACGCTGCGCGCCGACCGCCTGGATGCGGTGACTGGCGATGGCCAGGCCATAGCCCTGGACACCACCTTTCTGCTGAGCCGCCCCGACTGGCCCGAAGTGTTCATCTACAACCCCGACATCGGCCTGCAACGCTTTGCCGATCGGCGCCAGGCCAAGCAGACGCTGCTGGGCTTGCAGGATCAACCTGCGCTGATGGCAACAGTGCTGCGTTACGCACCACAGGCGCAACAGCAGTTACTGCAGCGCCAACCTGCTGTGGACTTTCAGGTCAATCTGCTGGCTGCGCCGCTGTTCGACAGCCTGATGTTGACGATCAATGATCGCCTTGCCGACCAGGCCGCCCCCCTGCACACCCAGCAAGCAGCGCCCTCGACCGCCACATTGCAGCAACTTGCCCGCACCCTCGGCAACGCCAGCCTGGATGCGCAATCGATGCAAACCCAGGTCGGACAATTGGCCCAGGAATACCAGGCCATGCTCGCCCAGCGCCCGAGCCTCAGCTCAGTCACCCGGGCACTGCTCAAGCACGAACTGTCCAGCTTTCTGCACAAAGCCCCTCCGCTGCACGCCATCAGCGTGCAACCGGAGGGCCGCAGTACCCCGGTCCTGTCGCTGCTCGAACTGATCTGGCACCCCGCCGATAACAGCCAATGGCGTGCCAGCGCCACCACCGCGGCTGAACTGCCGACCCCCTTGCCGTTGCTCCCGCCGGCCTTGCTCGGCCATAGCGCCAGACGCTTGCGCCAGCACCTTCGCGGGCAACTGCAAGCAGTATTGGTGCGCGAAGGGCAACTGAGCCAAGACTACCAGGAGCAACTGCTGGCCCTGCTCAGCACGCTGGCCGAACGCCTGGGCGTTGCCTTTGCGCCTGCTGCGCTGCCCTCTCGGCGGTCGCGGATTCTGGCCCTATACGACCGGGCCATCGCTGCGCGCCTGCCGGGCAACGTGGTCAAGGCCTTCAACCGCTATATCAGCGAAACCGATGCCATTGGCGCAGTCCTGCGCGACCTGCAGGATCGCGCCAGGGCAAAGGCTGTTGCAGCCCATGCACCCGAGTGGCTGCGCCAGGCCTCGGTAGAAGATCAACATGCCTACTTGCGCGTGTTGGCCAGCAACCTGCTGGGCGCAAACGATGATTACCTGTTCGATATCCCCGAAATCGACACCTATGCCCGCGAACAACTGCAGCAGCGCCTGGACCAGGATTTCGGCCCCGGCCACTACCGGCCTGAAGATATCCAGGTCACCACCAACCGCTGGATCACTGCGCCGCCACTGCCCGGGGAAATCCCCTTGTCACTGCCGGCCAGCTACGTGCGCCATCGCCAGTCCCTGGTTGACTATGCGCTCGATCATTACCGCGACTGGGACAACGCAATCACCCTGGTGACCGACCAGAAGGGTGAGCTGCTGCCACCCACCTTGCGCAGCCAGTACGTTCGCAAGGTGGCCAAGGCGCTGGATATTGGCGGCCACTACCAGCGCCTGCTGCAGCAGAAATTCGCCGAACACGACCCCGACTATGCCCGGCGCCTGGCAACCTTCTGCCGGCAACTGCCCGGGCAAATGCTCGAAGCGGCCTGGCGTGCCCGCCTCAAAGGCGAGCTCGATGGCGCAGCGCTACAGACGGTTACCCAGGTACTGGAACTGCCAGAAGACCGCACACAGCACATGACACCACTGCTGTTGGTGGCCGATAGCGGGCTTGAACCGGACCCGGTGCCTGGCCTGTACCTGATCGGCAATCAGCAGGCGGGCCCGCTGGTGCTGTACAGCCCTTACGACAGCCGCCAGGCCTATCGGCAATTTGCCGATAGCCGTGACCTGCTGAAAAAGATCAGGACCACGCCAGCGTTGCAGTCTTTGCTGCTCGGGCGTATGCCAGCGCAGATGCGCAGACGCTATGGGCGCGGCGGCTTTGAAGAGCCACACCTGCCATTTAGTGTGGAATCGGATTTCGACCTGCCGTTTTCCCGCCCCGGCCCCATCACCCTGGCCTGGCGTCCGATCGCGGGCAACCTGTTCAAGCAACTGTTCGTGGATAACGCCCAGATGCTCCAGGACATGGCCCACGCCCAGTTGGTGACCCTCGAAGAGGCGCGCTGGCAAACCTTGAAGAACCTGCTCGGTCAGCTGTGGTTGCAAGCCAGCCTGTTTCTGCCGGGCAGGCTGGGCACGCTGCTGGGTATTTTCCAGACCGAAACCAGTGTGCTGCAAACCCTGGAAAAAGCCGACCGCAGCAACTGGAGCCAGTCACTGGCCGAACTCTGCGCGGCGCTGGTGCAGGGCCTGCTGGTTGGCAAAGACGCCGTCGGGGTCGAATCGCTTGAGAAGTTCTGGAAAAATCAGGAGAGCAGCCCGGCACCCGAACGCCCGCAACCGGTCGAAGCCGGCGGTGTGCTGAGCGAGCTCAGCGGCCGCCATACCCGTCGGGTCGTCTCCCGGGAACAGATCGCGATACTCGCAGTTGGCATGCCACAGATCCAGCGCGTAAACCCTTATCGCGGCAACCTGATCCGCGAAGCGCACGATACTGCAGTAACCTACCTGGTGAACTGCCACTTCAACATCAGCCGCACCACAGCCCGCCAGCTACCCCTGCAAACGGCCAGGGTCCTCAGGGACTTCTTCAACGTCGCGGATGTATCCGACACACTTCTGCTGCAAGTCAGCAGGCCGATAGAAAAACTGCTGACGCTGCTGTTGTCGCGCAATTACTCACCCGCTCATTCGACCCGTTATGTCATGGGCAGCAGAGTCGGTGCGCCCATCGATGCCAGCGCCTTCGTCAACCCGGCCGACCGCAGCCGGCAGATCTTTCTGCTCGACGCCTTCTTCGACAACCCGACCATCAACCAGTTGCCGCTACAACGCCGATACGCCCAGCCGGCAGCCGCCAACCTCACCCGCGCCTTTACCTTGCTGCATGAACTGTCTCACCTGGCCTGCCAGACCCGCGACATCACCTACACCCTGGGTGTTGCCCCGTACGCCGACTGGCTGATCCCCGGCCCCGAGCGCGCCTGGCTGGAACGCGCCCACGAAAGCGGCTTCAGCGCCATGACGCCGATGAACAAGTTGTTCACGTTGTACGATGAAGACACTGGCAGGCTGCGCGACTTGCGTCGCAGCGATCGCAAAGGCAAGAAACTGATCCTGAAGATCACCGGCGCGCAGGATCTGCAGCAAGCTCGTCAGGTGTTCCTGAGTGACAGCGAAAAACGCGCGCAGATCATGCTGTTCAATGCCGACAGCCTGGCATTGCTGATCTACCGGTTGGGCGCAGAAATGCACCCTTGAAAGGAGGCGACCCCGCCACCCAGAAGCGGCGGGGTCGGGCAATCAATGATGCTCGCGGGTTGCGCGGAACTTCACATCCGGCCAGCGCTCTTCCATCAGCGCCAGGTTGACCCGGGTCGGGGCCAGGTAGGTCAGGTGACCACCGCCGTCGATGGCCAGGTTCTCCACGGCCTTGTTCTTGAATTCCTCAAGCTTCTTCTTGTCGTCGCAGCTGATCCAGCGCGCCGACCAGACGGTGATCGGCTCGTAGGCACACTCGACCTTGTACTCTTCCTTCAGGCGGCTGGCGACCACATCGAACTGCAGCACACCGACGGCGCCGAGGATGATGTCGTTGCTGCGCTCGGGGAAGAACACCTGGGTCGCGCCTTCTTCGGCCAGCTGCTGCAGGCCCTGGCGCAGTTGCTTGGACTTGAGCGGGTCTTTCAGGCGCACGCGGCGGAACAGCTCCGGGGCGAAGTGCGGAATACCGGTGAAACCCAGGGCCTCGCCTTCGGTGAAGGTGTCACCGATCTGGATCGTGCCGTGGTTGTGCAAGCCAATGATGTCGCCGGCCCAGGCCTCTTCCAGTTGCTCACGCTCGGAGGAGAAGAAGGTCAGCGCATCGCCGATACGCAGGTCCTTGCCGGTGCGCACATGGCGCATCTTCATGCCTTTTTCGTAACGGCCGGAGCAGATACGCATGAAGGCGATACGGTCGCGGTGCTTGGGGTCCATGTTCGCCTGGATCTTGAACACGAAACCGCTGAACTTCTCTTCGGTCGGCTCGACGGCGCGCTCGTTGGCCTCGCGCGGCAGCGGGCGTGGCGCCCAGTCGACGACGGCATCGAGCACATGGTCGACACCGAAGTTGCCCAGCGCGGTACCGAAGAACACCGGGGTCAGCTCGCCGCGCATGAACTCGCCCTGGTCGAATTCGTGGCAAGCGCCCTGTACCAGCTCCAGCTGCTCGAGGAAGCGCTCGTATTCGTCGCCCAGGTGGGCACGGGCTTCATCGGAGTCGAGCTTCTCGATGATCTTCACCTCGGTGCGCTCGTGGCCATGGCCCGGGGTGTAGACAATGATGTAGTCGCCGGCCAGGTGATACACGCCCTTGAAGTCGCGGTAGCAACCGATCGGCCAGGTGATCGGCGCTGCCTTGATCTTCAATACCGCTTCGATTTCGTCGAGCAGTTCGATCGGGTCGCGGATGTCACGGTCGAGTTTGTTGATGAAGCTGACGATCGGCGTGTCGCGCAGGCGGCAGACGTCCATCAGGGCGATGGTCCGCGGCTCGACGCCCTTACCGCCGTCGAGCACCATCAGCGCCGAGTCGACGGCGGTCAGGGTGCGGTAGGTATCTTCCGAGAAGTCTTCGTGGCCCGGGGTGTCGAGCAGGTTGATCATGTGCTCGCGATAGGGGAACTGCATCACCGAGGTGGTGATGGAGATACCACGCTGCTTCTCCATTTCCATCCAGTCGGAGGTGGCATGGCGGTCGGACTTTCGCGATTTCACCGTACCGGCAACGGCAATCGCCTTGCCCATCAGCAACAGCTTCTCGGTGATGGTGGTCTTACCCGCATCGGGGTGGGAAATAATGGCGAAGGTGCGGCGTTTCGCGACTTCGGCGGCCTGGTTGGTCATGGGAAATCGCCTGGCAGGTGATTCAAAAAGGGCCAGTATCATACCCGAAGTCGAACGGGGACCAAAGCCTGAGGCCTCCGCCCGTCGCGCGAAGCGACGAGTACGCTATTTATGTCTAGCCATACTGTCAGTGAAGCCTTCAAGGGTCACAGGCCCGCGATCAGGCATATGTGCAACCAGCTCGAGTTTTCCGCCCATTGCCTCGACATAGTTGCGCAGGGTCGAAATCAGCATATCGCTGCGCTTTTCAATCTTGGAAATATTCGCCTGACGAATCTCCAGACGTCCGGCCATACCTTCCTGGGTCAACTCCAACTGTTTGCGCAACGCCTGCAGGGTCATTTCCTCGCGAATCAACTCACGTCCGCGTTGTTCGACACGCGCCCTTCGTTCGGGGGAAAGACTGTAGATGACTTCATCAAGTGTTCTAGACATGTTCTTCACCTCCTGACAGATACCTGTCGAAGCGCTCATCGGCGCGCCGAATCAAATTTCGATAAAACCGTTGCTGGCTGACTCCGGCCTTGTCACCCGCAACCAGGATAACGGCGCGACGCTTGGGATCGAACGCAAAAGCCACCCGCCGAAACTCGGCACAAAAGCTGATTGACCATGACAACAAAATACCTCCAGAGGAATATTCCCTCAAGCGACTATCATGAATTTTCCGCTGCAATGCTGAGCTTCATGACGGACGGCCTGATAGCAGGCGCTTCAATAACACCAGGAAGGAAATGCCCGGTTTTTTCGTGCGAAGTTCCTCGTGTTTCAGGGATTAACGCTGGCCAAATGCCGCTTCAGATGGGAACCTTTACGGCTGTGGAGGCGTCCACTGCCCTGATACGCAATCGGTCATGACCGTTCGTCAGGGTTGGTTTCACCGGCACTACGAGCCTGACGAGGCTTCGCTTATGGCGTGTTCCGCTCCGTTTCCGGACAACGCGCTGCTTATCGCGATCACACTGCCTGCCGCCTGGAATGGTGGCCGCCACGGGAGTGTGTTCGCCGACAACAAAAGGAGTCCGCCTGTGGCTAAAAGCTATGGCAAGGGGCTGATGGGATGTGCCTTCGTGCTCGTCATCCTGGCCCTGCTGATCCACTGGATCGGCATCGATACGATCGCGCACTACCGCGCCGATCTGTGGTTCTACCTGCAAGCGCACCTGATGCTGGTGTTGCTGTCGATGGTGGCGGCGTTAGCCGTGGGCATACCCGCCGGGATTGCCTTGAGTCGACCGCACCGGGTCGACCGCGCCGAACGCTTCATGCAGTTTTTCAACATTGGCAACACCATTCCCCCTCTGGCCGTTCTGGCCATTGCCCTGAGTTTCCTGGGCATTGGCGCCGGTCCTGCGATCTTCGCGCTGTTCCTCGCTTCCCTCCTGCCAATCGTGCGCAACACTTACGAAGGCCTGAAAAACGTACCCGCCTCGCTCAAGGAAGCCGCCACCGGCATCGGCATGACCCCGGGCCAGACCCTCTGGCGTGTCGAGTTGCCCAACGCCGTGCCGATCATCGTCGGCGGTGTGCGGGTGGCCCTGGCGATCAACGTCGGTACCGCACCGCTGTCGTTCCTGATCGGCGCCAACAGCCTGGGCAGCCTGATTTTTCCCGGCATTGCCCTGAACAATCAGCCGCAACTGCTGCTTGGCGCTGCCTGCACCGCCCTGCTCGCCCTGCTGCTCGACGCCCTGGTGGCGCAGTCCAGCCGCCGTTGGCTTGAACGCGGCCTGGCCCACTAAGCGAAGGAACTGTCATGAAAAGAATCGCCTTGTTGTTGGGCGCGGCCCTGCTGTTCGCAGGATTTGCCCAGGCCGCGAACAAACCTGTGATCCGCCTCGGTGCGCGGGTCTTCACCGAGCAAACGGTACTGGCTGAAATCACCGCCCAGTACCTCAACCAGCATGGTTTTGACGTGCGCATCACCGGCGGCCTAGGCAGCAACCTGGCCCGCAGCGCCCACGAAACCGGGCAGCTGGATATGGTCTGGGAATACACCGGTGTCTCGCTGGTGTCCTACAACCATATCGACGAACGCATGCCCAGCGCAGCGGCCACCTACGCCAGGGTCAAGGAACTGGATGCACAAAAAGACCTGATCTGGCTGACGCCGTCGAAGTTCAGCAACACCTACGCCCTGGCCCTGCCGCGCAAGGTTGCCGACCAGTACCCGCAGGTCAACAGCATCAGCGAGCTGAACCAAGTGCTACGCGATGAGAAGGACCGCACCCACGTGGTGGCCCTGGACACCGAGTTTGCCAACCGCCCCGACGGCCTGGTGGGCCTGATCGAAACCTACGACCTGCAACTGACCCGCCGCGACATCCGCCAGATGGACGCCGGCCTGGTCTACACCGCGCTGCGCAACGGCCAGGTGTTCAGTGGCCTGGTGTACACCACCGACGGGCGCCTGAGCGCCTTCGACCTCAAGCTGCTGGAAGACGACAAGCACTACTTCCCCGACTACACCGCAGCCCCGGTAGTGCGCAAGGCCGTGCTCGACGCCAACCCGCAACTGGCCAGCCTGCTCAAACCGCTGGCCGAGCAGCTCGACGACGAGACCATGCGCCAGCTCAACGCCAAGGTCGATGTCGAACACCAGAGCCCGGGCAAAGTCGCCGCCGAGTACCTGCGCCAGCATCCACCTGCACAGGAGCAGCCATAACATGCTCGATACCTTTACCCACCTCGACTGGGCCCAGGTACTGCACCTGACCTGGCAGCACATCACCCTGGTCGGCATCGCCGTCAGCCTGGCGATTGTCTTCGGCGTGCCGCTGGGCATCCTCATGACCCGCTTCCCGGCCCTCGCCGGCCCCCTGCAGGCCAGCGCCACGGTGCTGCTGACCATCCCCTCGATCGCCCTGTTCGGCCTGCTGCTGCCGTTCTATTCCAAATTCGGCCAGGGCCTGGGGCCGTTGCCGGCGATCACCGCGGTATTCCTCTATTCGCTGTTGCCGATCCTGCGCAACACCTACCTGGCCCTGACCAACGTCGAGCCGGGCATTCGTGAAGCCGCCCGCGGCATCGGCATGACCTTCGGCCAGCGCCTGCGCATGGTCGAGCTGCCCATCGCCGTACCGGTAATCCTTGCCGGCGTGCGCACCGCCGTGGTCATGAACATCGGCGTCATGACCATCGCCGCAACCATCGGCGCCGGTGGCCTGGGCGTGCTCATCCTCACCTCAATCAGTCGCAGCGACATGTCGATGCTGCTGGTCGGCGCCGTGCTGGTGAGCCTCCTGGCCATCTTCGCCGACCTGCTGCTGCAAGCCCTGCAACGCTCCCTGACTCCAAAAGGACTGCGCCCATGATCGAACTTCAGAACCTCAGCAAGACCTTCCACGCCAACGGCAAAGACGTCAAAGCCGTCGACTCGGTCAGCCTGACCGTCAACGAAGGCGAGATCTGCGTGTTCCTCGGCCCCTCCGGTTGCGGCAAGAGCACCACGCTGAAAATGATCAACCGCTTGATTGCGCCGACCTCGGGCAAGGTGCTGATCAACGGCGAAGACACCACCGGCCTTGATGAAGTGACCCTGCGCCGGCGCATCGGCTACGTTATCCAGCAGATCGGTCTGTTCCCCAACATGACCATCGAGGAGAACATCACCGTGGTCCCGCGCCTGCTCGGCTGGGACAAGCAGAAATGCCATGAGCGCGCCCGCGAGCTGATGAGCATGATCAAGCTCGAGCCCAAGCAATACCTGCAACGCTACCCGCGTGAGTTGTCCGGTGGCCAGCAACAGCGTATCGGCGTGATCCGCGCCCTGGCCGCCGAAGCGCCCTTGCTGCTGATGGACGAGCCGTTCGGTGCGGTCGACCCGATCAACCGCGAGATGATCCAGAACGAGTTCTTCGAGATGCAGCGGGCGCTGAACAAGACCGTGATCATGGTCAGCCACGACATCGACGAGGCGATCAAGCTGGGTGACAAGATTGCGATTTTCCGTGCCGGCAAGCTGATCCAGATCGACCACCCGGACACCCTGCTGGCGCACCCTGCCGACGACTTCGTCAGCAACTTCGTTGGCCAGGACAGTACCCTCAAGCGCCTGTTGCTGGTGCGTGCAGAAGACGCCGCCGACAACGCGCCGTCGGTCAGCCCGCAAACGCCAGTGGCCGACGCCCTGGAGCTGATGGACGAACATGACCGCCGCTACGTGGTGGTTACCGACGGGCAGAACAAGGCCATGGGTTACGTGCGCCGTCGCGACCTGCATCGCCAGCAAGGCAGCTGCGCTGATTTTCTGCGCACCTTCAACGCCACCGCCTCGCACGATGAGCACCTGCGCATCCTGTTGTCGCGGATGTATGAGTTCAATCGCTCGTGGCTGCCGGTGCTGGATGCCGAGCAGGTGTTCCTCGGCGAGGTGACCCAGGAATCGATCGCCGCTTACCTGAGCTCGGGGCGGTCGCGGGGGGGCAAGACCAGCATTGTGTCGCCGGCCGAAGCGGTCGCGTAACGCTGAAAAGCATTGCGGGGCAAGTCGGGTCGCCGCACCGCCGCTCCTACATGTGGGAGCATCGCGGGGCGACCCGACTTGCCCCGCGATCAGGCCTCAGAAACCTACACTGGCCTGCACATAGAAGGTGCGCGGCTCGCCCAGGTAGATCCCCGAGTTGTTGTCACTGGAGCGGGTGTAGTACTGCTTGTCGAAGATGTTCTTCACCCCGGCCGCGAGCTTGAGGTTCGACAGCTCCTTGCCGAAGTCATAACCACCACGCGCCGCCCAGGTCACGTAACCAGGAATGTCGCCGTACTGGCCATCGGCACTCGGTTCGGTGATGTAGTTGCCGTTGAAGCTGCCGTCGGCATTCATGCCGGTGCCCGGTGCGCGTTGTTTCGATTGAGCGTAGGCATCGAGGTTCCAGGTCCAGCGATTGATCTCATAGCGCAGCCCGGCATTGACGATTTGCCGCGAATAAAACGGCAGGTCACGGCCCTTGAAGCCGGGGATCTCGCCTTCATAGGTGGCCCGGGTGTAGGTGAACCCGGCATTGGCACTCAGGCCCTGTAGACGCGGGTCGAGCCCCGACAGGTCGTAGTGCATCGACGCCTCGATGCCCTGGTGCTTGGTGGCGCCGAGGTTGGTCCAGCCAATGTCGTTGCTGATGTACTGCAGCTCGTCATCGAAGTCGATGTAGAACGCGGTCAGCTCACCGCCCCAGGTGCCATTGTTGTAGCGGGTACCGACTTCATAAGTCTTGGCTTTCTCGGCCTGCAGGCCGTTGGCGGTCTGGTCGCCGCTGCCGCCCTGGCCGAGCTGGAAGTACTGCAGGCTGCCGAACGAGGTCTCGTAGTTGGCGAACAGCTTCCACTCATCCGACAGGTGATACATCACGCTCAGCGCCGGCAGCGGCTCGTTGCTGGTCACGCTGCGGTTCTTTTCCTGCACCGGCACGCCGTTGGTACCACGCACCGGGCGCTCATGCCAGTCGGTGTTGATGTGCTCGAAACGGATCCCCGGGGTGATGGTCCAGTTGCCGACATCGATCTTGTCATCGATGTAGTAGGCGCTGGCTTCGGTGCCACCGGTGCGGTCCTGGAAGACATGGCCGTCGGAGCCCGGGGTCACGGTCGGCACATTGTTGATCAGCGCCAGGCGGGTCGACTGTTCGTGCATCGCTTCTTTCAGGTAGCGGTAACCAACGCTGACTTCCTGAGTGGTCGGGCCTGCGAAGAAGATCCGCGACAGCCGCGGCTCGATGGCGAAGGTGTGGTAGCTGCGCGGGTACGACGACAGGGTCTTCTGGTCACGGGCAGCGATGCTGCTGCCGCGGAAGCTGTCGGTGTAGTAGGTCTGCACTTCGAACTGGGTGACGTCGTCGATCTGGCGCAGGTACTTGAACGACACGTCCTTGCGCCGGCCGCTGAAGGTGTCGTAGTCGCGGTCGGACTGGTACGGATCATCGTCGAACTGGGCCTGGGTCAGGCCACCGGGCATGTCGGCCTTGGCGTCGTAGTAATGAAAGTTGAGCCAGAATTCGTCACTGTCGGTCACCGCCCAATGGGTCTTGAGCAACACGTCATCGATATCGTTGTCGTTGTTGCTGCTGCGATAACCGTTGCCGTTGACCCCGGAGTACAGCAGCGCCGCACCCAGGCCATTGTCGGCAGTGCCGCCGAGGAAGGCCGATTCGATGTGCTTCCAGCCGCCATGGCGGGAGGTTTCCATCGTCGTCGACAACTCGCCGGTGGCTTTCTCGGGAATGGCCCGGGTGACGAAGTTGATCACCCCGCCGACGTTCTGCGGGCCGTAGCGCACCGACCCAGCACCGCGCACCACGTCGATGCTGTCGAGGTTGCCGGACGAGATCGGCGCCATTGACAGTTGTGGCTGGCCGTAAGGCGCAAAGGCTGCCGGAATGCCATCGATCAATACCGTGGAGCGTGGCGACAGCCGTGAGGTCAGGCCGCGCACACCAACGTTCAGGGCGATGTCGCTGCCGCCGGTACCGTTGGAGTCCTGCACCTGCACACCCGGCACGCCGCGCAGCACATCGCGTACGTTCAAGGCGCCCTGCTCGATCATCGCCTCGCGGCGCACCACGGTACGCGCACCGGGATGGTTGTGGACCACGGTTTCTTCGGCGCTGCCCAGCCAGTCACCGACGACTTTGACGTCGGTGGGTGCCAGCTCGAGGCTGCCGGTGGTCAGGGTGCCGGCGCTTTGCGCCGGGTGCAGGACCACGGTGCCCTGAGAAATTTCATAAGTCAGGCCGCTGCCCTCAAGCAACGCCCGCAGCGCCTCTTCCGGTTGCAGGTTGCCGGAGACCGCTGGTGCCTGCTTGCCGGCCACCAGCTCGGGGCTGAAGAACAGTTGCAGCGACGTCTGCTGGCCCAGTTGGCTCAAGGCCGAAGCCAGCGGTTGGGCCTGGATCTGGATGCTGGCTGGTGCCGGGGCGGCATAAGTGCTGGCGATACCGCCACTGACAGCCAGTGCCAGGGCCAGGGGCAACCAGCGGGAAGAACGCGGGGAAACGTTGTTGTTGTTCACGTCGTCGAGAGGTCCTGAGGGTCCATATAAATGTCAATGCCATGCAAATGGAAATGCTTGGCAGTTGCAGTTGGCCAGGAAGACGAACAACTGGAAAAAAACCTGAATTTATTTTGCGATTATTTCGCGGGAGCCGTCGGCATGGGCCTTGATCGCCACCGGCAGGATGCTCGGCAGCGCCCGCAGCAAGGCGTCGGTGTCGTCGGCGTTGAAGGTACTGCTCAGGCGCAGCGCGGCAATTTTGCCGGGGGCGACACGCAGGGGCTGCTGGCGGTAGCGCGAGACTTCCTTGACCACCTCGCTGAGCGGCGCGTCGTTGAACACCAGCTTGCCCTTGCGCCAGGCGGTCACAGCTGCGGTATCTACCGCATAGGGAGCCGTCACCTGGCCGCGAGCATCGATATGCGCCCCCAGGCCTGCGCTCAGCAAAGCCTTGGAAGCATCGCGACCTTCAACCCGCACCGAGCCGTTTTCGACCGCCACACGGGTTTGCTCCGGGTCCTGGCGCACATCGAAACGAGTGCCGGTCACGGTTACCGTGCCGTTGTCGGTGCTGACCACAAAGGGCCGCGCGCTGTCGTGGGCGACGCTGAACATCACCTCGCCCTGGCGCAACTGGATATGCCGCTGACCGGCGCTGAATTGCACGACCAGTTGCGTACGACCGTTGACCTCCAGCTGTGAGCCATCCGGCAGGTCGAGTTGGCGCCGCTCGCCCAGGGCGGTTTGCAGCTGGCCCTGGTAATCAAGTTGATGCTGCTGCCAGCCAAACCAGCCCAACCCCAGCGCCAGGGTCGCGACGCCGGCCGCCAGCGCCTGGCGAACAAAGCGTCGACGCGGCAACTGGCTGAGCGGATCGGCCTGGCACAGCGCTTCGAGACGCGCACGCGGCACCTGCCCGGCTGCGCCCCAGAGCGTGCCCAGCAGATCGAATTCAGCTTGATGCTGCGAGTGCTCGGCCAGCCAGCGCTGCAACTCGCCCTGTTGCGCCGGCGCCAGCGCGCCATCGCGGCTGCGGGCAAACCACTGGGCTGCCTGCTCGCGCACGGTCTCGTTGCCGCACGGGCACGCCTGCTGATTCATGAAAACATTCGCCTGACTCATCTCGTCGACACATCCAGGTGCTCACGCAGATGCCGGAGCGTGCGGATCATATACTTTTCGACCATGTTCTTGGTCAAGCCCATGCGCTCGGCGATCTCGGCCTGGGTCAGGCCTTCGAGCTTCTGCCAGATGAACACCCGCCGGCAGTTGAGCGGCAGTTCGGCCAAGGCCCGTTCGACGCTGTCGGCCAGCTCCACGGCATTCATGTAGGCCTCGGGATCGCCGCTGGCGTCGATGCCCGGCTCGAACGCGTCCTGCTCCAGGGCCTGGCGGCGGTCTTCACGGCGGTAACCGTCCACGGCAATGTTGCGTGCGGTCTGGTGCAAATAGGCGCGCGGTTGTTCGACCCCCGCCTGGTCATTTTCCAGTACCCGCACAAACGCATCATGCGCCAGGTCCTCGGCCTGCTGACGACTGCGCAATTTGCGCGTCCAGGTGCCGATCAGCTCATGGTAGTGGTCGAGAAAGCCTTTGTGTCGCGACACGATGCACAGCTCTTCGCAGGCGATGAGGAATGGCGCGAATAGTAATGTTTCTTATTAAGGCCGGCAATCGAAGATCACCACTGCCGACGAAGCGTGCGAGCGGAAAAAAAATCACGAAAATGTGTGTAGATAATCGGCTGCCAGAGCGGAAAAAAATATGAACGGCCAGCCTTCGATTCATGGTTACACCGTCACTTCATAGCGCGCCAAAGTTACCGCCTTTTCCCGTACTTTCGCCACCAACTTTGACTATTGCATCCATTTGCGTGTTCTACGATAGATCCCGGCGTATACCGGTATTTTTAACGCTTTTGTCATCAAATTGAACATCTGCTGTTTACCTGGGTCGGTTAGAAAGTGGCTGGCCAACCCGGGGCGACGGACGTGTGCAAAAACGCGACATTTTTTGTTGATCTCGAGCCCCTCAGGTCCTAAAGTTCGCGCCGAACGTCCATGCTGGAAACGATCCATCCGGCTCA
Source organism: Pseudomonas sp. NPDC087612 (assembly GCF_044743505.1). Taxonomy (NCBI): domain Bacteria; kingdom Pseudomonadati; phylum Pseudomonadota; class Gammaproteobacteria; order Pseudomonadales; family Pseudomonadaceae; genus Pseudomonas; species Pseudomonas sp. NPDC087612. Next base: position 204,100 of record NZ_JBIUWO010000005.1, read on the forward strand.
AGTACTGACGACGAGACAGCAAGGTCACCCGTAGCTCGCTTCATCACGCACGGTTGACCTTTTTGCTTTCGGCGACATGCCTTGGGAAGTAGGCGAACCAAAGTGGGGATACGGAGGACGTTCAGTTGCAGCCACTTATTTTTTCAGTTTGCCCATGGAGTCCCTAAGCATGTCGATTCAGGTCGAAGACTACTTCGCGCGCGATACCTTCCAGAAAATGAAGGCCTTCGCCGACAAGCAAGAAACCCCGTTCGTGCTCATCGACACGCAGATGATCAGCCAGGCCTACGACGACCTGCGCGCCGGTTTCGAATTCGCCAAGGTCTACTACGCGGTCAAGGCCAACCCGGCCGTTGAGATCATCGACCTGCTCAAGGAAAAAGGCTCGAGCTTCGACATCGCCTCGATCTACGAGCTGGACAAAGTGATGGGCCGCGGTGTCAGCGCCGATCGCATCAGCTACGGCAACACCATCAAGAAGTCCAAGGACATCCGCTACTTCTACGAGAAGGGCGTGCGCCTGTACGCCACCGACTCCGAAGCCGACCTGCGCAACATCGCCAAGGCCGCCCCGGGCTCGAAAGTCTACGTACGCATCCTCACCGAAGGCTCGACCACCGCCGACTGGCCACTGTCGCGCAAGTTCGGCTGCCAGACCGACATGGCCATGGACCTGTTGATCCTCGCCCGCGACCTGGGCCTGGTGCCTTACGGCGTGTCGTTCCATGTGGGCTCGCAACAGCGCGACATCAGCGTCTGGGATGCAGCCATCGCCAAAGTGAAGGTGATCTTCGAGCGCCTGAAAGAAGAAGACGGCATCGAGCTCAAGCTGATCAACATGGGTGGCGGCTTCCCGGCCAACTACATCACCCGCACCAACAGCCTGGAAACCTACGCCGAGGAAATCATCCGCTTCCTCAAGGAAGACTTCGGTGACGACCTGCCAGAAATCATCCTCGAGCCAGGCCGTTCGCTGATCGCCAACGCCGGCATCCTGGTCAGTGAAGTGGTGCTGGTGGCGCGTAAATCGCGTACCGCCGTCGAGCGCTGGGTGTACACCGATGTCGGCAAGTTCTCCGGCCTGATCGAAACCATGGACGAGTCGATCAAGTTCCCGATCTGGACCGAGAAGAAAGGCGAGATGGAAGAAGTAGTGATCGCCGGCCCCACCTGCGACAGCGCCGACATCATGTACGAGCACTACAAATACGGCCTGCCGCTGAACCTGGCCATCGGCGACCGCCTGTACTGGCTGTCGACCGGCGCCTACACCACCAGCTACAGCGCGGTGGAGTTCAATGGCTTCCCGCCGCTGAAGGCCTACTACCTGTAACACAAAAAACCGGGGGCATCATTGCCCCCGGGCTCCCCTGGTCATCATCTGCGTGATCGGGGTTATCAATGCGTGAGCACGGTCTACAGGACGTCCTTAATCCTGACCGCGAAGCTCAATGGCGCACCTTCATATGCATTCAAATACCTGTCGCCATCCCGATTGTTGTAGTAGCTCTTTATCTCGTGCCCCTCATAGTCACGCAGGATGAAGTGGCGTTCTTGCTGACCGTACCACTCTGCGTGCGGCTGAACTTTCCAGAAGAAGGTAATTTCATTTTTACCGTACAAGCCGAGATAGCCCCCACTACTTCTGCCCAGCTTCTTCCCCAGGTAACCATCGACCCTGGATGCGCAGGTAATGTCGTAATGAATCCGGTCACCTTGATCTTCAACGAACTGAAAATGAAAATCGATCGGCCGTACCCGCAGCCCATGCCCCCCTATCTGTAGCCAGCCACTTTCTGCAAAATCAAATTCGGTACGTTGTGCACTGATGCCAACCTGTCCTGAACGGCCGGATTTGGTTGAATACAGGGTAGCGATAAACGATTTATCAACAAGATCCACCATTCTCAAGTCCTTTAAAATATCGGGCAGGCACATTGAGCTTGGGCGTTCCGTCGTGAGCAGGGCAGGCTGCATTGATTCCCTGGAAAGTCGTCGAAGGCTTTGCTAAGGGTGAAGTTGCATGAACGTCAGCCGTTGCTCATAGGCTCGCAGGACAGGCAGCAAGCGCTCATCCTGAACCTGCCGCAGGGTGCAGACGCTACTGCGCAGGAAATTCAGATTGCCGCCTCGCAGCGCGGTGTCGAACCAGACTAATGCTGCATCAAGCTGATTGCTCTCGACCAACACCGTGGCATAGCTGAATTGCCCGCGAAAATCACCCGCCTCGGCAGAGCGGCGATACCATTCTTGCGCCTGGCCAACGTCCCGCTCACAGGCCAGTCCCTGCTCCAGATAACGCCCATAAAGGTTCATCGACTTGGCATGGCCCAGGTGTGCGGCCTGTCGATAGCAGAGCAATGCCAAGGGATGGTTCTGAGCCACCCCACGGCCAGTAGCCAGCAAGTTGGCGTAGTTGTACAGGCCCCAGTCCAGCCCCATTTCAGCAGCCTGGCAATAGGCCCTGGCCGCAGCCGACACATCAGCCCCTCCTCCCCAGCCATGCTCCTGGCAGCGCCCGAGCATGTTGTGCGCCATAGCGCTGCCACGGCTGGCGGCAATCGCGAACCAGCGCCGGGCCAGAACCGGGTCTTTCTCGATGCCGCGACCGTCAAGAAGGATCTGCCCAAGCAGCACCTGCGCCTCGACAATGTCCTGCCCGGCTGCAGCCAGCAGTGCCTGGGCCGCCTTGGCCGGGCTGTGTTCGAGCATCTGGGCGAACTGTTCGCTGTCCAGCTCCTGGCGATTGCGCAAGGCGAAGGTCATGGCTCAGACCTCGACCCAGCGGCGCAACAGGTTGTGGTAGGTGCCGGTCAACTGGATCAGCGCCGGGTGATCCGGCACATCGGCGCCCAGTTGCTGGATGGCGTTATCCATCTCGTACAGCAGCGCGCGCTGGCTGTCTTCGCGCACCAGGCTCTGGGTCCAGAAGAACGCCGCGTAACGCGCGCCGCGGGTCACCGGGTTGACCTTGTGCAGGCTGGTGCCTGGATACAGCACCAGGTCCCCTGCCGCCAGCTTCACCTGCTGTACGCCAAAAGTATCCTGAATCACCAGCTCACCACCGTCGTAGTCCTCGGGATTGCTCAAAAACAGTGTCGAGGACAGATCGGTGCGCACCCGCTCGTGGCTTCCACGGGGCTGGCGCAGGGCGTTGTCGATATGAAAGCCAAAATTGCCGCCTTCGCGATAGCAGTTGATCAGCGGCGGGAACACCTTGTGCGGCAAAGCCGCCGACATGAATTGCGGGTGCTGCCACAGGCGTTCGATCAGCGCCGTACCGATTTCCTTGGCCAGTGGATGGCCTTCGGGCAGCTGCAGGTTGTGCTTGGCCTTGGCCGACTGGTAGCCCGCGGTAATCTTGCCATCGGCCCATTCAGTCTGCTCCAGCGCCTGGCGAATACGCTGGACCTCCTCGGTGGAAAACAGGCCGGAAATATGTAGCAGCATGGCGCGGGCACCTGAAGGTGAAAGACGTCAATGGTATTGATTCCCATTGACTCTCTACAAGCCCTTTCGGCAGGTGGGACGTTTCAGCACGGAAAAACCGCCAGTCACAAATTGTAAAGATTGTAAATTCCGCACAAATAGCAATTCTTCTCAATTGTTACTCATATTTGTTTACATTATATTTCGCGGCCTAAAAACCTGGGGAAGGGGACCACCATGCCGCGTCACTACGTGCCAACCGCTGTCAGTTCACCACGCTTGCTCACCTGCGCCATTGGTGTAGCGCTCACCGCGACCTCCGCCGGGCACCTGGCATTTGCCGCCGATGCCGAGCCTGCCAAGGACGGTGCCATCGCCCTGGATGCCACCAGCGTCACCGGCCAGGCCGAAACCGCCAGCACTGACTACAAGGTTGAACGCGCGTCTTCGCAGAAGTACACCGCGCCGCTGGTAGATGTTCCGCGCACAGTGACGGTGGTCCCCCAGCAAGTGATCAAGGACACCAACGCCCTTAACCTGCAGGACGCCCTGCGTACCGTGCCGGGCATCACCATGGGTGCCGGCGAAGGTGGCAACCCGTCCGGCGACCGTCCGTTCATTCGCGGTTTCGACTCGCAGAGCTCGATGTACCTGGATGGCGTTCGCGACACCGGCTCGCAAACCCGGGAAATCTTCGCCATCGAATCGGTCGAAGTGGCCAAGGGCCCCAACTCGGCCATCGGTGGCCGCGGCGCAGCAGGCGGCACCATCAACCTGGTGAGCAAGCGCGCGCACTTGGGCAACTCCACCGATGGTGCCTTCACCTGGGGATCGGACCAGACCAAACGCTACACCTTCGATGGCAACTATCAGTTCCTCGACACCGCCGCGTTCCGCCTTAACCTGATGAGCCACGAAAGCAACGTCGCCGGCCGCGACGAGGTCAACTACGACCGTTGGGGCGTGGCACCGTCGCTGGTCTTCGGCCTGGGTACCGACACCCGCCTGAGCCTGGACTACTACCACATGGAGAGCGATGACCTGCCTGACTCGGGCATCCCCTACAGCCTGAAATCCGGCAGCTCCGCCAACCGCACTTCGGCCAACCCGGACAAACCGACCGATGGCGGTGACAGCGACAACTTCTATGGCCTGGTCGGCCGCGACTTCTACAAGAGCCGCGCCGACATCACCACCATCGCCCTCGAGCACGACCTGAGCGATGCGCTGACGATCAAGAACACCCTGCGCCATGGCAACACCCTGCAGGACTACATCTTTAGCCAGCCGGACGACAGCAAGGGCAACATCCTCAACGGTGAAGTCTGGCGCCGTCCGAACAACCGCGTGGCCAACACCCGCACCACCACCAACCAGACCGACCTGTTCGGCGAGGTCTACATCGGCGGCTTCAAGAACAACTTCTCGACCGGTATCGAACTGAGCCGCGAAGCCTCGGTCAAGACCGGCTACAACGTCACCGGCTTTGCCTCGGGCAACTGCAGCAGCGCCACCGGACAGATCTCCGGAGTCTGCACCTCGTTCACCGATCCGAACCCGAACGAAGCCTGGGATGGCACCGTTAGCCGCACTCTGGCTGGCGCCGATACCACCAGCAACACCCGCGCCATCTACCTGACCGACACCCTGGAACTGGACCCGGCCTGGCTGCTGACCATGGGCCTGCGTTACGACCACTTCGATACCAAAGCCAAAACCAAAATCGCCAGCGGCGCAACCAGCTTCAAGACCGAAGACACCAGCGAGTTCGTCACCGGCCAGCTGGGCCTGACCTGGAAGCCGGCCGAGAATGGTAGCGTGTACATTTCCTACGCGACTTCGGCGACCCCCGCCGGTGCATCGCTCGGTGAAGGCAGCGACGGCAATCCATTGCTGACCGCCACCACCACCAGTGACCTGAAGCCGGAAGAAACCACCAACTACGAAATCGGCACCAAGTGGAACCTGCTGGACGAACGCCTGGCCCTCACCGCAGCAATCTTCCGTACCGAAAAAGAGAACGCTCGTGTTCTGGTCAGCACCAACACTTACGAGAACGTCGGCAAGAGCCGGGTTGACGGTCTGGAACTGACCGCCACCGGCAAGCTGACCAACGACTGGCAGGTCTTCGCCGGCTACACCTACATGGATGCCAAGCTGATCGATGGGGGCAAGCAGAACGTCGGCGGCGTGTTTGTCGACAGCCCGAACAACGACAACCAGATGCCCAACACGCCGAACAACAGCCTGACCTTGTGGACTACCTACAACGTCACGCCGAAACTGACCGTCGGCGGCGGTGCCTTCTACGTCGATGACGTGTTCGGCAACGTCAACAACACCGTGATGGTCGATTCCTACTGGCGTTACGACGCTATGGCCAGCTACAAGCTGACCAAGAACGTCGACCTGCAGTTGAACGTACAAAACCTCACCAACGAGGTGTACTACGACAAAGCCTACGCTGCCCACTACGCCAACCAGGCCGCCGGGCGCACTGCCCTGCTGACCACCAGCTTCCACTTCTGAGTGAGCTGACTGGCAAGCCCCGTTCATTTAGGTGAACGGGGCTTTTGTGTATCAAGGCATAATGTGCGTCGCATTCGCATTTGCGACACGACAAGGTGATTGATGTGGTGAAGAAATCCCTGTTTCAACTGCACTGGTTCTTCGGTATTACCGCAGGCCTGGTGCTGGCACTGATGGGCATTACCGGTGCCATCTGGTCGTTCCAGGATGAGCTGCTGGAGCTGTTCAACCCTGATGTGCTCACCGTCGAAGTACGCCAGGAAGGCGTGCTGCCAATGCCCGAGCTGGTGCGCAGGATCGAGGCCGAACAGGGTGACAAGGTCGCCATGCTCTGGGTCCAGGCCGACAACGACAAGGCGGCGCGGGTCTTCTTCACCCCTCCCCCGGGCGAACGCCGGGGCTTGATGCGCTATGCCGACCCTTACACCGGCAAGCTGCAGGGCGACGTCGCCGGCCAGGGCTTTTTCGACCTGATGCTGCAACTGCACCGTTTTCTGGCCATGGGCGACACCGGCCGGCAGATCACCGGCGCCTGTACCTTGATGCTGATTTTCTTCTGCCTGTCCGGCCTGTATCTGCGCTGGCCGCGCAAGGCGCTGAATTGGCGGACCTGGCTGACCCTGGACTGGGCCAAGAAAGGCCGCGCCTTCAACTGGGACCTGCACGCCGTGGCCGGTACCTGGTGCCTGCTGTTCTACCTGCTGTTTGCCCTCACCGGCCTGTTCTGGAGCTACGAGTGGTACCGCGAAGGCCTGAACAAACTGCTCGCCGACAGCCCGGCCGCTGGCCAGCAACACAAGCGCGGCGAAGGCCGCGGCGGACGTCCTGGAGGTGGCGCAGGTAAAGACGCCAAGCCGCTGGTGGTCGACTACGACGCCGTCTGGGCCAGCCTGCAAGCTGCCGCCGGCCCCGGTATGAGCAGCTACAACCTGCGCCTGCCGCCAGCTGGCGGGCAACCGGCGATGATCTTTTATCTGCTTGAAGGCGCCGAACACGAGCGCGCCCTCAACACCCTCAACCTGGACCCGGCCACAGGCCAGGTGAAGAGCAACGAGCGCTATGCCGACAAGTCGTTCAAGGCGCAACTGCTGGCCAGCGTCTACGCCCTGCACGTGGGCAGCTACTTTGGCCTGACCGGGCGCATTGTGGTGACCATCGCCAGTCTGACCATGCCGCTGTTCTTCGTCACCGGCTGGCTGTTGTACCTCGATCGCCGCCGTAAAAAGCGCCAGGTGCGTGCCGCGCGAGGTAACTTCGCGCCGTTGAACGGGCAGGACCACGGCTGGCTGGTGGGCTTTGCCAGCCAGAGCGGCTTTGCCGAGCAACTGGCTTGGCAAAGCGCCGGGCAACTGCAGGCTGCCGGCGTCGCGGTACAGGTCCGCTCCCTGGCTGAGCTGACCGAACAGGACCTCAACCAGGCTCGGCAAGCGCTGTTCGTGGTCAGTACCTTCGGCGACGGCGAAGCCCCCGACAGCGCTCGCGCTTTCGAGCGCAAGGTGCTTGGACAGCCTTGGGCGCTGGGCAACCTCAACTATGCCCTGCTGGCCCTGGGCGACCGCCAGTACCCGCACTTCTGCGGCTTTGCCCGGCGCTTGCAGGCCTGGCTCGGCGAACGCGGCGCCACCAGCGCCTTCGCCCCGGTTGAAGTCGACAGCGCTGACCCTGCGGCCCTGCAACACTGGCAACAACAGCTCGCACAACTGACTGGCAGCGCGCCACCAGCGGCCTGGCAGGCACCCGAATTTGCCAACTGGACCTTGATCAGTCGCGAACTGATGAACCCGGGCAGTCAGGGTTCGGCGGTGTATCTGCTCGGCCTCAGGCCTGAGCAACCTGCGCAGTGGGAAGCTGGAGACCTGGTGGAGATCCTGCCGCGTAACAGTGCCCACAGTCTTGAGCAGTTTCTCAAGGGCCTGGGCCTTGATGGCGAAACACCCGTGCAGGTCGATGGCCTGCAAGAGAGCCTGTTGCAAGCCCTGGCCAGTCGGCAGTTACCCAAGAGCCGTGAGCACCTGGTCGGCCTGCATGCGCAAGCATTGGTCGATGCATTGATCCCGCTGGCAGCACGGGAATACTCGATTGCCTCGATCGCCAGTGACGGCGTGCTGGAGCTGATCGTGCGCCAGGAACGCCACCCTGACGGCAGCCTCGGCCTGGGTTCAGGCTGGCTGACCGAGCATCTGTCTGTGGATAACAGTGTCAGCCTGCGCTTGCGCCGCAACAGTGGTTTCCACCTGCCGGCGCCGGCCACGCCGATGATCCTGATCGGCAACGGAACCGGGCTAGCCGGGCTGCGCAGCCTGCTCAAGGGCCGCATTGTGGCCGGCGAGCGCAGCAACTGGCTGCTGTTCGGTGAACGCAACCAGGCCTATGACTTCCTCTGTGGGGATGAACTGCAAGGCTGGCAGCGCAGCGGCGATCTGGCCCGGCTGGAGCTGGCCTTTTCCCGCGATCAGAGCCACAAGGTCTACGTGCAGGACCGTTTGCGCGAGCAGGCGACAGAACTGCGACGCTGGCTCGACCAGGGTGCATCGATCTATATCTGCGGCAGTTTGCAGGGCATGGCCAGTGGCGTTGATGAGGTACTTAACGAGGTGCTCGGGGCTGTCGAGGTTGAGCGGTTGATCGAGCTGGGGCGGTATCGGCGGGATGTGTACTAAGCCTTGAGGGCCTCATCGCGGGTCAAGCCCGCTCCTACAGGTTTGGTGTGGGAGCGGCTTGACCTGCGATGAGGGTCAATGCAGCTCGAAGGTATCGGCATCCAGATTGGCCGGAAACCGCGTGCGATAGGCCGCCAGGTCTGCCGCACTGAGCACCACGGTAAACACCCCGTCCGCCTCGCCTGCACTGAGCAGGCTCTCGCCCTGAAAATCCAGCACCTGGCTGTCGCCGGTATAGGCAAAGCCCTTGCCGTCGGTGCCCACGCGGTTCACCGCGGCGACATAACACAGGTTCTCGATGCCCCGCGCCGGCAACAAGCGGTTCCAGTGCTGGCGGCGGGCGGCCGGCCAGTTGGCGGTGTACAACAGCAGGTCAGTGTCCTGGGCATCGCGGCTCCACACCGGGAAGCGCAGGTCGTAGCAGATCAGCGGCCGTACCCGCCAGCCCTTGAGCTCGAACTGCACCTGGCGTTCGCCCGGGGTGTAGTGCTTGTGCTCGCCGGCCATGCGAAACAGGTGGCGCTTGTCGTAGTACAGGATCTCGCCATCGGGCCGCGCCCACAGCAAGCGGTTGCGGTGGCTGCCGTCGGCAGCCTGGATGATCACGCTGCCGGTAACCACTGCATCAAGCTTCTTGGCCTGGCTCTTGAGCCACTTGTAGGTCGGGCCGTTCTCGGGCTCGGCGAGGCTTTCGGAGTCCATGGAAAAACCAGTGGTGAACATCTCCGGGAGGATGATCAGGTCGGCGCCACGAGCCTGTTCCAGCAGGCCTTCGAAATGCTCGTAGTTGGCCAGGCGGTCGTGCCAGGCCAGGCTGGTCTGCACCAACGCAATGTTCAGGTTGGGCAGGCTACTCAGATCGCGCATAGTTTTTCCGCTGCCTGACGCAGCGTCTCCTCGCGTTTGGCAAAGCACAGGCGCACCAGGCGCTGCGCGGGGATGGGTTGCTGGTAGAACACCGACACCGGAATGGTCGCCACGCCATGCTCGCGGGTCAGCCACAGCGACATCTCGACGTCGTTCAAATCCGGGCGAATGTGCGAATAATCCACCAACTGGAAGTACGTGCCTGGGGTGGGCTTGAACTGAAAACGCGAAGAGCCCAGCAACTGGCAGAACAGGTCGCGCTTGGCCTGGTAAAAGGCCGGCAGCTCTTCGACGTGCTCGGGGTGCGCGGCCATGAAATCGGCCAGCGCCCATTGCAGCGGGGTCACGCCGCAGAAGTTGACGTACTGGTGGACCTTGCGCAGCTCGGCGCTGAGCGCCGCTGGCGCCACCACATAACCGGTTTTCCAGCCAGTGACGTGGTAGGTCTTGCCGAACGAGCTGACCACGAATGCACGCTGATACAGCGCCTCGTGGGCCAATACGCTGGCGTGCTGTACACCGTCGAACACCAGGTGCTCGTAGACTTCGTCGCTGATCAGGTAGATATCGCGGTCGGCGATCAACAGCGCCAGCTTGTCCAGATCATCTCGGCTGATCAAGGCGCCGCTAGGGTTGTGCGGCGAGTTGAGGATGATCATCCGCGTACGCGGGCTGAGGGCGTCGGTGAGCTTCTGCCAGTCGATGGCAAACTCGCCGTCGCTCAGTTGCACATGCACGCAACGCCCGCCGGCCAGCTCTACCGAGGGCTCATAGCTGTCGTAACTGGGATCGAAGACGATGACCTCGTCGCCTGCGCGGATCACTGCATGGATGGCGCAGAAGATCGCTTCGGTGGCACCCGGGGTGATGGTCACTTCATGCTCGGCATCGACGCTGACGCCATAGCTGCGGGCGATCTTGTTCGCCACCTGCTGGCGCAAGGCCGGCAAGCCGGTCATGGGGCTGTACTGGTTGTGCCCGGCACTGACATGCCGGCCGACCGCATCGAGCAATGCTTGCGGGCCGTTGAAATCGGGGAAACCCTGGGACAGGTTCAAGGCGCCGGTTTGCGCGGCGAGCTGGGACATGGTGGTAAAGATGGTAGTGCCGACGTTCGGCAACTTGCTACTGATCATGGAGCCCTCTTTCCTGCAGCACTATCCGGCTCGAGGCGGCGCGGTCTGGGACCGAGCATAGCGGATTGATCAGTCAGGAAAAAGGTTGTTACGGTCGCAGGCCAATCGCCGGTCAAACCCGCTCCCGTAGGAGCGGGCTTGCCCCGCGATGCTTCTAGCGCTTGTCTTTACGCTTCTTCTCGGCTTTCTTGTGGTGCGACATCAAGCGACGCTTCTTGTTGACCTGGCGGTCGGTCAGCGTGTTCTTGTTGCCTTCATACGGGTTGTCACTGCCCTTGTACTCGATGCGGATCGGCGTACCGACCAGCTTGAGCACGCGGCGGTAGGTGTTTTCCAGGTAGCGCGAGTAGGACTTGGGTACCTTCTCGACCTGGTTGCCGTGGATCACGATGATCGGCGGGTTGGCGCCACCGAGGTGGGCATAGCGCAGCTTGATCCGGCGGCTGTTGACCATCGGCGGCTGGTGCTCGCTGACCGCATCTTCGAGGATCTGGGTCAGGCGGCTGGTCGGCCAGCGGGTGACCGCCGACTTGAACGAGTTCTGCACCGACTGGTACAGGTTACCCACGCCAGTGCCGTGCAGCGCCGAGATGAAGTGGATGTCGGCGAAGTCGACGAAGAACAGCCGGCGTTCCAGCTCGGTCTTCACGTAGTCGCGCTCGCTCGGCTGCATGCCGTCCCACTTGTTCAGGGCGATAACGATGGCGCGACCGGCTTCCAGGGCAAAGCCCAGCAGGTTCAGGTCATGGTCGACCACGCCTTCGCGGGCGTCCATGACGAAGATCACCACGTTGGCGTCCTTGATCGCCTGCAGGGTCTTGACCACGGAGAACTTCTCGACTTCTTCGTGGATCTTGCCGCGCTTGCGCACCCCGGCGGTGTCGATCAGGGTGTATTTCTCTTCGTTACGCTCGAAGGGAATGTAGATACTGTCGCGGGTGGTGCCGGGCTGGTCATAGACGATGACCCGTTCTTCACCGAGCATGCGGTTGACCAGGGTCGACTTGCCGACGTTAGGCCGGCCGATGATGGCGATCTTGATCCCGTCTTTTTCGCTCGGGCCAGGGATACGCACCGCTTCCTCGCCTTCAGCGACGTCGGTGTCGATCTCTTCCTCGTCCTTGTCCCGCGGGAAGTCGCTGAGTACAGCTTCCAGCAGGTTGTTGACGCCACGGCCCTGGGCGCCGGCAACACCAATGGCGTTCCCCATGCCCAGTGGCGAAAATTCGGCGATGGCGGCCAGCGGATCGATGTTGTCGATCTTGTTGGCAACCAGGAACGAGCGTTTGTTGCGCTTGCGCAGGTGCTCGGAAATCATCTGGTCGGCGGCGGTCAGACCGGCGCGGGCATCGACCAGGAACAAGACCACATCGGCTTCTTCAATGGCCAGCAGCGACTGCTCGGCCATTTTCTCGTCCATGCCTTCCTCGTCACCGGAAATACCACCGGTGTCGACCAGGATGTACGAACGGCCTTGCCAGCGTGCTTCACCGTACTGGCGGTCTCGGGTCAGCCCGGACAGGTCGCCGACAATAGCGTCGCGGGTCCTGGTCAGGCGGTTGAACATGGTGGATTTACCGACGTTCGGTCGGCCCACCAGGGCGATTACGGGAACCATTCGGCTCTCCACTTCATAAATTCGAAAAATACAAAGGCCGCTGCACTGCAGCGGCCGGAGTTCGAGCGGCACCCGAAGTGCCGCAGCCCGAGGCCGGCATGGCCTCAAGCATAGCCTCAGCGGATGGTCAGCGCCTCGAGCTTGCCGCTGTTGCCGTACACATAGATGGTGTCACCCACCACCAGCGGACGGGCGCGCAGGCCATCGCTGTCGATACGCTCACGACCGACGAAACGACCATCGACCTGGCTGAGCAGGTGCAGGTAGCCTTCCAGGTCACCCACCGCTACGTAGCTGGAGAACACTTCCGGCGCCGACAGCTGGCGGCGTGCCAGCGAATCGTTGCTCCACAGGGCGCTGGACGAGCGCTCGTCGATGCCTTCCACAGTGCCCGAAGCCAGGCTCACGTAGACGTTACCGAAGCCCTGGGCCACACCGGTGTAGCTGGAAGCATCACGCTGCCACAGCAACCGGCCGCTCTCCAGGTCCAGGCCGGCAACGCGGCCCTGGTAGCTGGAAACGTACAGGGTACCGCCGGACAGCAGCAGACCGCCGTCGATATCCACAACCCGGTCGAGCTCCGAGCGACCTTGCGGGATGGCCACACGCTGCTCCCAGACCGGTGCACCGTTCTGGGTGTCGAGGGCAACCACTTTACCGGTCGAAAGGCCAGCAACGGCCAGACGGTTGGTCACGATTGGAGCGCCAGTACCGCGCAGGGTCAGTACCGCCGGAGTGCTTTCGTAGATCCAGCGACGGTCGCCGGTGCTGGCGTCCAGGCCAATGACGCGGTCGTCCTGGGTCTGTACTACCACCACGTCACCGTTGGTCGCTGGTGGCGCCAGCACTTCACTGGTAACGCGCGAGCGCCAGCGCTCCTCACCGGTGCTGGCATCCAGGGCAATCACTTCGCCCTTGAGGGTGCCGAGCATGACCATGCCGTAACCGACGCCAACGGCACCGGACACTGGCAGTTCGAGGTCCTTCTTCCAGGCCACGTCGCCGTTGCTGCGATCCAGCGCCATCACCACGCCGGTAACATCGGCGGCGTAGATGCGGTCGTTTTCGATCGCCGGCACCAGCATGTTGAAGGTTTCGCCCTGACCGTCACCGATCGAACGGCTCCACTGCTTCTTCAGCACCACTTCTTCGGTGAACTTGGTGAGTTCGGCCGGTGGCAATTCCTTTTTGCTGTTGCTGCTGCAACCCACGGCCAGAAGGGCCAGGGTCAGCACTGCTGCATGTTTCCAACCGATCACGTCACGCATCCCCTTTGGCCAGGTCGTCGAGCTTGAGTTGCAGGCCACCGATCGCGGCGTCGTCAGACAGCGCAGCCTTGGCTTTTTCGTAAGCGGCATGGGCATCGCCAGCGCGGCCCAGTTGCACCAGCAGGTCGCCCTTGAGCTCTTCGCGGCTGGCCAGGAACGCCTTGTCGGCATCGCCTTCAAGCAGCTTCAGCGCTTCGTCGACCTTTTTCTGCGCGGCCAGCACACGGGCCAAGCGCTGACGGGCGATCTCACCCAGGGTCGCGTCGGCCGGCTTGTCCATCACAAGCTTCAGCTCGGCCGCGGCGTCATCGAGCTTGCCGCTCTCGACGGCTACCTTGGCGACGAACAGGCTGGCGTACTGGGCATAGGCCGAGCCGCCGAATTCGTTCTTGAGTTTGCCGGACAGCTCGGCAACCTTGGCCGCGTCGGGCTCGCCGCTTGGCGTCAGGGTAGTCTCCAGCAGGGCCTGGTAAAGGTTCGAGGCGCCTTGCGACTGGTTGGTCTGGTATTTCTGCCAGGCTTGCCAGCCGAACACCACGACCAGCGCCAGCAGGCCACCGGTTACCAGCGGCTTGCCATTGCGGTCCCACCAGTCCTTCATCGCGACCAGTTGTTCATCATCGGTACTCGACACCCCAATACTCCTTTTCACCAAATCGGCTGTTGACTCGCCTCACGCCTGCGCGAGCGAGGCTTCCAGGTGCTCTGCCAGAGCATCCCAGGCAATGTTTTGTTGTTCGCCCTGACCGCGCAGGGGTTTGAAACCTACCACTTGTTGCGCCAGCTCGTCGTCCCCCAGGATCAAGGCGAACAGCGCGTTGCTCTTGTCGGCCTTCTTGAACTGGCTCTTGAAGCTGCCAGCACCGGCGTTGACCTGCAGGCGCAGGTTCGGCAGACGGTCACGCAGGCGCTCGCTAAGGGCCAGGCCGGCAAGCTCGGCCTGCTCGCCGAAGGCGCACAGGTAGACGTCGACCTGACGGTTGATCGACTCGGGTACCTGCTCGAGGGTTTCCAGCAGCAGGATCAGGCGCTCGATACCCATGGCGAAACCAACGCCCGGGGTCGGCTTGCCGCCCATCTGCTCGACCAGGCCGTCGTAGCGACCACCGGCACATACGGTGCCCTGGGAGCCGAGCTTGTCGGTGACCCATTCGAAAACGGTCTTGCTGTAGTAGTCCAGGCCGCGCACCAGTTTGGTGTTGATCACGAACGGAATGCCGGCGGCATCCAGGCGTGCCTTGAGGCCCTCGAAGTGCACGCGGGACTCTTCGTCCAGGTAGTCTTCGAGCTTCGGCGCATCGACCAGCACCGCCTGGGTATTGGCGTCCTTGCTGTCGAGGATGCGCAGCGGGTTGCTTTTCAGGCGGCGCTGACTGTCTTCGTCCAGGTGCTCCAGGCGCGCCGAGAGGAACTCGACCAGCGCGTCACGGTAGCGGGCCCGGGCTTCGCTGGTACCCAGGCTGTTGAGTTCGAGCTTGACCGCGTCGCGAATGCCCAACTGGCCCCAGAGGCGCCAGGTGAGCATGATCAGCTCGGCGTCGATATCCGGGCCGTCGAGGTTGAAGACTTCAACGCCAATCTGGTTGAACTGGCGATAACGGCCTTTCTGCGGGCGTTCGTGACGGAACATCTGGCCGATGTACCAGAGTTTCTGCACCTGGCCGCTGCCGGTGATGCCGTGCTCGAGCACGGCGCGCACGCAGGCGGCGGTGCCTTCCGGGCGCAAGGTCAGGGAGTCGCCGTTACGATCGTCGAAGGTGTACATCTCTTTTTCGACGATGTCGGTGACTTCGCCGATCGAGCGCTTGAACAGCTCGGTGAACTCGACGATCGGCGTGCGGATCTGGCGATAGCCATAGGTATCCAGCAGGCCGGCCACGGTGTTCTCGAAATAACGCCACAGCGGCGTCTGCTCGGGCAGGATGTCGTTCATGCCACGAATGGCTTGCAGCGATTTGCTCACGGAAAATCCCTTAACAATTCTGTGTCAGTCAGCCACGGGCGATCAGCGCCGCGTCGGCCTCGGCTTTTTCAGCCGCTTTCTGGCGGATGAGCTTTTCCAGCTCATCGACCAGGTTGTCATTGGTCAGCTTCTGCGCAGGCTTGCCGTCGATGTAGATCAGGTTCGGCGTGCCACCGGTGAGCCCCACGTGGGCTTCCTTGGCCTCGCCCGGGCCGTTGACCACGCAACCGATCACGGCGACGTCCAGCGGTACCAGCAGGTCTTCCAGGCGCCCTTCCAGCTCGTTCATGGTCTTGACCACATCGAAGTTCTGCCGCGAGCAGCTCGGGCAGGCGATGAAGTTGATGCCACGCGAACGCAGGTGCAGGGACTTGAGGATGTCGTAGCCGACCTTGACCTCTTCGACCGGGTCGGCGGCCAGCGAAATGCGAATAGTATCGCCAATCCCGTCGGCAAGCAGCATACCGAGGCCCACCGCGGATTTCACCGTGCCCGAGCGCAGGCCGCCGGCTTCGGTGATGCCCAGGTGCAGCGGCTGGATGATCTGCTTGGCCAGCAGGCGGTAGGCTTCGACGGCCATGAACACGTCAGAGGCTTTAACGCTGACCTTGAAGTCCTGGAAATCCAGGCGGTCGAGGTGCTCGACATGACGCATGGCGGACTCGACCAGCGCCGCCGGGGTCGGCTCGCCGTACTTTTTCTGCAGGTCTTTTTCCAGGGAACCGGCGTTGACGCCGATACGGATCGGAATACCGCGATCGCGGGCGGCATCGACCACCGCCCGAACGCGGTCTTCACGACCGATGTTGCCCGGGTTGATGCGCAGGCAGTCAACGCCCAGTTCGGCCACGCGCAAGGCGATGCGATAGTCGAAATGGATGTCGGCAACCAGCGGTACGCTGACCTGCTGCTTGATCTTGCCGAAGGCCTCGGCAGCGTCCATGTCCGGTACCGAGACGCGCACGATGTCGACGCCGGCATCGATCAGGCGGTTGATCTGCGCCACGGTCGCGGCCACGTCATTGGTGTCGGTGTTGGTCATGCTCTGGACCGCGATGGGAGCATCGCCGCCAACAGGCACATTACCTACCCAGATTTTCCGGGATTCGCGACGTTTGATCGGAGATTCGCCGTGCATGACTTATTGTCCCAACTTCAGGCGAGCGGTCTCGCCACTGGTGAACGGCGCAACGTCGACAGGCTGGCCGTTGTAGCTGACCTGCACGCCGCGGGCAAAGCCCAGGCGTACCGAAAACGGCGGCTTGCCGGTCAGGTCCAGGCTGTCGCCCTTGCGCTTGATGGCGCTGAACAGCAGCTTGCCGTTGCCGTCGGTGACCGAGGTCCAGCAATCGGCGTTGAATTGCATGTGCAGCTGGCCACTACCGGCCGGGGCTGGAGCGGCGACAGCAGGTGCTGCTGGCGTTGCGGCAACCACTGCACTGTTGACCACGGGCGCCACCGGGGCTGGCGCTGGAGCCGGTACAACCGGCGCCACCGGCGTGGTCGCGGTGCTGGCGGCAGGCGCAGCAGGCGTGGCAGCAGGGCTGGCCGGTGCTTGTTCGGCAGGTGCGGCGCCAGCCGGTTCTGTCGGGGCCTGCTCAAGGCTCAAGGCAGTGCTTTGCGGTTGCTGGCCAGCGCTCACAGCCTGGTCTTCAGGCTCGTCCAGCGGGTGAATCTGGGTGGTGCCGTCGGCGCTCTCGACTTCGACGTGCTCCAGGGCCATGTTGGCCAGGTCCTTGCCTCGCAGGCTGGTCTGGTCCTGCCACCAGAAGAAGCCACCACCGATCACCACCACCAGCAGCACCAGGCTGACGATACGCAGGATGTTGTGGGACAGGCGCACCGGCTCTTCGATGCGGCCAAGGGCGTGAACGTCGCTGCCTTGGGCGTGGGTGCCGGTGCACTGGTCGAAAGCCTGCACCAGGGCAGCCTGGTCCATGTCCAGCAGCTTGGCATAGGCGCGTATGTAGCCACGGGCAAAGGTATGCCCCGGCAGCTTGTCGAAGGCGCCGGCTTCTAGATTGTTCAGGGAACTCACGGTGAGGTTGAGCTTGCGGGCCACTTCGGCCTGGGACCAGTCCCTGCTCTCGCGGGCCTGACGCAGGATTTCACCGGGATTTTCGCGAGTCGCTGCTGCTGCTTCGGGATGCGCCGCTTTCATCATTGCTCCGACAGGTATTGCTGATATTCCGGCGTACCGGGATAAAGTCGTTGTAATTGCAGGCCCAGTTCGCTGGCCTTGTTCCGTTCTTCGAAGACGCTGGCCAGGCGGCTGCCCAGCAGCAGGCTGCGGGCACTGTGGTCGCTCAGCTGGCTGAAACGATCGTAGTAGTCACGGGCCGGCACATAATGCCTGTCTTCGTAAGACAACTCAGCCATTTCCAGCAACGCGCGCGGCTGCTGCTGGTTGAGTCGCAAAGCTTTTACCAGGTATTCCTGCGCTTCGGCGCGCTGCCCCAGCCTGAGCGCGGTCAGGCCAAGGTTCTCGAACACCCGGGAGCGTTCAGGATACAGGGTATCGGCCGCCGCTTGGGCAAACATCTGCTGCGCCTGGGCGTATTGCCCACGAGCATAAAGGAAACTGCCGTAATTGTTGCGAATTCGGGTGTCGTCCGGGCGCCGGGCCAGGGCCTTGCGAAAGTGCGCCTCGGCCAGTTCCGGCTCGTCTTCGGCCTGAAACACCAAAGCCAGGGCCGCATGGGCTGCGGCATCCTGGCTATCGAGGTCGAGGGCTTTTTTCAGCGTCGCCTTGGCCTGCTCGGTCAAACCTTGTTGCAAATAACCCAGGCCCAACTGCACATAGGCTTGGCGTGCCTGCTCGCGACCTTCACGACTGCCCAGCGCGTCCGAACTCCCGCCGGACACGCAACCTGCAAGCAGGGCGAGCGCCAGGATCGACAGCGCGAAGCGCAGGGTCATGGAGGTCCTCTCTTCAGTTGCGCGCGGCGCTTTCTTGCACGTCACCGTCGGCATTCAACTGACGTACGGCGATATAGCGCTCGCTGCGGCGGGTGCGGTCCATCACCTGGCCGACCAGCTGGCCGCACGCCGCGTCGATGTCTTCACCACGGGTGGTGCGCACGGTAACGTTGTAGCCGGCGTGATGCAGGTGGTCCTGGAAACGACGGATGGCGTTGTTGCTCGGCCGCTCGTAACCGGAATGCGGGAACGGGTTGAACGGAATCAGGTTGATCTTGCACGGCACGTTCTTGAGCAACTCGGCCATTTCCACGGCGTGTTCGAGTTTGTCGTTGACGTCCTTGAGCAGGGTGTACTCAATGGTCAGCACGCGCTTTTCGCCCAGCTGCGACATGTAGTTCATGCAGGCTTCGAGCAGGACCTTGAGCGGGTACTTCTTGTTGAGCGGTACCAGCTCGTTGCGCAGGGCATCGTTCGGCGCGTGCAGCGAGAGGGCCAGGGAGACGTCGATGTGCTTGGCCAGCTCTTCGATCATCGGTACCACGCCGGAAGTGGACAGGGTCACCCGGCGCTTGGAAATGCCGTAGCCGAGGTCGTCCATCATCAGGTGCATGGCGGCGACCACGTTGTCGAAGTTCAGCAGTGGCTCACCCATGCCCATCATCACCACGTTGGTGATGGCACGGTCGATGGTGGCCGGCACGCTGCCGAACGACTTGTTGGCAATCCACACCTGGCCGATCACTTCGGCGGCGGTGAGGTTGCTGTTGAATCCTTGCTTGCCGGTGGAGCAGAAACTGCAGTCCAGGGCGCAACCGGCCTGGGACGAGACACACAGGGTGCCACGCTTGCCCTGGGGGATGTACACGGTCTCGACGCAGCTGCCGGACGCCACGCGCACCACCCATTTACGGGTGCCGTCGCTGGAGATGTCCTCGCTGACCACTTCCGGACCGCGAATCTCGGCAACAGCCTTGAGCTTTTCGCGCAAGGCCTTGCCGACATTCGTCATGGCGTCGAAATCATCGACGCCAAAGTGGTGAATCCATTTCATTACCTGACCGGCACGGAAACGCTTCTCCCCGATAGAGTCGAAGAATTTTTCCATTTCCGGCTGGGTAAGCCCCAACAGGTTAGTTTTGCCAGTCGATGTCGTCATGGATTCACCCTCACCCGTAAGCTTTCGCTTAGCGAGTGGTTACCTCGGTAGCTGCGAAGAAGTACGAGATTTCGCGAGCAGCGGCGGCTTCGGAGTCCGAACCGTGAACGGCGTTGGCGTCGATGGACTCGGCGAAGTCAGCACGGATGGTGCCGGCAGCAGCTTCTTTAGGGTTGGTAGCGCCCATCAGCTCACGGTTCAGAGCGATGGCGTTTTCGCCTTCCAGAACCTGGACAACAACAGGACCGGAGATCATGAAGGCAACCAGGTCGCCGAAGAAGCCGCGCTCTTTGTGCTCAGCGTAGAAGCCTTCGGCTTCGGCTTTGGACAGTTGCTTGAGTTTCGAGGCAACGACGCGCAGGCCGGCTTTTTCGAAACGGGTGGTGATCTCGCCGATCACGTTTTTAGCAACGGCGTCAGGCTTGATGATCGAGAAAGTACGTTGAACAGCCATGGTGAAACTCCAGAAACGTTGAGTGAAGCGAAAAATTAAACCCGCGAATTATACGCGGGTTCCGGGGGATTGCCTAACCTGCCGAGCGCGCTCAGTCGGCTTCTTCGATCCAGGCCGCCTGGATGGCTTCGAGAACCTTCTCGCCGCCACGGGTCGGATCGTCACTGAATTCCGGCAATGCCAGCACCCAACGGTGCAGATCGACGAAGTTCACATAACGAGGATCGACTTCCGGCTTGCTTTCGGCAAGCTGGATTGCAATTTCAAGTACATCAACCCATTTCAGGCTCATGTCGGCTCCAGGATCAATGCGGCGCTTCGGCAGCGTGGTTGAGCGAGTATTTCGGAATCTCGACAGTTACATCCTCGGTACCGACCACGGCCTGACAGGTCAGGCGCGACGTAGGCTCAAGGCCCCATGCGCGATCCAGGAAGTCCTCTTCCAGCTCGTCAGCCTCATTGAGCGAATTGAAACCTTCGCGAATGACGCAGTGGCACGTGGTACAGGCGCAGACGCCACCACAAGCGCTTTCGATCTCAATGTGGTTGTCATGGGCCACCTCGAGAATGGATTTCCCGGTCTCGGCCTCCACGACCATGCCATCCGGGCAGAATCTCTCGTGGGGCAGAAAAATCACCTGCGGCATCAGTTATTCCTCGATCTCATTCAGGTTGCGCCCGGCCAAAGCGGCTTTTACCGTCGAATCAAGGCGACGGGCGGCAAAGGCATCGGTCACCTGCGACAGACGCTTGGTCTGTTGCTCGATGGCCGCGCCATCGGTGCCGTTGATCAAATCACGCAAGTCTTGCATCTGTTGCTCGATTGCCAGGCGCTCTTCGGCGTCCAGCAGGCGTTCGCCATCGGCGTCCAGGGCGCCCTGTACCGCTTCGAGCAGGCGCTCGGCGTCGACCTGGTGCTCGCGCAGCTGGCGCGCCACCTTGTCGAAACCGGCATGCTCGAAGGAGTCCTTGAGCATACGGGCGATTTCGCCGTCGGTCAGGCCGTAGGACGGCTTGACCTGGATGCTCGATTCGACGCCCGAGCCCAGCTCGCGCGCCGAAACGCTGAGCAGGCCGTCGGCATCGACCTGGAAGGTCACGCGGATCTTCGCCGCACCGGCAACCATCGCCGGGATGCCACGCAGTTCGAAGCGCGCCAGGGAGCGGCAGTCACTGATCAGTTCGCGCTCGCCCTGCAGCACATGAATCATCATGGCCGACTGGCCATCTTTGTAGGTGGTGAACTCCTGGGCGCGGGCAACCGGGATGGTGGTGTTGCGCGGAATCACCTTCTCCATCAGCCCACCCATGGTTTCCAGACCCAGGGACAACGGAATCACGTCCAGCAGCAGCAATTCGCCACCATCGCGGCGGTTGCCAGCCAGGGTATCGGCCTGGATGGCGGCGCCGATGGCGACTACCTGGTCCGGGTCGATTTCGGTCAGCGGGGTACGCCCAAACAACGTGCCGACGGCCTCGCGCACACGCGGCACGCGGGTCGAACCACCGACCATGACCACTGCGGCAACTTCTTCGAGCTCGACGCCGCTGTCACGCACGGCGCGGCGGCAGGCCTTGAGGCTGCGGGCGACCATGGGCTCGATCAGGGCATCGAAGGCACTGCGGGTCAGCTCGGCCTGCCAGTTGCCATAGGCGACCGTGACCACATCAGCATTGGTCAGGGCCTCTTTGGCTGCGCAGGCGGTCTGCAGCAGCTGGCGCTGGGCACCCGGATCGAGATCCGAGGACAGGCCGGCCTGCTCGACAATCCAGCTGGCGATGGCATGGTCGAAGTCGTCGCCGCCCAGGGCGCTGTCGCCACCGGTGGCCAGCACTTCAAAGACACCGCCGGTCAGGCGCAGGATCGAGATATCGAAGGTACCGCCACCCAGGTCATAGATGGCCACCAGGCCTTCGGCATTCTGGTCCAGGCCATAGGCCACGGCCGCCGCGGTCGGCTCGTTGAGCAGGCGCAACACGTTCAGGCCGGCCAGACGCGCGGCGTCCTTGGTGGCCTGGCGCTGTGCGTCGTCGAAATACGCCGGCACGGTGATCACCGCGCCAACCAGTTCGCCGCCGAGGGTCTCTTCGGCGCGCTGGCGCAGCACCTTGAGGATGTCGGCCGAGACTTCCACCGGGCTTTTCGGGCCCTGGACGGTGTCGATGAACGGCATGTGCGACTCGCCACCGACAAAGCGGTACGGCAGTTGCTCACCCAATTGCTTGACGTCTGCCAGGCCACGGCCCATCAGGCGCTTGACCGACAGCACGGTGTTGAGCGGGTCGCTGGCGGCGGCGTCGCGGGCGCTCTGGCCGACATCGATGTGGTCAGCGTGATAGCGCACTGCGGACGGCAGGATCACCCGGCCTTGGGCATCGGGCAGGGGCTCGCTGCGGCCGCTGCGCAGGGCAGCAACCAGGGAATTGGTGGTACCAAGGTCAATACCCACCGCCAGGCGACGCTGGTGCGGCTGGGGGCTCTGACCGGGTTCGGCGATCTGCAGTAGGGCCATGCTTATCTGAATACCAGGGGCGCCGCCAGAAGCAGCGCCGGGTTAATCGTCGAGGCGCTCTTCCAGCTGGCGCACTTCGTAGGCGAGCTTGTCGAGAAACTGCATGCGGCGCATCAGGCGCTCGGCCTGTTCACGCTGCGCAGGATCATCCCAGCAGGCGGCGAAGTCCTCGTTGAGTGCTTCCTGGGCGGCTTTCAAGCGACGCTTGAAGCCGGCCACGCCATCGAGGTCGGCACTGTCCTGGAGGTCTTCGAGCTCTTCACGCAGCTGCATCTGCTGCAGCAGGAACTCGGGATCATGGACGGTGACTTCCTGCGGCACTTCATGGCCGCCGATCGCCAACAGGTAGCGGGCACGCCGGGGCGCGCTCTTGAGAGTCTGGTAGGCCTCGTTCAGCGCAGCCGAACGCTCCAGCGCAATGCGCTGTTCACGTTCGGAGGCATCGGCGAAGCGATCCGGATGGACCTCGCGGGCCAGCTCGCGATAGCGAACAGCCAGCTTGTCGAGGTCCAGACGGAAGCCAGGTTGCAGGTCAAACAGGGCGAAATGACAAGGAGTACCCACGCGCAGCCTCAGACGTTGAAGCTTTCGCCGCAGCCACACTCACCGCGCACGTTGGGGTTGTTGAACTTGAAGCCTTCGTTCAACCCTTCCTTGACGAAATCCAGCTCGGTACCGTCGAGGTACGTCAGGCTTTTCGGATCGATGATGACCTTTTCGCCATGGCTTTCGAAGACCTGGTCATCGGAGGTTACTTCATCGACGAACTCCAGCACATAGGCCAGGCCCGAGCAGCCAGTGGTGCGCACGCCAAGGCGAATACCTTCACCCTTGCCGCGTCCGTCGAGGGAGCGCCGCACATGTTTGGCGGCGGCTTCTGTCATGCTGATAGCCATCGAGACTCCTTACCTGCAACAGGCGACCTTAGAGCAAACCTTTCTTCTGCTTGTAATCGCGCACGGCCGCCTTGATGGCGTCCTCGGCGAGTACCGAGCAGTGGATTTTAACCGGCGGCAGCGCCAGTTCTTCGGCCAGCTGGGTGTTCTTGATGGTTTCCGCTTCGTCCAGGGTCTTGCCCTTCATCCACTCGGTAGCGAGGGAGCTGGAAGCGATGGCCGAACCGCAGCCGTAGGTCTTGAACTTGGCGTCTTCGATAACGCCCTGCTCGTTGACCTTGATCTGCAGGCGCATGACGTCGCCGCACGCCGGAGCGCCGACCATGCCGGTGCCGACATCCGGGTCCTCGGCATTCATCTTGCCGACGTTACGCGGGTTTTCGTAGTGGTCGATGACCTTTTCACTGTATGCCATGGTGCAATTCCTTCCTCATCAGAGAGCCGCTCTTGCCGGCGACTACTTAGTGCGCAGCCCACTCGATCTTGGAGATGTCGACGCCGTCTTTGTACATATCCCACAGCGGCGACAATTCGCGCAGCTTGGTTACGGCCTCGCAAACCTTCTGCGCGGCGTAGTCGATTTCTTCTTCGGTGGTGAAGCGACCGAAGGTAAAGCGGATCGAGCTGTGTGCCAGTTCGTCGTTGCGGCCCAGGGCACGCAGCACGTAGGACGGCTCGAGCGAAGCCGAAGTACAGGCCGAGCCGGACGAAACGGCCAGGTCCTTGAGCGCCATGATCAGCGACTCGCCTTCGACGTAGTTGAAGCTCAGGTTCAGGTTGTGCGGAATGCGCGCGGTCATGCTGCCGTTGATGTACAGCTCTTCGAGGCCTTCAACCTGCTTGTAGAAGCGGTCGCTCAGGGCCTTGATGCGCAGGTTCTCGCTGGCCATCAGCTCTTTGGCGATGGCGAAGGCTTCGCCCATGCCGACGATCTGGTGGGTGGCCAGGGTGCCCGAACGCATGCCGCGCTCGTGACCGCCGCCGTGCATGGTGGCTTCCAGGCGCACGCGAGGCTTGCGGCTGACGTACAGCGCGCCAATGCCTTTAGGGCCATAGGTCTTGTGCGCCGAGAACGACATCAGGTCGACCTTGAGCTTTTGCAGGTCGATCTCGACCTTGCCGGTGGACTGCGCGGCATCGACGTGGAACATGACGCCGCGGGCGCGGGTCAGCTCGCCAATGGCGGCGATGTCGTTGATGGTGCCGATTTCGTTGTTCACGTGCATGATCGACACCAGAATGGTGTCTTCACGCAGGGCAGCTTCAACCATGGCCGGCGTGATCAGGCCATCGGCGCCTGGCTCGATGTAGGTCACTTCAAAGCCTTCACGCTCCAGCTGACGAGTGCTGTCCAGGACAGCCTTGTGCTCGATCTTGGAGGTGATCAGGTGCTTGCCCTTGGTGCTGTAGAAGTGCGCGACGCCCTTGATTGCCAGGTTGTCGGACTCGGTGGCACCGCTGGTCCAGACAATTTCACGCGGATCGGCATTGACCAGGTCGGCGACCTGGCGACGGGCGTTCTCGACCGCTTCTTCGGCTTTCCAGCCAAAGACGTGGGAGCGCGACGCCGGGTTACCGAAGTTCCCGTCGACCAGCAGGCAGTCGCTCATCTTCTGGGCAACGCGTGGATCGACCGGGGTGGTCGCGGAGTAATCGAGGTAGATCGGCAACTTCATTGAATATCTCCTATCAGGCGGTCGCGCCGCGCGTCGAAACGGTCATTCGACGGCGGACGTCTCAATCTTGTCCAGCTGCGGTGCCCGGCCTGCGATACGACGCAGGTCCTGGCGCTGGGCGACTTCTTGTACCTCACGGCGAGTGACAAGGTCAGCCAGGCTGATGCCGCTGAGGAATTCGTGAATCTGCTGGCTGAGGTCGCACCACAGGTGGTGGGTCAGGCAGGTGTCGCCGGCGTGGCAATCACCCAGCCCCTGGCAGCGCGTGGCATCGACCGATTCGTTGACCGCGTCGATGACCTGGGCGACCTGAATGCTCTCCATGCTTCGCGACAGCTGGTAGCCGCCGCCAGGGCCGCGCACACTGGAAACCAGGCTGCTGCGGCGCAGCTTTGCAAACAGCTGCTCCAGATAAGAGAGGGAAATGCCTTGGCGCTCGGAAATGTCGGCCAGAGACACCGGCCCATTCTGCGCGTGCAACGCCAGGTCGAGCATGGCGGTCACGGCGTATCGGCCTTTTGTAGTCAGTCGCATGGCTAGTAGGTACCACGGGGTTACGGGATGGGAGCGAGTATGCTATTCCCGAGCATTTAAGTCAACTATAAGACCTAGTGCTTTAGTCGGGTTTACCGCAAGAGGGCGGCGGAATGATAGCAAACTAAGGGGCGCTTGCGCACGCCCCTTCTGTCAATGCGTCGACGCGTCGCTGCGGGCCTCATCCTTGATCTCGGCGAAGTCCTCTTCACGCAGTGCCGGCAGCTCCTTGGCGCAGTAGTCGCTGCCAAGATTCTTAAGCGCGCCGCACATGCCTTCCAGACGCCCGTCGACCGCCTGCAGGTGGTCAAGCAACTGACCAATGGCGCGGGCCACCGGGTCGGGCATGTCTTCGCTGACGCCATAGGCATCGAAGCCGATCTTCTCGGCCATGGCCTTGCGCCGGGCCTCGACCTCGGCATCGGCATCGGTCTTGACGATGATCCGCCCGGGGATACCCACCGCAGTCGCGCCGGCCGGTACCGCCTTGGTGACCACCGCGTTGGAACCGATCTTGGCCCCGGCGCCGACGGTGAACGGCCCCAGCACCTTGGCCCCGGCACCAACGACCACGCCGTCTTCCAGGGTCGGGTGGCGCTTGCCCTTGTTCCAGGTGGTGCCGCCCAGGGTCACGCCCTGGTACAGAGTGACGTCGTCGCCGATCTCGGCGGTTTCGCCGATGACGATGCCCATGCCGTGGTCAATGAAGAAGCGCCGCCCCACCTTGGCACCAGGGTGAATCTCGATCCCGGTCAGCCAGCGGCCAAAGTTCGACACCAGCCGCGCCAGCCACTTGCAGTCCCGTCGCCACAAGGCGTGCGCCGCACGATGCAGCCAGATCGCATGCATACCGGGGTAGCAGGTCAGCACCTCAAAGGCATTGCGCGCCGCCGGGTCACGGTGGAAAACGCTCTGGATATCTTCACGCAGACGCTCGAACATCTATTGATCCTTGCGCTTATGCGGCTCGCCACGGGCCGCTTTCTGGGTTTCGGTGAGAATGCCGCGCAAAATACTCATTTCCGAACGATCCACCGAGCTGCGCCCGTACAGGCGACGCAGGCGCGGCATCAGGTGCCTGGGCTTGAGCGGGTCGAGAAAGCCGATATCGACCAGGGTTTTTTCCAGGTGCTGGTAGAACAGCTCCATTTCATCCATGGTCGCCAGCTCGCTGCTGTCGACTACTTCCACCGGCGACGCCTGCCCTTCCTGCGCCAGCCAGGCCATGCGCACCTCATAGGCCAGCACCTGCACTGCGGCGCCGAGGTTCAGCGAACTGAAGTCCGGGTTCGAGGGGATGTGCACATGGAAATGGCAACGCTGCAGTTCTTCGTTGGTCAGGCCGGCGTGCTCACGGCCGAACACCAGGGCAATCTCTTCGCCCTGAACGGCATGCTCGATGACCTTGCTGGCGCACTCGCGCGGGTCGACCAGCGGCCAGGGGATGCGGCGCTCGCGGGCACTGGTACCGAACACCAGGTTGCAGCCGACCAGCGCCTCTTCAAGGGTGGCGACCACTTGTGCGCCGCCCAGCACATCATCGGCACCCGACGCACGGGCATCCGCCTCAGGCGAGGGAAAATGCTGCGGATCGACCAGCACCAAGCGCGACAAGCCCATGTTTTTCATGGCACGCGCAGCGCCGCCGATATTGCCGGGGTGGCTGGTATTGACCAGAACAACACGAATATTTTGCAGCAAGGCGAGCGCTCACAGACGTTGCGAAGGGGGAGCAAATCTTACAGAAGCGACCGACTTTACGCTACGAAAGCAAATGTCACCCTTCTTCGCGCAAAGTTTTCTGCTAGAATGTTCGGCTTTCTTTAACGACCCAGGTGAAACGTCCATGCAGCCCATGCTGAATATCGCGCTGCGCGCCGCCCGCAGCGCCAGTGAATTGATTTTCCGCTCCATCGAGCGCCTGGATAGCATCAAGGTTGATGAAAAAGACGCCAAGGATTACGTCTCCGAAGTCGATCGCGCCGCAGAGCAGAAAATCATCGATGCCCTGCGCAAGGCCTACCCGAACCACTCCATCTACGGCGAAGAGACCGGCCTGCATGCCGGTAGCGGCGAAGAAGGCAAGGACTACCTGTGGATCATCGACCCACTGGATGGCACCACCAACTTCCTGCGTGGCGTTCCGCACTTTGCTGTCAGCATTGCCTGCAAATACCGTGGCCGCCTTGAGCACGCCGTGGTGCTGGACCCTGTCCGCCAGGAAGAATTCACCGCCAGCCGTGGCCGTGGCGCCCAGCTGAACGGCCGCCGCCTGCGCGTCAGCCCTCGCACCAGCCTGGAAGGTGCCCTGCTGGGTACCGGCTTCCCGTTCCGCGACAACCAGATGGCTGACCTGGACAACTACCTGGGCATGTTCCGCGCCCTGGTTGGCCAGACCGCAGGCATCCGCCGCGCCGGTGCTGCCAGCCTGGACCTGGCCTACGTTGCCGCCGGTCGTTTCGATGCCTTCTGGGAATCGGGCCTGTCGGAATGGGACATGGCTGCAGGCGCCCTGCTGATCCAGGAAGCGGGCGGCCTGGTGAGCGACTTCACCGGTGGCCACGACTTCCTCGAGAAGGGTCACATCGTTGCTGGCAACACCAAGTGCTTCAAGGCCGTTCTGACTGCCATCCAGCCGCACCTGCCTGCTTCGATCAAACGCTAAGTACGATCGAGCACAAAAAAAGCACCCTTCGGGGTGCTTTTTTTGGCCTGTAGGAGCGGGCTTGCCCCGCGATAGCGATCTAACCGTTACACCGCATCGCGGGGCAAGCCCGCTCCTACAGTAGATTACTGGCCAGCCTGGGCCTGGCTCAGTACCAGCTTGCCTTCTTTATCCAGCGGAATTTGCGAACCCGGGTCACGCTCCATGCGCACTTGACCGACCTTGTCGCCGATCGAGTACTTCACATCATAGCCGACCACCTTCTCGCTCAGGTCGTTGACCGTGTTGCAGCGGGTTTGCGTGGTGGTGTAGGTATCACGCTCCTGCATGCCTTCCTGGACCTTGTTGCCGGCATAGCCGCCACCGACCGCACCGGCCACGGTCGCAATCTTCTTGCCGGTACCGCCACCGATCTGGTTACCCAGCAGGCCACCTGCCAGCGCACCGACCACGGTACCGGCAATCTGGTGTTGATCCTTGACCGGCGCCTGACGCGTCACAGTGACGTCCTTGCACACTTCACGGGGTGTCTTGACCGTCTGCTTGACCGGCTGCACCGCCAAAACTTCGGCGTATTCCGGCCCGCCCTTGACCAGGCTGTAGGTGGCAACAGCACCTCCGGCTGTTACACCGACAGCACCCAGAACCGCACCCACCAGCATCGATTTGTTCACCTGAACCTCCTGATCATACCTGCGGAACATTGCCCGCCTTCTCCCTGCCTTGGAGCATAAAAAAAGGCGCGAGTTCAACACTCGCGCCCTTTTGTACGACCAACAGTGCGGGAAATTCCCTTATGGACGGTCGTCCACACCTTCGGCTTTCACCGTCGGGATCAGGTCTTCACTGTTCAGGTTCAGCCAGATCAGCACCACGTTGGCGATGTAGATCGACGAGTAGGTACCGGCCATGACACCGATGAACAGCGCCAGGGAGAAGCCCCACAGGTTGTCGCCACCGAAGAACAGCAGCGCGGCAATCGCCAGCAAGGTCGACACCGAGGTCGCCACGGTCCGCAGCAGGGTCTGGGTGGTCGAGATGTTGATGTTCTCGATCAGCGAAGCCTTGCGCAGAACCCGGAAGTTCTCACGTACCCGGTCGAATACGACGATGGTGTCGTTGAGCGAGTAGCCAATGATCGCCAGCACCGCCGCCAGCACCGTCAGGTCGAAGGTGATCTGGAAGAACGAGAGGATACCCATGGTCACGACCACGTCGTGGATCAGCGACAGGATCGCACCCAGGGCGAACTTCCACTGAAAGCGGAAGGCCAGGTAGATCATGATGCCGCCCAGGGCCAGCAGCATGCCCAGGCCACCCTGGTCGCGCAGCTCTTCACCGACCTGCGGGCCAACGAACTCGACACGCTTGACCACCGCCGGGTTGTCGGTGCTGACCTTTTGCAGCGCCTCGGACACTCGGTTACCCAGTTGCGGATCATCGCCCGGCATACGCACCAGCAGGTCGGTGGTAGCACCGAAACTCTGCACCACGGCGTCCTGGAAGCCGGCCTTGACCAGTTCTTCACGGACCTCGCCAAGGTTGGCCGGACGCTCGTAGGTCAGCTCGATGAGCGTACCGCCGGTGAAGTCCAGACCAAAGTTGAGGCCTTTGTAGAACCAGCTGAACAGCGCCAGCACGGTCAGAAGCAGGGTGATGCCGAACGCAAGGTTGCGCACACCCATGAAGTTGATTGTACGTAACATGGCAGCCCCTTATACCCACAGCTTCTTGATATCACGCCCGCCGCAGGTCAGGTTGACCATTGCGCGGGTGACCATGACGGCCGTGAACATCGAGGTGAAAATCCCGAGGGACATGGTAACCGCGAAGCCCTTGACCGGGCCGGTACCCATGGCGAAGAGGATGCCGCCGACCAGCAAGGTGGTCAGGTTGGCGTCGACAATCGCCGTGTAGGCACGGTTGAAACCTTCGTGGATGGCGCGTTGCACCGACATGCCATTGGCCAGCTCTTCGCGGATCCGCGAGAAGATCAGCACGTTGGCGTCAACCGCCATACCCATGGTCAGGACGATACCGGCAATACCCGGCAGGGTCAGCGTTGCCCCCAGCAGCGACATCAGCGCCAGCAGCATGACCATGTTACCGGCCAGGGCGATGGTCGCGATCAGGCCGAAGAAGCGGTAGATGGCCATGATGAACAGCGAGACGAACAGCATGCCCCACAAGGATGCGTCGATACCCTTGGTGATGTTGTCGGCACCCAGGCTCGGGCCAATGGTGCGCTCTTCAGCAAAGTACATCGGCGCCGCCAGGCCACCAGCGCGCAGCAGCAGGGCCAGTTCCGACGACTCGCCCTGACCGTTCAGGCCAGTGATGCGGAACTGGCTGCCCAGTGGCGACTGGATGGTCGCCAGGCTGATGATCTTCTTCTCTTCGGTGAAAGTCTGTACAGCAACGTCTTTCTCGACGCCGTCGACCATCTGCTTGACGTAGCGCGTTGTTGGACGCTGCTCGATGAAGATCACCGCCATGCTGCGGCCGACGTTGCTACGGGTAGCGCGGCTCATCAGCTCGCCACCATGACCATCCAGACGGATGTTCACCTGCGGACGGCCCTGCTCGTCGAAGCTGGCCTGGGCGTCGGTCACCTGGTCACCGGTGATGATCAGGCCACGCTCAACCGCAGCCGAACGACCGCCTTCACGGAACTCGAAGGTTTCGGTGGTGGCTTTCGAGGCACCAGGCTCAGCACCCAGGCGGAATTCGAGGTTGGCGGTCTTGCCGAGAATACGCTTGGCTTCGGCGGTGTCCTGCACGCCTGGCAGCTCGACCACGATGCGGTTGGCACCTTGGCGCTGAACCAGTGGCTCGGCGACACCCAGCTCGTTGACACGGTTACGTACCGTGGTCAGGTTCTGCTTGATCGAGTATTCACGGATTTCCGCGACCTTGGCCGGAGTAATCGCCAGGCGCAGCACCGACAGGCCGTTGCGCTCGGTGGTGGTCAGCTCGAAATCGTTGAAATTCTTGCGGATCAGGCTACGGGCCTGTTCGCGGGATTCGTCATCGGAGAAGCCCAGCTGGATGCCGCCATCTTGTTGCGGCAGGCTGCGATAGCGCACGCGCTCTTTGCGCAGCAGGCTCTTGACTTCGCCTTCGTAGACTTTCAGGCGCGCCGACATGGCTTTGTCCATGTCTACTTCAAGCAGGAAGTGCACACCACCGGAAAGGTCCAGGCCCAGCTTCATCGGGCTTGCGCCCAGGTTGCGCAGCCATTGCGGGGTAGTCGGGGCCAGGTTGAGCGCTACTACATAGTCGTCGCCCAGTGCCTTGCGCACTACATCCTTGGCTGGCAGTTGGTCTTCCTGTTTGCTCAGGCGCACCAGGCCAACCTTGCCCTTCTCGCCCAGGCTCGCGGCCTTGACCTGGATACCGGACTCGTTGAGCGCCTTGCTCACGCGGTCCAGATCGGCCTGAGTGACCTGCAGTGCAGTACTGGCACCGCTGACCTGAACGGCCGGATCATCAGGGTAGAGGTTGGGAGCGGAATAAATAAAACCGATCGCCAGTACCACCAGGATCAGTGCGTATTTCCACAGAGGGTATTTGTTCAGCATCACGCCGCCCGTTCAAGACGCGGGGCGCCTTGCGCGCCCCGTCGATTGGTAAAAAACTGAAACTTAGATCGCTTTGAGCGTGCCTTTAGGCAGGGTCGCGGCTACGGCGCCCTTCTGGAACTTCAGCTCGACGTTGTCGGACACTTCCAGAACCACGAAGTCGTCGGCAACTTTGACGATCTTGCCGGCGATACCGCCGTTGGTGACAACTTCGTCACCTTTTTGCAGGTTGCTCAGCAGGTTTTTCTGCTCTTTGGCACGTTTGGCCTGCGGGCGCCAGATCATCAGGTAGAAGATGACCAGGAAACCGACCAGGAAAATCCACTCGAAGCCAGTACCGGCTGGGCCGGCGGCTGGGGCAGCTGCGTCCGCGTATGCGGCAGGGATCAGAAAGCTCATTTAGCACTCCAGTTGCAAATCAGTACTTGTTAGGGATCGACAGAACATCAGTCCAAGGGCGGCACAGGCAGCCCGCGCTTGGCGTAAAAGGCATCGACAAAGGCGGCCAATGTACCTTGTTGAATAGCCTCGCGTAAACCAGCCATCAAGCGCTGGTAATGACGCAAGTTATGGATCGTATTCAACATACTGCCCAACATTTCGCCGCATTTATCCAGATGATGCAGATACGCGCGGGAGAAGTTCTGGCAGGTATAGCAATCGCAGGTCGCGTCCAGGGGCGAATCATCATGGCGATGGAACGCGTTACGGATTTTCAGCACGCCGGTATCGACAAACAGATGGCCGTTGCGCGCGTTGCGCGTGGGCATCACGCAATCGAACATGTCGACGCCGCGGCGCACACCCTCAACGAGATCTTCCGGCTTGCCTACCCCCATAAGGTAACGAGGTTTGTCAGCCGGCATCCGCCCTGGCAGGTAGTCCAGGACCTTGATCATTTCGTGCTTGGGCTCGCCCACCGACAGGCCGCCGATGGCCAGGCCGTCGAAGCCGATCTTTTCCAGGCCTTCGAGCGAGCGCATGCGCAGGTTCTCGTGCATGCCACCCTGAACAATGCCGAACAGCGCCGCAGTGCTGTCGCCATGGGCGTTCTTCGAGCGCTGT
Organism: Pseudomonas sp. NPDC087612; assembly: GCF_044743505.1. NCBI lineage: Bacteria > Pseudomonadati > Pseudomonadota > Gammaproteobacteria > Pseudomonadales > Pseudomonadaceae > Pseudomonas > Pseudomonas sp. NPDC087612. Next base: position 237,032 of record NZ_JBIUWO010000005.1, read on the forward strand.
GCCCAGCGCAGGGACAACTCCATGGACACCCGGGCGACGTCTTCATCGGCCGGGTACGGGGTGCACTCGTCGAAGATCATCACCACGTCCGAGCCCAGGTCACGCTGGACCTGCATCGACTCTTCCGGGCCCATGAACACCTTGGAGCCGTCGACCGGCGAGGCGAAGGTCACGCCCTCTTCGCGGATCTTGCGCATGGCGCCCAGGCTGAACACCTGGAAACCGCCAGAGTCGGTGAGGATCGGGCCCTGCCACTTCATGAAGTCGTGCAGGTCGCCGTGGGCCTTGATCACCTCGGTGCCCGGGCGCAGCCACAGGTGGAAGGTGTTGCCGAGGATCATGTGCGCGCCGATCGCCTCGATGTCGCGCGGCAGCATGCCCTTGACCGTGCCATAGGTGCCCACCGGCATGAACGCCGGGGTCTCGACCACGCCACGCGGGAAAGTCAGGCGGCCGCGACGGGCCTTGCCGTCAGTGGCGAGCAATTCGAAGGACATACGACAGGTGCGACTCATGCTTGATCCTCGGGGCCGCGTGGCGCCGGATTGCGGGTGATGAACATGGCATCACCGTAACTGAAGAAGCGGTACCCGTGTTCGACCGCCGCCGCATAGGCAGCCATGGTCTCGGGGTAACCGGCGAAGGCCGAAACCAGCATCAGCAGCGTGGATTCAGGCAAATGGAAGTTGGTCACCAGGGCATCGACCACATGGAACGGCCGGCCGGGGAAGATGAAGATATCGGTATCGCCACTGAAGGCCTTGAGCTCGCCATCACGGGCGGCGCTTTCCAGCGAACGCACGCTGGTGGTGCCCACGGCAACCACGCGCCCGCCACGGGCCCGGCAGGCAGCCACGGCGTCAACCACATCCTGGCCGACCTCCAGCCACTCTTTATGCATGTGGTGATCTTCGATGCGCTCGACCCGCACCGGCTGGAAGGTACCAGCACCTACATGCAAAGTGACAAAGGCGGTTTCCACACCCTTGGCGGCGATTTTGGCCAGCAGTTCTTCGTCGAAGTGCAGGCCGGCAGTTGGCGCGGCCACGGCGCCAGCGCGCTCGGCGTACACCGTCTGGTAGCGCTCGCGGTCGGCGCCTTCATCCGGACGGTCGATATACGGCGGCAGCGGCATGTGGCCAACGCGATCAAGCAGCGGCAGTACCTCTTCGGCAAAACGCAGCTCGAACAGCGCATCGTGACGGGCGAACATCTCGGCCTCGCCACCGCCATCGATGAGAATCTGCGTGCCAGGCTTGGGCGCCTTGCTCGAACGCACGTGGGCCAGTACCCGGTGGCTGTCGAGCACGCGCTCGACGAGGATTTCCAGCTTGCCGCCGCTGGCCTTCTGGCCGAACAGACGCGCCGGAATCACCCGGGTATTGTTGAACACCATCAGATCGCCCGGGCGCAGATGCTCGAGCAGGTCGGTGAACTGGCGATGCGCCAGTGCCCCGCTCGGCCCGTCCAGGGTCAACAGCCGGCTGCTATGGCGCTGCGCCAGCGGATGGCGAGCGATCAGGGAATCAGGGAGCTCAAAGGAGAAATCGGCGACGCGCATGATGGTGTTCGGTTCGACAGGGCCGGAAAGTTTAGCCGAAACCGTGAAAATTGACCATGAAAGCTGATTGACCAACGGTAGGCGCCTCTCTATACTTCGCCGCCACAAGCCCTGATGGCGGAATTGGTAGACGCGGCGGATTCAAAATCCGTTTTCGAAAGGAGTGGGAGTTCGAGTCTCCCTCGGGGCACCAAACGCAAAAAGAAACCGACCCCAGGGTCGGTTTTTTTGTGCCCGGCAATTCAAGCACAAGCCACCAGGCGCCGCACTTGCCGGTGGATCTCATCGCCGTGATTCAACTCGGCCGTGCGCAGGTCAAACGCCGTCTGCAGGTTGAGCCAGAACTCCGGCGTAGTGTCCAGGCAAGTGGCGAGGCGCAAGGCCATGTCTGCCGAAACGCCGCGACGCCGAGAAAGAACCGCATTTATCGCAGAGGCAGACACGCCCAACGCGCGAGCCAAAGCGGCGACACTAACACCCAACTCACTCTGAAAATCTTCGCGCAGGACTTCCCCTGGGTGTACCGGACGCATGGCGTTTTTGCAGATCATGATGCACCCCAGTGAAAGTCCGTTATTGCAACACGTGCAGGCCTAGCGCATTGCGCAGTGGATAGCCCTTTATTGCACCACCCCACACGCAATCCGCGCCCCACCACCACCCAACGCCTGCGGGTGATCGCTGTGGTTATCGCCGCCGCCATGCACCATCAGCGCATGGCCCTTGAACTCGTCGGCCTTCAGGCGTGGGGCCAGGACCGGGTAGCGGGCGGTGCCGTCGGCGCTGACATACAGGGCGGGCAAGTCGCCCTTGTGCCCGGCATCGTCGTACGGGCCCAGGTGTTTTTTACTCTGCTGCGGGTCCCAATGCCCGCCCGCAGAACCTGCCGGCGTGGTCTTGCCGTCGGCGGTGGCCGGTGCGCAGGAGGGGTTTTCGTGCAGGTGAAAGCCGTGTACGCCCGGCGGCAAGTCGCGCAGGTCAGGCGTGAGCAAAGTGCCGTACTTATTCTGCTCAAGGGTAATGGTACCGACCGGTTTGGCGCTGCCGTCGGCGCCCACCAGGGCCATTTCCACGGTCTGGGCCTGAGCCAGGCCCGCTGTTGCCAGGGCGGCGGTGAACAGAAGTGCTTTCATGATGTTGCTCCTTGTGGGTCGATGCAGCCGAAGGGCACCTTATCAAGGTGGACCCTGGCGCAGCGTGGGGATTCCATTACCAGCTTTGTCGAAGTGTGTAGGATCACTGTTCCCCTCATTTGCTGATCGAGTCGCGCCATGCAATTGACCCACCGCCCCGTCCAGCCTCAGGACATCGCTGCCATCTGCTGCTTCCCCCAAGGCCCTGACGAGCTGTTCTACATGTTCCCCAAAGCTGCGTACCCGCTGACACCCGCGCAATTGAGCGAGGCCATCGCCCAGCGCAGCGGCTCCACTGTGGTCGAGGGCGACGGGACGGTGCTGGCCTTTGCCAACTTCTACAAGGCCGAGCACGGCGGCGTGTGCGCCCTCGGCAATGTGGTGGTGGCCCCCGCCGCGCGCGGTCATGGCGTGGCGCGTTTTCTGGTGCAGAGCATGATCGAGCTGGCTCGCAGCCAGTTCGAAGCGCGCGAGGTGCAGGTGTCGTGTTTCAACAGCAATGCCGCCGGGCTGCTGCTTTATCCACAGCTGGGCTTTGAGCCTTTTGCCATCGAGGAGCGCCAGGGCCCTGGCAATACGCGGGTGGCGCTGGTGCAGATGAAGCAGGCGCTGTAGCCGATCGAGCACCAGATTCAGATGGATGCGATTTGTGAAACCATTGAAAGAAATCTGGAGTCGATGCAGCGAGATGCGCAGCGTGGGGAGCTGGTTGGCGAATCTGCCCACTAACCCGAGTGGAGTACGAGCGGCTCAGAGCCTCGAGGAAGTGTGAGGATGAGCCAGAAGATCAATCCCTAACGCTCGAATGACCTTCAGTACAGTATCAAAACGAGGCTTCGCACCCGGGGTTAATGCCTTGTACAGACTCTCGCGCCCCAACCCACTTGCGCTTGCAATCTGACTCATGCCGCGCGCCTTGGCGATATGGCCAAGGGCACGTATCAGTTCGTCATGATCTCCATCCGCCAGAACTTGGGAAAGGTACTCGCTGATAGCTTCATCACTATCGAGCAAGGCTGCCATATCAAAGGTGGTGAGTGACAAGCTCATATCAGATTTCCTTGGCCAACTTCCTGGCTAGTTGGATATCAGCAGATTGAGATGACTTGTCACCCCCTGCCAACAAAACAATGACCATCCCGTCCCGAACCGTGAAGTACACCCGATAACCCGCACCCACATCGATGCGCATCTCGGAAACCTGGCCACCGACGGACTTCACATCCCCCAGGTTTCCTGCCGTTGCACGCTCTATTCGCCGTGCGATGGCCAACCTTGCACGGAGGTCGCGCACAGAAACTAACCACGAGGTAAATCTGGGTGTCTGCAAAACACTATATTTCAAGGCTCACACCAATGTATCCCTTTGGATACAAACAAGCAATCAGCAATCCACACCTCTCATCACCTGGCCAGAAGTTTGGTCCGGGTATGCAGATGCCTGAAGATCGCACAATGACACTAAGAGAGAGGTGGCTGGGTACGGCTGCTTCGCTGTTTCGCGTAGCCCATTTCTCAAGCGCAACCCTCGTCTGTGCCCGGGGCCACTGATTACGAGCGCTCCCTAAGAACGCACCAACCAAAACCCAGTGATGATTTCCCCGGCGCGGCCGTTATCCTCATGGTAAGCCCCTGCCCATGAGGTAACGATGTTTCAACAATGGAGCGAAATGCTGCAGCTCTACAAACGCAGCCGTCCGAACTATTGGCACGCCATCCGCAACAATCCGCTGGCCCCGCACCTGTTGCCGACCTGGCTGGTGGTGCTGGCAACCGTCCTGGTGGTCAGCGCCTCGTTCAGCGTGCAACAGCACCCCCTAGGCCCGGTCACGGTGATGCTCAGCACCAGCCTGTGCATGTGGGCGATGTTGCTGGCCCGTGAGTACTTTGTCGCCGAGCAGTTCAAAAGGCTGTATCAACGCCATGCCATCGCCAGCCAGCCGCTGCTGCAGCGCGACAGCTACCTGCGCTACGCGCATTTCCTGCAGATGCTTGAGCAGAACGCTGTCAGTGCAGCCCAGGCTGGCGAGATCGCGGCGTTTGCGAAGATCTCCGAAAACCCGCCCAAGTCGTTGAACCTGACCCAGAACGCGATGTTCGTGGCGATCATCACCTTCCTCGCCACCATCGCCGCCGAGAAGGCCAAGCTCACCGAGCTGTGGGCGTTCGGCAAAGGCAACCTGGTCATCCTGTTGACCTTCGCCGTGTTGCTGGTGCTGTGGTTCGGCTTGATGGTGGTGCGTGATCACCTGCACTACAAGGAGCGGATCATCCGCTACCTGGAATGGGCCAGCCATGATCTGCCCAAGCCCTGATCATCCTGCGGCTTTCAAGCCCGCACAAAGCGCTGCCGGAGCACATCGCTCAAGGCATCGACCAGCAGCACCAGCACCAGCATGGCGATGATCACCGTGCTGGCCCGGGCTTCCTGGAACAGGCTCAGGGTGGTGTAGAGCATCTGCCCCAGGCCGCCGGCACCGACAAAGCCCAGCACGCTGGCCATGCGGATGTTGTTTTCCCAGCGGTACAGGCTGTAGGCAAGCATCTGCGGCCAGAGGTTAGGCAAGGTGCCGAAGCAGAATGCAGTGACCTGGCTGCCGCCTTGCAGACGAATGGCCGCAGCCGGCTCTGGCGGGGCGTTTTCCAGTGCCTCGGCGAACAGCCGGCCGAGAACACCTGAGGTGTGCAAGGCCAGGGCCAGGGTCCCGGCATTGGGCCCAAGGCCCGCGGCCAGGACGGTCAAGGCCGCCCACACCAGCTCTGGTATCGCGCGCAGGGCGTTAAGCAGCAGGCGCGCAACGCCTTGCAGCGGCCAGCCGAACCGCCCGGCGGCCGGCAAGGCCAGCATCAGCCCGAGCACCACCGCTAGCAAAGTACCCAGGCCCGACATGGCCAGGGTTTCCAATGCGCCCTTGGCGACCGCCCGCAGGTGCTCGGGGCTCAGCTCGGGGCTGAGGAAGCGCAGCGCATAAGCGCCCATCTGCCCTAACCCGCCGTTGCCAAACAGCGCCTGCAGATCAAGGCTCAAGTAAGCGAACGAAGCTGCCACCGCCGCCACCAGTGCCAGCACCAGCGCGGTATTGATCAGCACTCTCATGCCAACCTCCCGCGCAGCAGGCGGCTGAGCTGGTCGGCCAGCCATACCAGCAACAGAAATGTCAGCAGCATGCTCGCCACCTCGGCGCCGGCGAACATGCGCATGGAGAGGTCGATCTGCTGGCCGAGCCCCCCTGCACCGACAAAACCCATCACCACCGAGGCACGGATCGCACACTCCCAGCGGTACACCGTATAAGACACCAGCTCCGCCGCCGCAGTCGGCAGGATGCCGTAGCAGAACGCGCTCAAGCGGCTGCTGCCGGTCTGCAACAAGGCATGCGCCGGGCGCTGGTCGATCGATTCGAAAATCTCGGCATAGACCTTGCCAAGCATGCCGCTGTAGGTGATGGCGATGGCCAGCACCCCGGCGGTCGGGCCCAGGCCCACGGCACGCACGAACAGCAGCGCCCAAACGATCTCCGGCACGCTGCGCAAAAAGATCAACAGGCCGCGCACCGGCAGACGCAGGGTCCGCGACCAGAATCCCAGGCGACCGCCACGGGAAGCGGCGCGCAACGACAGCGCCCGGCTGGCCAGCAGGCTGGCCGGGATCGCCAGCAGCAACGCCAGGGTCATGCCGGCGGTGGCTACGGCCAGGGTTTGCAAGGTGGCCTCAAGCAGCAGCCGAAGAAAGTCCGCTTCATGGGCTGGCGGCCAGAAGGCGCTGACAAAATTACCCATCTCCCGGCGGTTATCGGCCTGCAGAAGCACCCCAGGGTTGAGCTCGCTGAGGCGGATACCCGGCCACAGCAAGGCTATCGCCAGCAGCGCCAACAATAGCCTGGGCAACGCCGCCGGGTCACGGCGATCGGCCTTCAGCATCGGGGAATCTGCAGGTTCAAGGCCGGCAGCGGTAACGCCGGCGGCAGCAGTTGCTCGTTGGCATACAAGGCATCGAGCATGGCGCTGGACACCTCGCTCGCCGGGCGGTCAAAGACGATGCGCCCCTCGCGAATACCGATAACCCGCGCAAAATGCGCCAGCGCCAGCTCTACCGCATGCAGGCTGGCGATCAGGGTCACGCGGCGTTCGCTGGCATGCTGGTTGAGGGTTTTCAGGCTGTGTTCGGCGAGCACCGGGTCCATCGCCGAGACCGGTTCGTCAGCCAGCAAAATCTGCGGTTGCTGGTACAACGCGCGGGCAATGCCGACCCGCTGCAACTGGCCACCGGACAATTGCCCGCACTGGACAAAAATCTTCTCGGCCATGCCAAGGGTCGTCAGCACCTCGCGCACACCGGCGACATCCGTCGGGTGCAGCAGGTTGAGCAGCCCGCGCAAGGTGCTCCACTGTCCCAGGCGCCCGGCCAGTACTGCGGTTACCACCCGCTGGCGTGGTGGCAACGGCGGCGTCTGGTGGATCAGGGCGATACGCGCGCGCAGGCGCTGAAGCGCAGCGGCCGACAAGCGCCAGGGCGTCACGCCGAGCAGCTCTACGTTGCCGGTACTGGGCGCGATGGCCGTGCCCAGCAGTTGCAGCAAGCTCGACTTGCCCGCGCCCGACGGGCCGATGATCGCCACCCGCTCGCCGACGCCAACCTGCAGGTCAATGCCGTGCAGCGCCTGGACCTGGCCGTGGCGCAGGCTGGCGCCGCGCAAACGGATGGTCATTTCAGCAAGTCGGCGGCGCGCGCGGCCTCTTCGATGCCCTTGTAGTTATCCGGGCTGGTTTCGATGAAGCGGCTCGCAGCCTGTAGGTCGAGGATGACTTTGTCGTCAGGTTTGGCCGGATCAAGGTCGAGGAAGGCCTGCTTGATCCTGACTTTGAGTGCCGGCTCGAGGCTGCCGCGCACGGTCCAGTTGTAGTCGTAGTAGCTTGGGGTGGTGGCGAACACCTTGACCTTATTGGTATCGACCTTGCCTGCGGCCACCAATTTGTCCCAGACGCTGGCGTTGAGCACGCCGGCGTCGACCTTGCCGGCCTGGACCCAGGCGGCAGTGGCGTCGTGGGCACCGGAATAGGCAACGCGGCTGAAGTAACTCTCCGGCTTGATGTTGTCATTCTTGAGCATGAAGTAGCGCGGCATCAGGCTGCCCGAGGTGGACGAAACAGAACCGAAGGCAAAGGTCTTGCCCTTGAGGTCGGCAAGGCTCTTCACATCAGGATTGGCAGTGATGAATTTGCTGGTGAACTTGGCATCCTGTTCGCGCTGCACCAAAGGCGTGGCGGTCGGGTCCTTGAGATGTACCTGGACGAACGTAAAGCCGCCGAGCCAGGCCAGATCCAGGCGATCGGTGGCCAGCGCCTCGACCACCGCCGGGTAGTCGGCCACCGGCACAAACTGGACCTTCATCCCCAGCTTCTGCTCCAGGTACTCGCCCAATGGCTTGAACTTGCGCAGCAGTTCGGTCGGCGCTTCGTCAGGGATGGCACTGACTCGCAGTGTGTCGGCCGCCATGGCCAGGTAGGACGAGCACGACAATACCAGGCCGGCAAACAGCGCCAGGGGACGTTTGAGCATGGGGATTCTCCGGTTCAATAGCGGGGAAAGGGCCACACGGGCCACCCCGGAAATTATAAGAGGCATCGGCGTAAAGACCAGCTTTGCTACACTCGGGCCTTCACCAATTTTCGAGGTGCGTATGAGCGAGCCGATTCGCCTGACCCAGTACAGCCATGGCGCCGGCTGTGGCTGCAAGATCTCTCCGAAGATGCTCGAGGTGATCCTCGCCGAAAGCGGCACCCAGGCCCTGGACCCCAAGCTCTGGGTCGGCAACGCCTCGCGCGACGACGCAGCCGTCTACGCCCTCGATGACGAACGCGGCGTGGTTTCGACCACTGACTTTTTCATGCCCATCGTCGATGACCCGTATGACTTTGGCCGCATCGCCGCCACCAACGCCATCAGCGACATCTACGCCATGGGCGGTGACCCGCTGATGGCCATCGCCATTCTTGGCTGGCCGGTCAACGTGCTGGCCCCGGAAGTGGCCCGTGAAGTGATCCGTGGCGGCCGCGCCGTCTGCGCCGAGGCCGGTATTCCACTCGCCGGGGGCCACTCCATCGATGCCCCCGAGCCGATCTTCGGCCTGGCCGTGACCGGCGTGGTGCAAAAGCGCCACATGAAGCGCAACGATACCGCCACCGTCGGTTGTCGCCTGTACCTGACCAAGCCGCTGGGCATCGGTATCCTCACCACCGCCGAGAAAAAAGCCAAGCTGCGCGACCAGGACAAGGGCCTGGCCCGCGACTGGATGTGCACCTTGAACACCCCGGGCAGCCGCTTCGGCAAGCTGGCCGGGGTCAAGGCCATGACCGACGTCACCGGCTTCGGCCTGCTCGGCCACCTGGTGGAACTGGCCGACGGCAGCGGCCTCAGCGCCCGCCTGAACTACAGCGCGGTGCCCCGCCTGCCGAGCGTTGAGCACTACCTGAGTGAGGGCTGCGTCCCGGGCGGCACCCTGCGCAACTTCGACAGCTATGGCGAAAAAATCGCCGCGCTGAGCGACGAGCAAAAGCACTTACTGTGCGACCCGCAAACCAGCGGCGGCCTGCTGGTGGCGGTGGCGCCAGAGGGTGAAGCGGAGTTTCTCGCCGTGGCCGGCGAACTGGGCCTGAACCTGGCGCCAATCGGCGAGCTGGTCGAGCGACAGAGCCATGCAGTTGAGGTGCTTTGATGCGCGACAACTGCACCGACTACCGCCAGCTGTTTCTTAACGATGTAGCCATGATGGACATGCGCGCCCCGGTCGAGTTCAGCAAGGGCGCCTTCCCCCACGTAATCAACCTGCCGCTGATGAACGACCTTGAACGGCAGAAGGTCGGCACCTGCTACAAGCAGCAGGGCCAGCAGGCCGCCATCGCCCTCGGCCATCAACTGGTCAGCGGCCCGCTCAAGGACCAACGCATTGCCGCCTGGGCGGCCTTCGCCCGGGCCAACCCCGAGGGTTACCTCTACTGCTTTCGCGGCGGCCTGCGCTCGCAGATCGCCCAGCAGTGGCTCAAGTCTGAAGCCGGCATCCACTACCCCAAGGTGGTCGGCGGCTACAAGGCGATGCGCAACTTCCTGCTGCATACCACCCAGCAAGCGGTAACCGACTGTGACTTCGTGCTGATCGGCGGCCTCACCGGCACCGGCAAGACCGAGGTGCTGCAAACGCTGGACAATGCGCTTGATCTGGAAGGCCACGCCAATCACCGCGGCTCAAGCTTCGGCAAACGCGCTACCGGCCAGCCGGCGCAGATCGACTTCGAGAACCAGCTGGCCATCGACGTACTGAAAAAACGCGCACGCGGCGTCGAGCAATTTGTACTCGAAGATGAAGGCCGCATCGTCGGCAGTTGCACCCTGCCGCTGGAGCTTTACCAGGGCATGCAGCACTACCCGCTGGTGTGGCTGGAAGACAGCTTTGACAACCGGGTCGAGCGGATTCTGCGCGATTACGTGATCGACCTGAGCGCCGAGTTCGTTGCCTTGCACGGGGATGAAAACGGCCTGACGCAGTTTGCCGAACGCCTGACCCAAAGCATGGCCAACATCCTCAAGCGCCTCGGCGGCGAGCGTTATCAGCGGTTGTCGGCGTTACTCGAGCAAGCGCTGCAAGAGCAGCTTCACACGGGTGAGGTGGACCTGCACCGAGCCTGGATCAGCGGCCTGCTCAACGAGTACTACGACCCGATGTACGCCTACCAGCGCCAGAGCAAGGCCGAGCGTATCGAGTTTGCCGGCGACCAGCGCGAAGTGCGCGAGTACCTGCGTGCTCGCGCCACCCGGCGCTGACCTCAAGGCTGCAGCAAGGCCTGCAGTTCATCGGCGCGGTCGCGGGTACTGCCGAGGATGCAACCGGCACCATTGAGCTGATCCATGGTGCCGCCGGTGAGGCTGTAATACAGGTTGCAGTTGGCGTCGCGGTACTTGATCCAGGCCCGCTGGGCTTCACGCAGCTGGGTTTGCTGCGGCCCTTCGAGGCCGGCCATGGCCTTTTTGTAGGCACTGTTGAGGCGGCTGTCCTGGCGCTTGATCTCGGCGCCGTTGCAGTTGTTCATGGCCAGGGTGGATTCGGCGGTTTTCATGCAGGCGCTGTAGGCCTGTGAGTATTCGTCCTGGGCCTGGGCTATTGAAGAACAACAGACCAACAGGCCGACAAGCAAAAATGGATGTTTCATTCTGCGGACTCCTTCTTGGGTGAGAGCGGCGGTGCGACGCCTCGACTCGCCCCGCGATCAGGCCGGCCATATTGACACACCTGCATCACCTTCTCGCGCAACCAGCGATGCCCCGCCTCCCCTTCGCGGCGCTGATGCCAGGCCTGCTGGAAGGCAAAGGGCTTGATTGCCAATGGTGGCGCAAACCTGCGCAGGCGTGAATCCAGCGCACCGCTGTCCAGGCTGCGGCGGGCCACGGTCAGGATCAGGTCGGTGCCGGCAATCACTTCCTGGGCCGCGGTCCAATGGGGCAAGGCCAGCGCCACCCGGCGCCGGGCACCGATGCCCTGGAGCGCCAGGTCAATCTCGTTGTCGATGCCCGGACGCACTGCCACCAGCACATGCGGCCGTGCCAGCCACGCCTCCAGGTTCAGGCCACCCCGCACAGGCAAACTGCTGCGATCGGCGATGCAGGTGAAGGACTCTTCAAACAGCGTCTGCGCCCGCAGCTCCTCGGCCATTTGCGGAAACACCGCCAGAGCCAGGTCGGCCTCGCCGTCGAACAGTTGGCCGAGCATGGCCTCACGGCTGCCCTGGGTGACAATCAGATCAATCCCCGGCGCCTCTTCGCGTAGCAGGCGCATCAACCCGGGCAACACCACCCGCGCGCCGTAATCCGACATCGCCAGACGAAAACTGCGCTGCGCCCGACGCGGGTCGAAACCGGGGCTGCCGAGCAAGCCGTCGAGCTGCTCCAGCGCCTGCTGCAAAGGCTCGATCAGTGCCTGGGCGCGCGCCGTGGCGTGCAGACGACCACCGCGACGCACCAGCAACGGATCACCGAACAGCTCACGCAGTTGCGCCAGGGCATGGCTGACCGCCGGCTGGCTACGATGCAGGCGCAAGGCCGCGCGCGAGACATGCTGCTCGGCCAGCAGCGCGTGCAGGGTCAACAGCAGGTTGAGGTCGATCCGGCGCAGATCATCCATCAGACGAATAACTCCTGTGCAGCATTCGAATTTCCATTATTGGGATGGATAGCAAAGACTTTGGCAAGCCACTTTTGAGAGCCATGCCATGAACCTGCCCGCTATTGCCGCCACCTTGCTGCCCCTGACTATCGCCCTGCTGGCCGGCGCCGCCGTGCCCTTCCAGGCCGGCAGCAACGCAGCGCTCGGCCGCCTGCTCGGGCACCCGTTGTGGGCGTCGCTGGTGTCGCTGGCGGTGAGTGTGCTGATGGTGATCCCGGCATTGCTGGTTTTGCGGGCGCCGCTGCCACAACTCAATGCCTTGGCCCAAGCGCCCTGGTGGGCCTGGTTGGGCGGCGTTGCCGGGGTTGCCTACATCACCGCCGCACTGGTGCTGACGCCAAGGCTGGGCGCCGCCGGCTTCATCGTTTGCGTAATTGCCGGGCAGGTGCTGTCGTCGTTGATCATCGACCAATGGGGCCTGATGGGTTTGCCCGAACGCCCGGTCAACGGCCTGCGCCTGGCCGGGGTCGGGCTGATCGTGGTCGGCATGCTGGTAGTGCAGTGGGGAACCTCGGCGTCCGCCCGCTAGATGGCGTCCTTGTCGATCTCGATCGGTGGCGGCGGCGGTTCGATCACTTTCTTTATCTGAAAGTGCAGGCTGGGGGTCTGGATGGCGTAGACGATGACAATGTTCAATACGATTGCCAGGCCGCCATCCAGCCAATTCCAACCGGGTAGCTGCGCGCCCTTGAGCCCCTGCCGACACCACCAGGCCTGCAAGACGCAGAAAAAGCTGATCGACAGCAACCAGAGGTAATAACCCGGGCCAAAACCGGTTACGTCGAGAAAGCTGTAGCTGTGATTGTCGGGCAGGCGCTCCACCATCAAGGCACTGAGGCCCAGGTACAGGGCGCCGAGGCCAAGCACCAGGGCCAGCCAGCGCCAGCGCCGGTGCACAAGGATCGCCAGCCCCAGCAACGGGTTGGCAAACCAGCCGTAGATCTGCATGACGATGCCCCAAGGCCCGAGCAACAGCACCTGCAGGGCATGCAAAGAGCCATCGGCCGACAGGTGGATGGCCTTGCAACTCAGGCTCAGCAGGTACAGCGCCAGGGTGATCGCAACGTAAAAGCGGGCCATCAATTGCCTCCACATTCAATGCACGAGGTTGGCTCGGGGGCCGAGCGAAACGGCACTTTACTCCAGGGCGTGAAGGCCAGCGGCACGGTCAACACGATGCCGGCGACCAGCCCCCAGGCCGGCCAGCCCAGCAGCGGCACCTTGCTGCTGTCCGCAGGTTCGTGGCGGTAACGCCACTGGCCGAGAATGAACACCAGCATCGCCAGCAGCCACACGTAGTAACCGATCAGCAGCCCCGGTCCGTTGGCCGAATCAGGCACCGGGGTCAAGCCGAGCCAGCCCAGCGGCACCATCAGGCCACTGAGCGCCAACGCCGCGCAGCCCAGGTACAGGGCTACCTGCGGCTTGGTCCGATGCATCACCAGGGCGGCGAAATACAGTGGGTTGGCAAACCAGAAGGACCCGTTCAACACCCCCAGGGCCAGGGCGTGCATGCCGCGCATTACATCGTGCTCACGGGCGCAGGCCTGGAGGAACAGGCTGGTGAGGTAGCAGGCCAGGCTTAAGGTCAGATAATTGAACGGCACCAGGCAATCCTTGCTGGTAAAAGAGCGCGCGACAATAGCGCAGACCGGTGGCCTGCGCAAAGTCGCCCGGCGCTTAGTAGGTGCCGCGCAGGGTCAGCATGAAGTTGCGGGGGTCGCCGTAGTAGTTGCCATAGGTGGAGGTTCCCACGGTCTGGTAGTACTTCTTGTCGAACAGGTTGTTGCCGTTGAGGGTCAGGTCCCAGTGCTCGTCGACCTTGTACTCGACCAGTGCACTCCAGGTCGCATACCCCCCTTGGGTGAAGTCGAACGGCACATCACGCTCGGCGATCGAACCATCGCCATTGAAACGGTTGGTGGTGCCGGATACGTAAGTCGCGCTCTGCGCCTGCACGCCGCCACCAACCTTGAAGTCCTGCAGCACACCCGGCAGCCGGTAAGTGGTGTAGAGCTTGAACAGGTGCTTGGGCATCACCGTGCTCAGCGAGGTATTGGCACTGCGGTTGCGATTGAGGTTGAAGGTATAGCCACCGATCAGCATCCAGTCCGGGAGCAGTTCCCCCGACGCTTCGATATCGATGCCCTTGCTGACCACTTCACCGTTGTCCAGGTAGCAGCAGCTGCCGGCAAACAGATTGCTCGCCGAGGTGAAGCGCGGGTCACGCACCGCTTCGTTTTCACGGGTGGTGTAGTACAAGGCAATGTTGGTGTTCAACGCGCCGTCGAACAGCTCGCCCTTGAGGCCGGTCTCGTAGGTCTTGCCGGTCATCGGCTGCAACGGGCTGCCCGGTTGCGGGCCGGCCAGCTTGTTGGCCTGCGGCTTGTAGATCTGCGAGTAGCTGGCGTAGGCCGACCACTGCTCATCAAGGTCATAGACCACGCCACCAAACGGCGTGAGCTTGGTGCCGATGCGCTGGTCGACTTGCGAAGCCACGTTCCATTGCTCGCCGGTGCGGGTCTGGTACATCTGCTCGAAGTGGTAACGCTGGGCGCGGGCACCGAGGATCAGGTGCAGCGGTTCGGCCAGTTGCAGGCGCAGGCTGGAGTAAAGGCCGTACTGACGCTGGGCGTTGGGGTTGTAGTCGCGGCTGTAGTCGGTGTGGTTGGCAGGCTCCGGCCAGGGCGTGGCGTCGGGGTCGAAGACATTCACCGGCCCGCCAAAGCCGGGATGTGGCGCGGTGCCCAGCCAGCGGCTGTCGATGCGCTGGTAGTCAGCCCCCAGTATCAGCTGGTGATCCAGGCCAAAGACCTGGAAATTGCCGGCCAGGTTGACGTCGTACAGGTGCTGTTCGTTTTCCTGGCGGCTCTGGGTACCGTACCAGGTCACGCCGCTGCCGCTGATCGGGTCAACCGCATTGAGGGTCGACGCGGTCTTGAACCAGGACACATCCCAGATGTTGGTGTACGACAGGTTGAGTTTCCAGTCGTCGTTGAAGCGATGGTCGACCTTGGCGAAATACTCGCGCGCCGTGGTGTCGGTGAATGCCCAGGACTGGGTCAGGCCGGTGTGCCGTGGCAGGCCCAGATCGGCACCATTGCTGTAGCGCGGCACAGCGGCGTTGGTGCCGTTCTCATGGGACTTGTTGTAGCGCACGCCGAAGGTGAGCATGGTGTCATCGCTCACGTCGGCTTCCATCACGCCGTACACCAGCGGCTTTTCCGTGCTGCGCTTGTCGATGAAGTACTGGCGGTCGGTGTTGGCCACCACCAGGCGCCCACGCAAGCGGCCGTCCCAGCCCATGGGCCCGGTGATGTCGAGTTCCTGGCGATAGTTGTCCCAGCTGCCGGCCGACAGGCTCAGTTTGAGCTGGTTCTCGGACATCGGCCGCTTGCGCACCATGTTGATGATCCCGCCCGGGTCGCCCGAGCCGCCGAACAAGGCCCCGCTACCACGCAGCACCTCGACGTGGTCGAACTCGGCCAGGTCGAAGATGTTCGACGAATAGAACGAGCCCATGGCCGTGCCCAGCGCCTGCGGGGCGGCGCCATCGATCTGCAGGTTCTGGATGGAAAAGCCGCGCGAGATGAAATCCTGGATGCGGAAAGTCGTGCTCTGGGTAATCACTCCCGGTGTCGCCTTCATCGCTTCGTTGATGTCGGTGAGCTGCTGGTCTTCGATCAGCTGACGGGTGATCACCGCCACCGACTGCGGCGTTTCGCGCAGGCTGGTCGGTGACTTGGAGCCTACGCTGATCAGCCCCGGCGCATAGGAGCCGGTATTTTCCGTACTTTCGCCCATGCCCTGGCCGGCCACCGTGGTGACCCCCAGCTCCAGCACCTGGGCTGCCGGTGCAGCGGCTTGCGGTAGCAACACATAACCGTTGTCACCCTGGGCAATACGGTAGCCGCTGCCCTCGAGCAAGCGGGCAAAACCGTCTTCAAGGGCGAAGCTGCCCTGCAGGCCGGCTGTGTTACGCCCCGCCAAATCAGCCGGATCGAAGGCCAGGGCGACGCCGGCTTGCTGGGCGAAGCGGTTGAGCGCTGTGCTCAGCGCACCGGCAGGCACGTCGAAGCGCTGTTGTTGACCCTGGGCCATTGCTGGCACAGCGACTGCAGTCAGCAGCAGGCCGCTGCAGGCCAGCTGTACACAGAGCGCCAGAGGGCTCAAAACGGGGCGGCCAGTAAATCGGCGCATGGTGAAAAGGCTCCTTGTTTAATCATGTTGGCTTCTAGAAGGACGGGCCAAGATGAGAATGAGGAACCAGTCGCGAACAATTACTTATCAGCACTGCGGCGCTCGATACGCGTCCACCAGGCCGTATGCGAATGAATCGATATCGGCAGCACTTCAGCCAGCAACTGCAGGGCCCGCTCGCTGTCGTCCAGCGGCAGCACTGCCGACACCCGCAGATCAGCCAGCGCCTTGCGGTCGAAGCTCAGATGGCCGCGGCGCTGGCGGGCCAGGGCATCGAGGACATCCACCAGCGGCGATTGCTCAACCACCAGTTGATGACGCTGCCAGGCCTGGTCAACACTGGCCGGATCAATACTGGCCAGCAGCCCCAGGTCATCCCGGCGAACCCAGGCCCGCCCGCCTTTGCCCACCGCCAGCGACTTGTCCTGCTCGGCACTGCGCACCATCACCTGGGATTCGAGCATGGTCAGTTCGCTGCCGGCACCGCCACGGGCAACCACGAAGCGCGTGCCCAGGGCCTGGAACGTGCCGTCGGCGGTGGCCACCACGAAAGGCCGGCTGCTGTCGTGCGCGACATCCACCAGCACCTTGCCGCGCAACAGTTCGATACGTCGCTCGTGGGCGCTGAAGCGCAAGTCCAGGGCCGAGTTGCCTTCGAGGATGACCCGCGTGCCGTCGCTCAGCGTGTGGCTCTGCCATTGCGCTGGCGCGGTGTGCAGGTCGGCCAGCAGGTTTGGCGGATGCCAGCCGGACAGGCTCAGGGGCACGCCCAGTGCTGCCAGCAAAGCCAGGCCCAACAGCACCCGTCGTGGGTACTGCGCGCGCCGCTGGGCATTTGCAGGCGTGCGCAGTGCGGCGCGCACCGGCTGGCGTTGCGGGCGCAGGCTGTGCATCTGTTCGAGGATCGCCTGCATGCGAGTGAAGGTGGCTTCATGGCGAGCGTCCTGCCGACGCCAGGCATCCAGCGCCTGGCGCTCTGCCTCACTCAGCTCACCCTCACCCAGGCGCAAAATCCATTCGGCGGCGTGCTGCTCGATTGACGCTTGGGCCGTCATCGGCAATCAAACATTAACGGCCTGGTGGCAATGCACCAGGGCCTGCATCAGGTACTTGCGCACCATGCGTGGCGAAACCTGCAGGCGCTCGGCGATCTGCACCTGGCTCAGCTCGTCCAGGTAATAGTCGACAAAGGCCTGGCGGGCCTTTTCATGCAAGCCCTCGAGCATGAAGGTAATCTGCTCCAGCGCCTCCAGGGTCAGGAGGATCTGCTCGGGCGACTGATGGCCCTCCATGACCTCGACAGTCAGGGCCAGTTCGCGCAGGTAGGCGTCTTCGATCTGCTGGCGACGTGCCCGATCGATGATCAGGCGTCGCGCCGTGGTACTGAGGAAGGCACGCGGCTCGCGAATTCCCAGGAGCGTGTCGCGCGAGCCGAGGATGCGTACAAAGGTGTCCTGTGCCAGGTCCGCCGCATGCTGTGAACAGCGCAACTTGCGCCGCAGCCAGTTGAACAACCAGCCATGGTGCTCGCAATACAGCGTGTGGATCGCGCGTTGCAGCGGCGGCTCGGCGACGGACATGGCGCACTCGCAAGTGTGTAAGTGAGAATTGTTCCGAATAATATCCAGATGCCCGACCGCAACGCAACCGCCAGGCAGCGGTGAGGGTTCAACCGTCCAGCGGCGCCTGATCGAGCAGCAGCCCGTACAGCCCCGAGTCCGAAAGCTCTCCGGCCACGCACCAGCGCTGGCGCAACAGCCCTTCAAGGACGAAACCCTGGCGCTCCAGGGTACGCGCCGAGCCCTGGTTGCGCGGGTCGATCTCGGCCTCCAGCCGGCGCAGGTGCAGGCCATGGGCCAGGTAATCGATGAAACAGGTCAGCGCCTCGTCCATGTAGCCACGGCCCTGCGCGCAGCTGGCCAGGCAATAGCCGATTTCGCCACGGCGCGAGGTGGGCTCCAGGTTGAACAGCTGGGTCATGCCGATCAGCTCGCCATTGTCGCGCCGATAGATTCCCAGCTTGAGCATCTGCCCGGCGGCGTACGCGTCGCGGTCTTCGGCCAGCGCTGCCCGGGCCTCTGCCAGCACTTGCCAGGGGCCGTGGTTCCAGTAACGCATGACCTGCGGATCGGCCATGATGGCAAACCACGCCGCAGCATCTTCGGCCACCATCGGGCGCAGTTGCAGGCGCGGGCTTTCGAGGCACAGGTCAGCGGGAAAACTGTACATGCGGGTCACGCGGGACCTCCTGTCCGATTCATCAACCCGGCAGTGTAACCTTCAAGTCGCGCCTCAGGCGACTTCGGCGCCCTCGTCCGGCCAGATTGGCTCGTTGGCCTCCAGCGGTGGCAGGCCATAGGCGGCACGGGCGGCATCGCAGCTGGGGTTGGCTTCGCCATTGACCCAGGCCGCATCGAACTCGCGACAAGGGGTTGAGCGCTGTTCATACAGGCTGCAGCTGACCCCTTTGCCGATCTCGCCCTCAAGCCCGATGCAGCGACAGGGCTTGCTGTCGGTGCCGATCATCGCAACGCGGCTGGGGCTGATCTGGACCACCAGATCGTCGGGCACGACACCACCCGCCGACGTGCACTCACCCCAGAAGAAAGACACACGGAAATACCCGCAGCAGGCGCCGCAGTTCAAACAAGGATTATGTTCGGACATGATGAGAAGGGGGGGAGGTTGATTATCGTTATAGGGAGAAACCCGCCGCCATTCTATGCTTTGCCGGGTGTTTGAGAAGGGGGGTAATGCAGAAATAAATCGCCGCTGACGGACGGTTGTTTCGCGGGAAAAACCTGCTCCATCTGTAGGAACAGGTTTGACCCGCGCCCGGGTCAGCGCTTACTTCTGGGCCGGCTTGCTGCCCACGCCATCAGCCCGGAACATCTGGCGAATACCGCGTACCGCCTGGCGGATACGGTCCTGGTTCTCGATCAGCGCAAAGCGCACATGATCATCGCCATAGTCACCAAAGCCGATGCCCGGCGACACACAGACCTTGGCCTCGGCCAGCAGCTTCTTGGCGAACTCCAGCGAGCCCAGGTGTGCATACTCTTCGGGAATCTTCGCCCAGACGTACATCGACGCCTTGGGGTTCTCGACCATCCAGCCCAGCTCGTGCAGGCCCTTGACCAGCACGTTGCGGCGCTGGCGATACTGCTCGGCAATATCGCGCACGCACTGCTGATCGCCTTCCAGGGCAGCAATGGCCGCGACCTGCAGCGGGGTGAAGGTGCCGTAGTCGTGGTAGCTCTTGATGCGGGCCAGGGCGCTGACCAGCTCGGGGTTGCCGACCATGAAGCCGATTCGCCAGCCGGCCATGTTGTAGCTCTTGGACAGGGTGAAGAACTCCACGGCAATGTCCTTGGCCCCCGGCACCTGCATGATCGACGGCGCCTTCCAGCCGTCGTAGACGATGTCGGCGTAAGCCAGGTCGTGGATCACCAGCACGTCGTACTGCTTGGCCAGGGCCACCACCCGCTCGAAGAAGTCCAGCTCGACGCACTGCGCGGTCGGGTTGGACGGGAAGCCGAGGATCATCATCTTCGGTTTCGGAATGGATTCGCGGATCGCCCGCTCCAGCTCATTAAAAAAGTCCACGCCCGGAACCAACGGCACCGAACGCACCTGGGCACCGGCTATCACCGCGCCATAGATGTGAATCGGGTAGCTGGGGTTGGGTACCAGCACAGTGTCGCCATGGTCGAGGGTAGCGAGCATCAGGTGCGCCAGTCCCTCTTTGGAGCCGATGGTGACGATGGCTTCGCTTTCCGGGTCGATCTCGACCTCGTAGCGGTCCTTGTACCAGCGCGAAATCGCCCGGCGCAGGCGCGGGATGCCGCGGGACGTCGAATAGCCGTGAGTGTCTTCGCGCTGGGCGACCTGCACCAGTTTCTCAACGATGTGCGGCGGCGTGGCCCCGTCGGGGTTGCCCATGCTCAGGTCGATGATGTCTTCGCCACGACGGCGTGCAGCCATCTTGAGCTCGGCGGTAATGTTGAAGACGTAGGGGGGGAGACGATCAATGCGCGCAAAGCGGCGCGGCGAACCTTGGTCAGCCATGGCTTCCTCGAAGACGTAAGCGCCCGGAACCGTCCGAGCGACGTTGGCCACTGCGGTGGCCGAAGCAGAAGATAGGGCCTCGACCGCCGCGCTGTCCAGCACAAAAACAGGCGTTAACGGATTTCCTTGTAGGACGATGCCTGCCATTTCACAGCTGCAGCCAGGCCCTCGGTAGGCATAAGACCGCTGCCTTTCACCGCTGAAAAACCCGTACCCTGGTTGCCCAGCGAAACGGCGCGCTCACCCTTTTCAGCTTCGGTCAGCAAGGTATAGGAATGTTTGCGCATTGCCTGGTACTTGCTTTCGTCACGCTCAAGCACCTGATGATAGGCCTGCAAGTCACGTTCGTTGAGGTTAAGCATCTTCTGCAATTTGACGCCCCAGCGGGTCAGGCAGACTTCGGCAAAATGGCGAACGATCAGCCCGGGCTCGGCCAGTACCTTGCCGCCAGCGGCGCCGTCGGCGGCCGCGTTGCCCACCAGTGTGGCGTGGCGCCCTGGCATCGGGTAGACATGGCAACGGGTGGCGTCATGGGTTTTGGGAATTACGCAGGCAAAGCCCTTGGAGCGCTCGTCGCGGGAGAAGAAACCTACGTACTGTTTGACGTTCTCGCCCAGTTGCACGCGATGGCGGTCGAAGTTACCAATGCCCGGCACCGGATCGATGGCGAATATGTTCACTGGAAGCTTTTTCAGCTCACTGTCGCCAAGCATGGCATTGGCCAGCATGTGGCAGCTGACGGCGCCCCTGCTCCACCCCACCAGGTTGACCTGGGTGGGAATGACGCCTTCCTTGCGAAACTGCTTGATGATCTGCTCCTGGAGCAACTGCGGGGTAATCTTGCGATTGCCGTAGTTGTAGGTGCGCCAGAACCAGGACGCCGTAGCGGTCGAGTTGGGGATAGGGATGCCAGCAGCCTTCAGGCGCTGATACTCCTCCTCGCTCAGTTCCGTGCGCTGCCAGTTGCTCTGCCCCTTGATGATCTGCAGTGCGTGCTGGACGTTCTCCTCCCAGCCTTTGCCGAACAAGGTCTGGTTCCAGTTGTAATAACCACCGGGTTCGACGAACAGTTCATCGGCTTGCAGGTTGCCACTGCCCGGGCCATCGACGGCGATCCAGTGGGCATACTCCTTGCCCTGGTCGTTTGAAGCGAGGGTCGAAACCAGCTCGCCATTCCAGAAGTTGGGGTTGTTGTCGTCGAATCGGTGCGACCCGGTGCCGCAAAAATACACGGTCAAAACACTCATGCCATGATCCTGTCAGGTTGAAGATCACGACACGCTACCGCCGGCACAGCACCCGCGGCAGGCGGAAAGCCTCCCGGGCAGCGGGCACCGAGCCGCTGCCAGGGAGTGTTCGGCTCAGTACACCTGAACCCGCCACAGCTCACGGGAGGCCGAGGCCGGCGACATAGGCAAGCGGCCATGCAGGGTCTGGTAGTTGTCGATCAGCACCAGATCACCTTCGACCCAGTCATGGGCGATCAGGCATTCATCGTCGTAGACCAGGGCATTGAGCTGCTCAAGCAGGGCCTGCTGGGCCTGCGCCTCGAAGCCTTGCACCTCCTGGCTCAAGGTCTGCAGGCTGGAGTCGGTGCCTTCCTGATAGCGCAGAATGCGTTCGCCGGTGCGCGGGTGCAGGTCGACCAGGCTGTAGTGACGCGGCGAACCACCAAAGTAAGTCATACGCGTGTAATAGGTGATATCAACCGCCTGCCACAACCGCGCCACCTGGTTGCCAACCTTGCGCAAGGCATTGCGGCTGTCGACGATGGTGGTCTGCCCTTCCCCCGGTTGCGGCGCAGTCTTGCAATAGAGCATGAACTTGCTTGCGCAGAACTTCGGATCGCGCTGAACCTGAGCATCGCTGTCCGGCAGCATGTTCAGGTCCCAATGCAATGGAGTCTTTTCCAGCGAGTGCACCACGCCTTCGGGTTTGTCCGCCGGCTTGACCACATGCACCTTGCCGAACGCCCACTGGTAGATGGTGCCAAAGCGCTCGCAGTCGCGGGCAAAGCTGTCGCGGTCTTCGAAGCGGCAGCCACGCAGGCAGACAAAGCCGAAGGTCTCCACCAGCGCTTCGAGCAGCTGCGTCGAAAAACGTTCGAAGCCCAGCCCCAACGGGTCACGTACCACCAAGCCGAACAACGGACGCTTCTGCAGTTCGAACTCGAAGCCCTGCAGCGCTTCGCCGGTGCTCTCGTGGTACAGCCACGGGCGCCCCTGGTACTGCACCAGCACATGCTTGTCGATGTCCACCTCGGCACGGCCGCGCAGAGTCTGGCTGCCATCCAGGTGGCGCACCGGCACCGCATGCCAGGGGCTGGACACCCGGGTCAGACCGTCGGCCAGGGCCACGGTGAATTTTGGCCCGGCATTGTCGTACTGATGCACCGACAGGCGGATGTCGTCGGGGAAGAAGCGATTGACCGCAGCGTTCAACGCCTGGCCGCGGAACATCATCTGGTAGGCCTTGTAGCCGATCTGCTGCAGGTGCTCGTCTTCGCTCTGCCCAGCTTCGCGGCACAGGCGCAAGTCGTTGTAGAGGTGGCTGCAGAGCTTGTCGTGGGCGTGGCTGAGGGTTTCATCATGGCGGCTCTGCTCGATCAGTGCCTCGACGTTCTTCCACGGCAAACGTGCCTGTTTGACCAGGGTCGCGCGTACGGCATCGGCACTGCTGGCCTGGGGGAACAGGTCTTCCATGCTCACCCAGTTGATCGTGTGGGTGGTGCACAACTCGCGCAAGGCCTGGTTGTAGGCTTTGCGCAGGTCATCAGGTACACCAACGATGTCGTTGAAGGTGGTGCCATCGCTGAGGATCGACACCACGCAGCCCGGCGCGTGCAGCGCGGCAATGTCCTGGCCGAGTTGGTCGAGGCGCTCGATGGCCATGGCTTCGCCGTAATCCGGCATCGTGCCGAAGGTCTGGTCGCGGGCGTTCGGCGACTTGCACGGGAAGCCCGGCAGCACCAGACGCACCGGCGCCTGCTGATCGTAGAAGCGGGCCAGGCTGACGGCCAGATTGGCCCTGCCCGCCGCGTCGAAGCGATCGTCATTGTCCTTGAGCAGATAACCCGCCAGCACGTCGCTGACCGCCTTGATCCAGGTGTCCTTGTGTTGCATGACCTTTCTTCCTTGAGAGGTGGTGTTTCAACGCTGGCTGGCGAGAGTGCCAGCCATGCAAGAAGTGAGTGCCTGTTGCAGGGCCCGCAACAGCTCTGCCGGCTGCTCGCAGTAAAGATCCGCCGCCTGTGCCTGCAAGGCATAGACCGGGCCATAGCCCCAGGTCACGGCGGCGCAGTGCATGCCGGCCGCCCGCGCGGTCATCAGATCGATGACGGTATCGCCGACAAACAGGCAACGCGCGGGCTCGACGGCCAGGTAGCGGGCCGCCTCCAGAGCCGCGTCAGGCTGCGGCTTGAGCGGGTGGCCGCGGCGCTGGCCAAGGACAAGCTCGAAGGTACCCGACGGGAACAGCTGCGCAGCCACCTGCAGCGCCATGTCATGGGCCTTGTTGGTGACGACGGCCATCGGCAGTTGCAGGCTGCGACAGCCTTCAAGCAGCTCCGGCACGCCATCGAACGGTCGCGAGAACTGCACCAGGTGCTGCTGGTAGCAGGCGATGTAGTGCTCATGCAGAGCCTTGTCGTCGACAATCCCCAGGCGCGCAGCAACCCGCTCGAGCATCGCCCCGGTACCGCCGCCTACGTAGGCACTGATGGTCTCCAGTGACAGCGGCGGGTAGCCCTGCTCTTGCAGCACGTGGTTCAGGCACCAGACGATATCGGGCAAGGTGTCGACCAGGGTGCCGTCGAGGTCGAAGATCACCGCATCAGCCGCCAGCGCTACCGGCATCATTGCGCACTGGCGTAGTGGCAAGGACGGCCCTGGCGGAACACCAGGCGGCTGTAGCGCTCATCGATGTTGCTGCGCTTGTCGAGCATCACCACCCCGCTACGCTTGATCGCCACCGAGTGCCAGGGCGTACGCCAGAGGTCGCTGGTAGGCACCAGGCGAATGCCGATTTTCGCCGATACCGCCAACTGCGGGTGGATCGACAGGCGCAGGCACTGTGGATAACGCGCCTGCAGCAAGGCACTCCAGGCTTCACTGCGCTGGATCACCCGTTGCGAGGCCGGCTTGGCGATCTTCTTCACCGCGTTCAGGCTCATGCCGGCGAACTCGCCAAGGCCTGAGTAATCCTCGGACAGAAAGCGGTGGATGCCGCAGTACATCAGCATCATGTGTGGCTCGTCCTGAAAGCGCTGGCCCAGCGCAATCAGCGACTGGCCGTACTCGATCATCAGCTCTTCGCGCATGGAGTCCAGGCAACCCAGTTGCGGATAGGCATCCTTGAGATCGAACAGGGCGAAGCTGTTCGGGTAGTGCTGCTCGGCGTAGCGCTGGATCTCGTCGGTGTAAGCTTTGACGTGCTCATCCGGCACGCGCACCAGGTCGGAGAACACATAGCCGTCGGAGCAGATGTGAATCAACGCACCCGGTGCGTACAGGGCCTGGATTTCCGCGCACAGCTGCTGCAGCTCGTCGATGGCGTGGCGCTCGGCAAGGTCTGGCAGGTGGCTGAGGGTTTTCTGCCGGTTCGGCGATTTGCCCGGGAAGGCCGGCAGAACCATCTCGATGCGCTGGCCGGCTTCGATGGCGGTGAGGACTTTATCCAGATGCGGTTCGAGCACCTCGGCCGACAGCTCGTCATCCTGCCCGGGCGCCAGGCTGCGACGACGGAACAGGCAATCGAGCACCTGCAAGGCGGTGTCGAAATGAGCGGAAGTGTGGCGTTCGCGCAACAGCGCGAGGCACGCCCGTTGAGCAACGGCGTTTGGCTCGGTCATGAACAGTCCCTTGTGTGATGAATCACGGCCAGCATCCTCTGGCCCTGCGCAGATACTCCTTACCTGCGCGGCGATAAAATCCGGCAAACACGGGGTACTTGTCAACAGCAGTTTCGGTCGTTTGTAGAAACGCCGCACAAACAAAAACGCCCCAGGCTTCGCAGCCTGGGGCGTTTTCATTACACGCTGATGAATCAGTGCGCGTAAGTCAGCAGCAGCTCGGTCGGCACTTTGGTGTCCAGCGACATCATCACGCTCAGGGCAGTGATGGTGAAGATCGAGAACACGAACAGCTTGCGTGCCCACAGGCGGTCATCGACAGCCTTGTAGCCGGTCCAGGCCATGTACAGCCAGTACATGCCCATGGCCGCGGCTACGGCCATGTAGCTCATGCCGGCGTAGCCACCCAGGGTCAGCATCAGGGTCGCTACCAGGAACGCCACGATGTACCAGAGGATGTGCTTCTTGGCCACCAGAATCCCGCGCTTGACCGGCAGCACCGGAATCGATGCGGCCAGGTAGTCGTTGAAACGGAAAATCGCAATGGCGTAGGAATGCGGCATTTGCCACAGGCTGAACATCACCAGCAGGGTCAGTGCAGCCAGGTCGAAGCTGTTGCTTACCGCGCAATAGCCGATCACCGGAGGCATGGCACCGGACAGGCTGCCCACCAGGGTGCCGTGCACCGATTTGCGCTTGAGGTACAGGCTGTAGAACCCCACGTAGATGACAAAGCCGATCAGGCCGAACAACGCTGCCAGAGCATTGGCCTGCACATACAGCAGGCCAAGGCCGGCCACCCCGAGCAGGGTGGCGTAGGCCAGCGCGACTTTCAGCGAGATCTGGCCCTGGACCATCGCCCGGTTCTTGGTGCGCTCCATCTTGATGTCGATGTCACGGTCGATGCAGTTGTTGAACACGCAACCAGACGCCACCACCAACGAAGTGCCAATCACCGTGGCCAGGAACAGCATGAAGTCGACATGCCCTTGCGCGGCAAGGAAGAAACCGCCTGCCACAGAAAGCACGTTACCGAAAATGATCCCCGGTTTGGTGATTTGGATAAAGTGCTTAACGGACATGTCGTCTTACCTCACTTCGCCATCATGCTGGTGTGGATGCTGAACATGATCCACAGCGACAGGCCGACCAACAGTGCAATGACCATCACGGTAAACATGAAGGTCGACACGTTGGAGCGCTGCTCGGCGGAACGGTCCATGTGCAGGAAGTACACCAGGTGAACCACGACCTGGATGACCGCCAGGGCCACCACGACCATGATCGTGATGTCCTTGGGCATGCTCGGGAACATCACCAGGCCGAACGGAATCGCTGTCAGGATGACCGACAGGATGAAACCGATCACATAGGACTTGACGCTACCGTGGTTGCCCTCGGCGTGGCTGTTATGTGCGTTAGCCATTTACAGAACCCCCAGCAGATACACGACGGTGAACACGCAGATCCAGACCACGTCCAGGAAGTGCCAGAACAGGCTCAGGCAGCTCATGCGGGTCTTGGCGGTGCCAGTGATACCGTGCTTGTTGATCTGGTACATCATCACCGCCATCCAGATCAGACCTGCGGTTACGTGCAGACCGTGGGTACCGACCAGCGCGAAGAACGCCGACAGGAAGCCACTGCGCTGCGGGCCGAAGCCCTCGGCGATCAGGTGATGGAACTCATAGACTTCCATCGCGATGAAGCCGGCACCGAACAGGAAGGTGACAGCCAGCCAGCCCAGCACGCCGCCCTTGTTGCCTTTGAACATCTGCAACATGGCGAAGCCGAAGGTGATACTCGAGAACAGCAGCAGTGCGGTTTCGACCGCGACAAAGTCCAGCTGGAAAATGTCGTGACCCGACGGGCCGCCGGCAAAACTGCCGGACAGCACCGCGTAGGTGGCGAAGAGCGACGCAAACAGGATGCAGTCGGTCATCAGGTACAGCCAGAAACCGAATACGGTCATCTGGCCCGAGTCGTGGTGGTGGTCGTCATGCCCATGGTCGTGACCATGAGCATGAGTATCAGCGTTAATTACATGACTGGACATTGATTAAACCCGTTCAAACGATTCGACACGTGCGCCAACCGGAGTACCGGTAGCCAGGCCCAGGGACTTCATGCGCTCACCTTCGATGCGCGCCACTTCCTCGGCTGGAACCATGTAACCCTGGTCGTCACGAGCAGCGTGGGCGACGAAGACCGCGATGGTACCGATCAGGCTTGCGCCGACCAGCCACCAGATGTGCCAGATGAAGGCGAAACCGAACACGGTCAGCAAGGCACCCATGAACACACCGGTAGAGGTGTTGTTCGGCATGTGGATCGCTTCGTACTTGGCTGGAACCTTGTAGGCAACACCGGCTTCCTTGGCTTCGTGCCAGGCATCCAGGCCGACTTTCTCAGGCATGGTGGCGAAGTTGTAGAACGGTGGTGGCGACGAAGTCGACCATTCCAGGGTACGGCCGCCCCATGGGTCGCCGGTCACGTCCATGTTGTCCTTGCGGTCGCGGATCGACACGTACAGCTGGATCAGCTGGCAAGCGATACCGAACAGGATCAGCACGGCGCCGACAACGGCTACGTACAGGTAGGGTTCCCACAGTGGGTTGTCGGAGTGGTTCAGACGACGGGTCATACCCATGAAGCCCAGTGCGTACAGCGGCATGAAGGCCACGTAGAAACCGGAGATCCAGAACCAGAAGGCAGCTTTGCCCCACTTCTCGTTCAGGGTGAAACCGAAGGCTTTCGGGAACCAGAAGGCGAAGCCGGCGATGTAGCCGAATACCGCACCACCGATGATCACGTTGTGGAAGTGAGCGATTACGAACAGGCTGTTGTGCAGAACGAAGTCAGCACCTGGAACAGCCAGCAGTACGCCGGTCATACCACCGATCGAGAAGGTCACCATGAAGCCCAGGGTCCACATGATCGGCGCGGTGAAGCGCAGACGGCCCTGGTAGATCGTGAACAGCCAGTTGAACAGCTTCACCCCGGTTGGGATCGAGATCAGCATGGTCGCCAGACCGAAGAAGGTGTTGACGCTGGCGCCCGAACCCATGGTGAAGAAGTGGTGCAGCCATACCGCAAAGCCCAGCACCGCGATCGCGCCCGAAGCGTAGATCATCGACTTGTGGCCGAACAGGCGTTTGCCGGCGAAGGTCGAGGTGACTTCCGAGAACACGCCGAAGGCCGGCAGGATCAGGATGTAAACCTCAGGGTGACCCCAGGCCCAGAACAGGTTGACGTACATCATCGGGTTCCCACCAAGCTCGTTGGTGAAAATGTGGAAGTCCAGATAACGGTCAACGGTCAGCAGAGCCAGTGCAGCGGTCAGGATCGGGAACGAAGCGACGATCAGCACGTTGGCCCAGGTGCAGGTCCAGGTGAAGATCGGCATGTCCATCAGCTTCATGCCAGGCGCGCGCATTTTCAGCACGGTGGCGAGGAAGTTGACACCCGTTAGCGTCGTACCCAGGCCCGATAGCTGTAGCGCCCAGATGTAGTAGTCGACACCCACGCCAGGACTGTACTGGATACCCGCCAACGGTGGATAAGCGACCCAGCCGGTCTTGGCGAACTCACCAACACCCAGCGAGACGTTGACCAGCACGACGCCGGACACCAGCAGCCAGAAGCTCAGGGAGTTGAGGAACGGGAAGGCAACGTCACGCGCACCAATCTGCAGAGGCAGGGCCAGGTTCATCAGGCCGGTGAAGAATGGCATTGCCATGAAGATGATCATGATCACACCGTGAGCGGTGAAGATCTGGTCATAGTGTTCGGGCGGCAGGTAGCCCTCGGATCCGCCGGTGGCCATGGCCAGCTGCGTGCGCATCATGATGGCGTCGGCAAAGCCGCGCAGCAGCATGATCATCGCGACGATGATGTACATCACCCCGATCTTCTTGTGGTCGACCGAAGTCAGCCACTCGGACCACAGGTAGGTCCACTTCTTGAAATAGGTGATAGCACCAACGAGCGCGAGACCGCCGAGCGCGATCATGGCAAGCGTCACCATGACTATCGGCTCGTGATACGGAATCGCATCCAGACTTAGTTTACCGAACATCTCTTACTCCTCTGCCCCAGCAGCTGAATGCATACTCACGTCCATCCCTTCGGTACCGGCCGCTTCTTTGCTCTGCTCTTGTTCGTGGACCGGCCGGCCGCGGTTCATGCCTTCGTACTTGTCGACGATGGACTGGAACTGCTCAGGCGAGGCCACGCTGTACAGCGCGACTGGATTGTTTTCGCTTGTTTTGGCCAATGCTGCGTATTCAGCGGCATCCAGCTTTTTAGGCGATTGCTTGACTTCGTTCACCCATGCTTCGAAATCGGCCTGGGAGGTGGCGGTTGCCTTGAACTTCATACCGGTGAAACCAGCACCGCTGTAGTTGGCGGAGATACCGTCGAACTCACCGTTCTCGTTGGCGATCAGGTGCAGTTTGGTGGTCATGCCAGCCATTGCGTAGATCTGCCCGCCCAGGCCCGGGATGAAGAAGGAGTTCATCACCGAGTCCGAGGTCACGCGGAAGTTGACCGGGGTGTTGGCCGGGAAGACGATCTTGTTGACCGTGGCAATGCCTTGTTCCGGGTAGATGAACAGCCATTTCCAGTCCAGGGCGACCACGTCGATCTGCACCGGCTTCACGTCGGAAACCAGCGGACGATACGGGTCCAGCTCATGGGTGGTCTTGTAGGTCACGTAACCCAGGGCAATGATGATCAGCACCGGGATGGTCCAGACCGCCACTTCGATCTTGGTCGAGTGCGACCAGTCCGGGGTGTAGGTGGCTGCCTTGTTGGAAGCGCGGTACTTCCAGGCAAACGCCAGGGTCATGAAAATGACAGGAATCACCACCAGCAACATCAAGCCGGTAGCGATCAGGATAAGGTTCTTTTGCTCAATGCCGACCTGGCCCTTCGGGTCGAGCAGGGTCCAGTTGCACCCACTGAGTAAAAGCATGCCTAAAAAGGGCAGAATGCCAAACAGTCTGGGGTAACGCTTTTTACTCATCTCACGACCTCTAGAGCAGCTTGCTTCAATGCAATTTGTGTTTTGGTCGCCAACACTTCGTCCTGCCAAGCGTCAGCATTTATGGGATCGAATACGGTCATACCTTGAGGCCAGCTGCGGCGGCTCGGCATAAACCGGGTATTGCGGTGTTTATTATTTTGACTTCAGTAGGCAACAGGCCTGTGTTCAGACCAATTCCATTTGGTGCGGGAAATCACGGAGGGGGGTCAGCCCGGCATCGCCGCAGGCGATGCTCGTCAGAGTCAGCGAAAAGAGCCCTGGAGCTCCTTTAATCCTGCGACTCGCAAGCGGTGCCGAACGGAAATTGGGGGCGATTGTAGATAGGTAACCTATCGTTGACTATGACTTATTGAGCAACAGTCCTTTACCAATTGTGTAACAATCGCGCCCGAAAAATCAGTTTCGCGACAGTTTGTCGCACCCCTTTCAATACCCCTGGAACGCCCGTTCTACAAGGGTTAGAACTTGATCAGGATCAAGTTTGGTGCGACAAACTTTGCAAATCTGATTGCACAACAGGCTTGCGTCAATACATGACTTTTGTCTAAGCCTGACGGCGGTTGCGGTAGATACCCAGGGGTACCAGTACGGCGGTCAGTATAAAGGCTACCAGTGCCCATTGCGCCAGGGACAGGCCCATGACCGGCGGGTACGGCGTGGAACAGAAGCCATCGACCTGGAACACCAGCGGCAGCACCGAGGCCAGCGGCAGGCCGTCGACGATCGGTTGCAAGGTGTCGATGCCGCAGCTGACCGCCGGATTGGCGAGGATGTACACGTGGTTACCGGCAGCGGCGATGCCACCAATGGCGCTGAGCACCACCAGGCCTTCGAGCAGGGTCAGGCTGCGCTTGCCGGGCATGGCTGCGCCAATGAAGGCAAACACGGCGATCAGCAGCAACGCATAGCGCTGCAGGATGCACAGCGGGCATGGCGCCTCGCCGAGCACGATCTGCATGTACAGCGCACCGCCGATCAGCGCCAGGCAGATCACCCCCAGCAGTACCAGAAAGCGCCGTTCCCGATTCAGGCGCGATGTTTGCTCGTTCATTGCTGTTCCTTCGTAGACTGGATGGCTCGACTGCCGATGCGCAATTCTACACGCTGAAGCAGACCATAGAGAGCGGCAAAAGTGCCGTCCCAGGCCCTGGTGAAGAATGGGCAACAGCAGAATACTGATTTGCCACTATCTTAGTCCTGTGGATTACCCTATCATTAACACTGTACAAATAAACAGTATCGAATACATCGATTACCAAAGGCATGTGAGGTGATGAATGGCCGTCGAAGTGGTATACCGCAGCAGCCGCGACCTGGAGCGCTTGTTCATGGATAAAGCCGAAGCAGACCGTCACGACAAGATGCTGGAGCTGGCCGAGCTGCTGGCCGAGGTCCTGAAAAAAGCCGTGCCGTCGCTGAGCGAACAGCAGGTCGAGGATGCCGGTATCTATATGGCGAAAAACCGTGACGTGTTCGCCAAGGCCTTCAAGAGCCAGCCCGACGCCCTGTCCGAGCTGCTCGCCGAGGGCGCCGCCGAGTAGGCGCCGTTCAGTTGTAGATCATCTGCTCGGCGAGCATCTGCGCCACTCGCGCCGGCGAGCGTTTTTCCGCCTGGGCGTGGGCGAACACTTCGGTCAGGCGCGAGGGAATGCGCGCCAGGTGCGCGGTAATGGTGCCCAGGTCCTCGCCACGGTGCTTGAGCGCCACATAGATCAACCCGCCGGCGTTGATCACGTAATCGGGCGCATACAAAATGCCGCGGCTTTCCAGCTGGTCGGCCACCTGCAGGGTGGTCAGCTGATTGTTCGCCGCCCCCGCCACCGCCGCACAGCGCAACTGCATCACGCTCTGGCCGGTGAGTATCGGCCCTACCCCGCACGGGGCAAAAATGTCGCAGGGCGTGCTGATCAACATTTCATTGGCCACCGGCCGGGCATTGAACTGCTCGATCGCCAGTTGCACCCGGCCCGGGTCATGGTCACTGACCAATAGCTCGGCGCCCGCGGCATGCAGCTGCTCGGCCAGGGCGTAGCCGACATTGCCCAAGCCCTGCACGGCGATGCGCAAGCCTTCGAGGTTGTCACTGCCCAGGCGCGCCATCGAGGTGGCGCGAATGCCGGCGAACACGCCCATGGCCGCATGGGGTGACGGATCACCGGCAGCGGTGGTGCTGGTGACGTGTTGGGTGGTCTGGGCGATGCAGTCCATGTCCAGGGTCGAGGTGCCGCTGTCCACGGCCGTGATGAAGCGCCCCTGCAGGGTTTCGACGAAGCGCCCGAACGCCTCGAACAAGGCCGCGCGGTTTTCCACATGGGGGTTGCGAATGATCACCGCCTTGCCGCCACCCAACGGCAACCCGGCCAGGGCGGCCTTGTAGCTCATGCCCTGGGCCAGGCGAATGGCGTCGACCATGGCGCTGTCGTCGTCCGGGTAAGCCAGGTAGCGACAGCCTCCCATGGCCGGGCCCAGGTGTTCGCTATGAATGGCGACCACTGCTTTGAGGCCGGTCGGCGGGTCGATGCACAGGTGCAGCGACTGCGTGCGAGTGCTTTGCATGAGAGCGAACATCGGCAGGCTCCTCGATGAGGTGCTGATCCCAGTATAGGTCGCGCTTTACACCCCGATGACAACACTCGGACCACTGGACGAAAGGCCGCGCCAGCGCTACAACAGAAGCTTGAGCGGAGGTTGTGATGAACCCACGTAGTGCCTGCCTGGCTTGCCTTGAACGTGACCCGGTCGCCTTGCTGGAGGCGGCGCTGTGGATCGCTGCCGAGCACGATGACAGCGTGGTGCCTGCGCGCGTCATGGCCGAGGTTCAGGCCCTGCAGCAGGAAGTCAGCGCCGGGCTGCCGATGCTGCCGCTCAGCGAACTGGCCCAGCCGTTGTTACGCCGCCTCAACGCCCTGGGCTTCCAGCAGGACGAATACCACCCGCTGCGGCCCCAGGCGGCGCTGCTCGACAAAGTCATGCAACGCCGCCGCGGCCAGCCCCTGGCCTTGGCCCTGCTGAGCCTGGAACTGGCCCGCGGCCTGTCGATCCCTCTTGAGGGAGTGAACTTCCCCGGGCACTTTCTCTTGCGCGTGCCCGGTGCCGACCACCTGCTCGACCCCTGTGGCGGCCGACGCCTGTACCCGGCCGATTGCCGCGAGCTGCTGGGCCGCCAGTTCGGCCCGCAACTGGCCTTGAGCGCCGACCACCTGCTGACCGCCAGCCCGCTGCAGATGCTCCAGCGCCTGTCACGCAACCTGCGCCAGCTGCACGCCAGCCACGACGATCATCTCGAAGCCCTGAAGGACGCTGAACGGGTGTTGCAGCTAGGCCCTGGCACTGCCGCCGACTACATGGCCCGCGCCACCCTGTATCAGCACCTGGAGTGCCCCCAGGCCGAACGCTTCGACCTGGAGCACGCCTTGCTGCTCAGCGACGATCCAATCCAGCGCTTGCGCCTGACGGAACGCCTGAGCCATCTGCCGCCGGCGTCGCAATCGGTGCACTGACATTCTGCTCCGGGCTGAGCAGCATGATTTATGGTGCGTCGGGCTGCCTCGACGGATGAGCCTGGGCAAACGCCGAATGTGCCTCGGCCAGGGCCGCGACCCGGCGAATGCGCGGGAAGCCACTGAGGTCGGTATTGAAGCGCTCGGCGGCGTACAACTGCGGAACAAGGTAGACATCGGCCAGCCCCGGCTCGTCGCCAAAGCAGAAGCCCTGGTCACCGATCAACTGCTCGACCGCGGCAAGGCCCTGGCTGATCCAGTGGCCGATCCACTGGTTGACCTGGGCGTCGTCATGACCCAGGCCGCGCAGTTGATTGAGCACGCTGACGTTGTGCAACGGGTGGATGTCGCAGCCGATCAGCGCCGCCACGCCACGCACCTGGGCCCGGCGCAGCGGGTCCTGGGGCAACAGCGCGGGTTGTGGATAAACTTCTTCCAGGTACTCGATGATCGCCGGCGACTGCACCAGCAGCTCACCGGAGTCGATCTTCAGCGCCGGCACTCGCCCTTGCGGGTTGAGGGCCAGGAACTGTGCTTCGCGCTGTTCGCCCTTGAGCAGGTTGACCGGCACCTGCTGGACCTCCAGCTGCTTGAGCGCCAGGGCAATGCGCACCCGGTAGGATGAGGTCGAGCGGTAGTAACCAAAAAGTTCCATGGCCCTGCCCTCTCAGTGCGCCGGCAGGATCTTGCCGCGGCACTCGCCGAAGCCGATCGAGGCCACGCCGTCGCGCTTGCAACGGGCACGCAGGATGATTTCGTCGCCGTCCTCAAGGAACTTGCGCACCTCGCCCGAGGCCAGTTCGACCGGTTCCTTGCCGCCCTGGGTGATTTCCAGCAGGCTGCCGAACTGGCCAGGCTGGGCACCGGACAGGGTGCCGGAGCCGAACAGGTCGCCCGGCTGCAACTGGCAACCGTTGACGCTGTGGTGAGCAACCATCTGCGCCACGGTCCAGTACATGCTCAAGGTGTTGCTCAGGGTCAGGCGATGGGCTGGCAGGTTCTGCTCGCGCATGCGCTCGGTCAGCAGCAGCACCTCCAGCTCGATATCAAAAGCGCCATTGGCCTGGTCGCGTTTGTCCAGCAGGTACGACAGCGGCTGCGGATCACCTTCCGGGCGCGCCGGCTGGGCGCAGCGGAACGGCTCCAGGGCTTCGGCAGTGACTACCCACGGCGAAACGGTGGAGATGAAGCTCTTGGACAGGAACGGCCCCAGCGGCTGGTATTCCCAGGCCTGGATGTCACGCGCCGACCAGTCGTTGAGCAGGCAGAAACCGGCGATGTGCTCGGCGGCTTCGGCCACCGGAATCGAATCGCCCATGTCGTTGCCCTGGCCGATCCAGATACCCAGTTCCAGCTCGTAGTCCAGCCGCGCGCACGGGCCGAAGCTTGGTTCGCTCTGGCCAGCAGGCAGGGTCTGGCCTTTTGGCCGGCGCACGTCGGTGCCCGAGGGGCGAATGGTCGAGGCGCGGCCGTGGTAACCGATCGGCACATATTTATAGTTGGGCAGCAGCGGGTTGTCGGGGCGGAACAGCTTGCCAACGTTCTTGGCGTGCTCGATGCCGACATAGAAGTCGGTGTAATCGCCGATGCGCGCCGGCAGGTGCAGCTGGCACTCGCTGGCCGCATACAGCAGCGGCTTGAGCGCGGCCTGGTGCTCGCTGTGCTCGCCGAGCAGTTGCAGCAGGCGCTCGCGCAGGGCCACCCGGGCGCCACGACCAAGGGCGAAGAAAGCGTTCAGCGCACCACCACGGGTGGCCTCGACTGCGGCGCGGGCCTGGCCGTCGAACAGGCCGGCGGCCAGCGCTGCTTCGAGGTCGAGGATGGCATCACCGATGGCCACGCCACAGCGCGGCGCCTGGTCCTTGCGGCTGAAGATGCCCAGCGGCAGGTTCTGCAGCGGGAAGTCGCCGTGGCCGTTGGCGTGTTCTACCCAACTGCGGGCAAGGGCGGACTGATTCATGGGTTATCTCCGATTCGGGGTAAAGGTGCTCGGCAACGAGGCCCAGCAACTATCGTAGTCGGCCTGCAATTGCGGGCATTCGAGCGCATGACGGCTCGGGCGCAGCACCTGGCTGGTCTCGAACATGAAGGCCATGGTGTTGTCGATCTTGTTCGGTGCCAGCTCTACAGCGATAGCCTTGCTGCAGGTCTCGGCATCCGGGCCGTGGGCGCTCATGCAGCTGTGCAGCGAGGCACCGCCGGGCAGGAAGCCTTCGGCCTTGGCGTCGTACTCGCCCTTGATCAGGCCCATGAACTCGTTCATCAGGTTGCGATGGAACCACGGTGGACGGAAGGTGTTCTCGGCCACCATCCAGCGCGGCGGGAAGATCACGAAGTCGAGGTTGGCCATGCCCGGTACGCTGGTCGGCGAGGTCAGCACGGTGAAGATCGAAGGGTCCGGGTGGTCGAAGCTGACCGTGCCGATGGTGTTGAAGCGGCGCAGGTCATATTTGTACGGCACGTTGTTGCCGTGCCAGGCGACTACGTCCAGGGGCGAATGATTGAGCTGGCAGCCCCACAGTTCGCCGAGGAACTTCTGCACCAGCTGCACCGGGGCGTCGGTTTCTTCGTAATGGGCCACCGGCGCGAGGAAATCGCGCGGGTTGGCCAGGCCATTGCTGCCAATCGGCCCCAGGTCCGGGATGCGCAGCGGCGCACCGTGGTTCTCGGCCAGATAACCACGGGCCTTGCCGTCGAGCAGTTCGACGCGAAACTTCAGGCCACGGGGCAACACGGCGATCTCCAGCGGCTCGACTTCCAGCACGCCCAGCTCGGTGACGATGCGCAGGCGACCTTGCTCGGGCACCAGCAGCAGTTCGCCATCAGCGTTGAAGAACACCCGCTCCATGGAGCGATTGGCGCAGTAGGTATAGATGCTGATGCCGGCGGGTTTCTCGCCTGCCGAGTTGGCCGCCATGGCCACCCAGCCGTCGATGAAGTCGGTGGCCTCGCTCGGCATCGGTTGCGGGCTCCAGCGCAGGCGGTTGGGCGTCACCGGGCCCAGCGGGCCACCGGCCAGTTGACGCTGCAGGCGCTCGAAGCGCGGGTGCAGGGCCGAAGGGCGAATGCGGTACAGCCAGGTGCGGCGCTGTTCGTTGCGGGCCATGGTGAAGGCAGTGCCGGAAAACAGTTCGGCATACAGGCCATACGGGGCTTTTTGCGGCGAGTTCTGTCCGACCGGCAGCGCGCCAGGCAAGGCTTCGCTGGCGAATTCGTTGCCGAAACCGCTCTGGTAGCCAAGGACGGGGGTGTTATCGAGGTTCATCGAGCCTCCGGGCCCAGTGCAGGCCGGTCAATGGCAGTTGGCTGCGGGCCTTGAAGGAATGGCAGCGCTTCTGCGTTATTTTTATCGTAATTACATTACGCATAACGTAATTTGATTGGTGAAGACCGTCAAGCTATAAAGACGCCCATCTAACTCCCCGGATCGACTTCTCCATGGCCAAAGCCAGCTCCCCCGCCGACAGCTCCGGCAAACAGAAGGTCCGCTCGGCCGAGGTCGGCACCGACATCCTCAAGGCCCTGGCCCAGTTATCGCCGTCCACCTCGCTGTCGCGCCTGGCCGAGCACGTCGACATGCCGGCGAGCAAGGTCCACCGCTACCTGCAGGCCTTGATCGCCAGCGGTTTTGCCGAGCAGAACCCGGCCACCAACCATTACGGCCTCGGCCGCGAAGCCCTGCGCGTGGGCCTGGCGGCACTGGGCGGGATGGACGTATTGAAAGAGGCGGCGCTGCCGCTGTCGCAACTGCGCGACGAGCTCAACGAAAGCTGCTTCATCGCCGTGTGGGGCAACCAGGGCGCCACTGTGGTCAACATCGAGCCGGCGGTGCGCGCGGTTACCGTGGTCACCCAGATCGGTTCGGTGCTGCCCTTGCTGACGTCCTCCACTGGCCTGGTGTTCGGCGCTTACCTGCCAGAACGTGAAACCATCGAGCTGCGCGAGCAAGAGCTGGCCGCATCAGGTCACAGTGCCGACGAATACCAGGCATTGTTTGCGACCATCCGCCAACGCGGCCTGCATCATGTGCATGGCCTGCTGATGCCCGGAGTCGATGCGCTTTCTGCTCCTGTGTTCAACGCCGTGGGCAAGATTGCCGCAGTGCTGACCGTGGTCGGCCCGACCTCGATTTTCCACGCGGATGAACAGGGCCCCGCTGCGCAACAACTGCTGGCCACCGCCAGGACCATCAGTTGGCGCATGGGGTATGAGGCCTGAGCCCATCTCGTCAGGCAGGAACCGTTCGCTCCAGGTGTTTGAGGAACAAGGTGAGTTCATCGTCCAACGCCTCACCGACGCTGGAGACTGTTTCCGAACCCGCCTTGCCAAAGTCGGCGACCAGCTTTTTCAGCAGCTCGGTGGTCGGCGAGCCGGGGCCCTTGGACAGCTTCGATAACGTTCTGGCGAAGCGCCCTGCTACGCCGGAAATCGACACGACCCCCACAGCCGTGACAACAAACCACTTCAAAGCTGAAGCCCGATCGCCATCCTCGTAGGCCAGCGCCCCTTGCACGAACGAGCGCAGGGTCAGCACCACGTTCAGCGCCAGGGTGGCTGGCGGAAAGGGAATCGAAAGAATCGCCGCAACGCCGATGGCGACCTCGAAGAGGATGCCCCAGATTCGTTTGGCCACACTGGTGGTGTCGGCGTCCACATCGGCAATGATCCGCTCGACCATCACGTCGAATTCATGGGCAAGATCGGTCACGCGCTTATAGTCGCTGATCGCCTCGAGGACCATTGCCTGACCATCAGCTGCTCGTTCAACACTGTCGATCAGGCTGCCGATGGCCGGCTGATCATCGATGCTCACGCGCAGGTAGAAATAGTCCTGCAGCGCTTCCCATTGAAGCGCCAACGCTTGCGGCGTACGGAAGATCAGGTCATCCGGCGCATCGGGGGTGTAGACAAGATCTTCGACAACACTTTGCGATACGTTCCTGAACAGGTACACACCCTCGACCCTTCGGCCCCTCAGGGCCAGCTGGAACAGACCGTTCTTGCCAGAGGTCCGCTCACCGCCAACGACCGCAGGCTCCAGATCAACCAGCTTGTCGACAGCAATGCCCAGCCACCCGCTCTGCTCGGACGTCAGGCGCCCCGCCATGCTTTCACTCAGCCAGGCGCGGCGGATCTGCAAACGCAGCAGCTCGCGGTGAAGCAGGCGACGGCGCTTGTACTGTGGCTCAACGGGGTCGAGCAGGCGCCGGCGAATCATCTGGATGTAGCGCTCACCCAGCCTGGCAGATCGAATGTAGCCATCGACAGAGAGACGATCGAGTCGCGACAGGTCCTGGCCGATGGTGGAGGTGATTCTGGCAAAGTCGACGAAGTTGAAACTGCTGTCGTAACCTTCAATGACCGTGCGGGTGAGCGTCTTTATGTCACCGTCCTCAAGCTCCACCAGTACGGTATCAGGGTCTATATCAGACGCAGGTAGAAGCTTCTTGATCCAGTCCTGCACCTGGCGATGGGCGTATTTGGCAAAGGGCTCGATAGTGTTGAGCTGTTGGTAGGCGTCCTGGATCGCACCCAGTTGAGCATCAACATGGCTCAGTTGCTGGCGTTGAACTCGGGATGCATCGATGAACCACTGAGGCGTGGCCAATTGCTGTTGGTCAAGTAACGCCGAGACCTTCCTGAAAGCAACGTGCGACAACACCCTCGGCCAGCTCGCATCGGGCCAGCGCTCCAGTGCCACTGTTTGTCGGGACCAGGTGCCCGGCAATTTTTGCGTCTGCTTGAGTAACCGACTGAAGCTCATCCTGGCGTTGACCGGCACTTGGCCAAGCAGATAGGTTTGCCCCTGGTCGGTCAGGGCCCACCGGGCAATTTCCAGGCTGAGCTGCCCCACATTGCTGAACACCCGCAGATCCGCCTCCGGCGCGCCAGGGGCATAGAGCAGGAAACGATGAGTGTCCTGCGAGCCAAAACTCAGGTAGAGCATATCCTTGAACGCCAACTGCAAGGGCTCAAGGATCACCGCACCCGCGTCGATCCCAAGCGCAGCCAGGGCGCCGGTATGGTTGCGAGCAGCTTCCAGAGCGTCGCAAGCCTCCCGGTCGAACCCTTGGTAGCGCGCGGCCAGGGCGCTCAAGGCCAACCGTGCATTGACCACGTCGCTCATCAGTTGAGGGCCAGAGCCTTCAAGGTAGGAAGACTGCAGCGCTTGCGGATAACTCTGGCGCACCTCAAGTTCATCAATCATTCGTTGAATGACATCCGGTGTCAGCCGCGCCGCCAACGTGTCATCGATGACGTGGGCCTGAAACTCACTGCCGGGGTAACCACCGGACAACACCCACTGCACCAGCGTCATCTCGCGCTCACCCTGTATCGTTTCACCCTCGACGTCCAGTGCATGCCTGACTCGAACGCGCAGTAGCCCGGCATCTGTCTCGACACCCAAGGCCTGCAACAGGTAAGCGGCGATCTGCGCAGCGGCATAGTCCTCAACGCTGGCCCTACCTTGCAGGTGTTCATCGACCCGTTGCTGGCACAAAGCAACAGCGCCTTCGCGCAACTCGAAGGCGGTACGTTGTTCACCCTCAAGAACACGTAACCATTCAGGCAATTGTGCGTGGCGGTGCTGCCTGAGCCTGGTTGCGAGACGTTGTTGCAGCAGATCGTGGGCAGGAACCCCGCGCAGGGCTTGGCGGACATCGTCTACCTGTTGTCGAAACGGACTCTCGCTCAGCGATACCAGGCTCAATAGCGGCGTGTGGCCTTGCGCAAGTAGTTGTTTTATTCCGTGCGGCAACGGCTGCACCAAGGGATCCTTGGCAGCCGGTGCGCACAGGCGCAGCGTCATTCTGTCGATGAATCGCCGCGCATCCCCCTGCGCTTGCAACCCCTCCTGCAGGCTGTAAAACCAGAGTTTG
The DNA here is from genome assembly GCF_044743505.1 of Pseudomonas sp. NPDC087612. NCBI lineage: Bacteria > Pseudomonadati > Pseudomonadota > Gammaproteobacteria > Pseudomonadales > Pseudomonadaceae > Pseudomonas > Pseudomonas sp. NPDC087612. The sequence goes on from NZ_JBIUWO010000005.1 coordinate 277,486, forward strand.
CTGGTGGATGACGGGTCGAACGACTCGCTGATGACAAACGCCAACGGCAACATCGCCGTCTGTCCCTGAATATCGAGGGTCAGCATGCGAACGTGCTCATCGGGATCGAAAATCTGCTCCTCCAGCGCTGCCATTTCCGGCTGCTGCCAGGGATGGCGCAAAGCAAAGTAACGCAGATCGAAAAAAAACAATTTCGTCAGGTGCACAAACAGGCTCAGCGGCTTTGTACCCGGCTTGCGTGCCCTCTCCCAGAAACTGATCAGCGCCGCATCCTGCAGCGTTGCCACCGACTCAAGCTGGCGCTGGATTTCAAAAGTGCTACTGGTCATTTCCAGCAGCAGTGTCTCCAGAGTACTGTCGTCGTAGCTCAACGCGGGTGTGTCAAGCGAACGGGTCGATTCCATATGCTGATGTCCGTTGGTGGTTGATAGTCATAAAGCGACTAATTGACTTGCCCACCTTCAGGGAAATTTCAGCGAAACCCGTCCCGGTTGCTATCTCTGGAAAGTGCCCAGGCTCCCGTTTTTTCAAACCCAATGAATCGCCCTACAGCTAACTAAAGCAACAGCCCATTTCCATATAAGAATAAAAGGACAGTGTGCACAGTTGCTTACACTCGCTTACTGACTTTCGTGAAACAGCGGGTTACTGTCTTGGGGGCTGACTGTTACCTAAGTTGTAACAGTGAATGTCAGAAATACCTATTTTTCCGATTCTGACAGGCGCCTATTCTGGTTACACCAAGACGGTGCAGACGCCAAATCAAAGCGTCAGCCCATTCCATCAACCGGCGTGCACACCCCGCCTGATGGCGTCTTCTCCAGGTTCACCGACGTTGATTTTGAAGCTCCTTGATCTGCGTCTTACTTGGCCGCTGCACTGCAGCGGCCTTTTTTATGCCTGCAACTCAGTCGTCGTCGGCGTCATCAAAGTGGAATCGGTGCAACAATCGGTGAGCGATGGGCGCCAGGATCAGGCCGATGCTGGCGACGAACACCAGGCCGACATACAGGCCGTAACCTGCAAAAAACAGCTTGCCGCCAATAGACTCGGGAAGGATCACCGGCCCTACCCCGCCCAGCAGCAAGGTGGCGTTGAACACGGCATCGTGCCAGGGCACTTGCGGCTCGAAGTACAGATGGCCAACCACGCCAAACAGGATCGAGCCGATCAGCAACAGGCAGGCTGCGATCCCGTGCCACATCAGGCGATAGCCGAACTGTCGGGTAGAGATGACAGCGTCCGTTCTGGATTCGTACATCCTCTGTGCTCCTGCAACCAAGGTGGCCGTCCAGCATAGGCAACTTCAGCCGGCGACCACAACCTTGGGCCAGGTTCAGCCCTGTGGATACTTCTGCAGGTTGGCCATCATCTGTTGCAGGGCTTCGAGGCTGTCCTTGGGATGTACGGCGTTGTCAAAGCTGCCGATCTGCTGCCAGTTGGCGGCGATGTCTTCAGGCGAAAAGCCCTCGCGCGGGTCGAAGCCAACACCCAGGCTACGCTCCCAGCGCACCTTGCCAACCCAGCCGCCGCCAACTTCATACAAGCCGCCGCTGTCCTGGCAGGCGTCACTGCCCAGGTACACCACCAGCGGGCTGACCAGCTCCGGCTTGAGTTGTTCGAACACCTGTGGCGGAATCAGCCCTTCGGTCATGCGCGTGCCACCCGTGGGGGCGATGGCGTTGACCAGGACGCCGTGCTTGCGCCCTTCGATGGCCAGGGTGCGGGTCAGGCCATACAGGCCGAGCTTGGCCGCGCCATAGTTGGCCTGGCCGAAGTTGCCATAGATGCCCGAGGTCGAGGCGGTGAAGATCACCCGCCCCCAGTTCTGCTCGCGCAAGTGCGGCCAGGCGGCGCGGGTGACTTTGTAGGCCCCTTCGAGGTGTACCTGGTAGACCTGCTCCCAGTCGCTGTCGTCCATCTTGTGGAAGGTCTTGTCGCGCAGGATGCCGGCATTGTTTATCACGATATCGACGCGGCCGAAGCTATCCAGGGCCTGCTCGACAATGCGCTGGCCGTCGGTGACCGAATCATGGTTGGCCACGGCCGTACCGCCCGCTTCGCGAATCTGCGCCACTACCCGATCGGCAGCCGAAGCGCTGGCGCCTTCGCCGTGGGTCGAACCGCCCAGGTCGTTGACCACCACTCGCGCGCCATGGCGGGCAAACAGCAGGGCATGGGCGCGACCCAGGCCACCGCCAGCGCCGGTCACAATCACCACTTTATCGTCCAAGCGAATCGTCATGCTCAGTTCTCCAGCAGAACAAGGGAGGGATGCCCGAGTGTCGACCAGCCGCGGCTGGCACACAATCAAGCGGGCAGGCGCTGAATGGCAGGCGATAAGGCCAGGCGATGATTGCGCACGCCGGGTCGCTCAGGACCAGGCGACTTTCTGCGGCACACTCACCAAGGGTTGTTCACGAAACGCCAGGTAATGGCGCAGCACCTGTACCGGTGCTTCGGTATGGGGGTAATGACCGATGCCCTGGAGCATCACCGTATCGGCATTGGGCACCAGCTCCTGGTAACGCTCGAGCATATGCGCCCCGGACACCGGATCGACCGCGCCGTTGATCAGCCGCAGCGGCACCCCTTCGGCTTGCATCGCGCCAACCCAGCGCTCGCGGTGGGCGACCCGCTCGGGCAGGTAGGCAATGAGCTTGTGCAGGATGCGCGTGCCACGGTTGGAAGCAATCAGGCTCCAGTAATCGTCCAGCGCACTCTCGCTGGGATGGGTGCAGGGGCCGTAGATCTGGGTAACGTGGCGCACCAGGTCATCGCGCCCGAACGAGCGCCCGACCAGCCAGCCCAGGCGGCTGAGCAGCAGCTTCTGGATCATCAGCGGCCGATGACGCTCGGGGAACAGACCGCCATTGAGGAACACGCAACTGGCGATCTGCACCCGGCCCTCATGGTGGCGGGCGAGCAACTCCTGAGCGACGCTGCCGCCATAGTCATGGCCGAGCACATGCACCGGCTGCTCGACCTGCAGGTGCGCCAGCAGCGCCTGTTGCAGGTCGGCCTGTTCCAGCAGGCTGTAGTCATGATGCAGCGGTTTGGCCGAATCGCCAAAGCCGAGCATGTCACAGGCAATCACCCGGAAACGCTGGGCCAACGGCGCCCACAGGTAGTGCCAGTCCCAACTGGCGGTGGGAAAGCCATGAATGAGCAGTAGCGGTTCGCCCTGCCCTGCGCTCCAGTAACGAATGGTCTGGCCACGGAACGAGAAATTCAGGCCCCGGGTCCGCCAGACGCACAATGGAATCTCGGCCAAAGGCATCACAGTGGTCCCGGTAAGTTACAGGTAGTCGTGTTGGGCAAGGCATCGGCTGCGATCATTGCAATCACCTCGGCACATACGTGTGCTCTATTGATCGTCAGTCTAGTCAGGCAGGCCCTGGCCGAGAGTTGCGTTGGCAGCCAGCTTATTGACCTTGGGAGTCAGGGCGCAAAATAGCGAGGTGAATCACAGCAGCAAGGTCAGCAACGGCGCGGCAAACAGATTGAGCAGGCCGGTGAGAACCATCACCAGGCCGGCCACCGAACCCTCTTCACCGCCCACTTCATGTGCGCGGCTGACACCCGCCCCATGGGCGCCGACGCCGAACAGCGCGCCACGGGCCAACGGCGTGCGCAGCGGCAGGTACTTGAGCAGCACGCCACCAAACATCGCCCCGAGCACTCCGGTGAACATCACGAACACCGCGGTCAGCTCCGGCACGCCGCCCAGGTCTTTGGCCAGCGGCATGGCAAAGGGCGTGGTGATCGAGCGCGGCACCAGCGACAGGCTCACCGAGCTGTCCAGTGCCAACAGCTGCGCCAGGCCCCAGGAACTGCCAATCGAGGCCGCACTGCCGATCAGCATGCCGAGGGTCAGGGCCGGCCAGTGGCGGGCGAGCAAGGCGCGCTGTTGCCAGATCGGTACGGCAAAGGCCACCGTGACCGGGCCCAGCACCGACATCAGCCAGTGAGTGTTGCGCGCGTACTCGGCATAGGCGGTGTGCAGCGGCACGGCGATCGCCAGCAGCACGGCCGGCACCAGGATCAACGGTGACAGCAGGTAACGCCCGGTGCGCCGGTACAACCAGCGGCTGCCAAGATAGGCCAGCAGGGTCAGGGCCAGCCAGAACAGCGGCATCGGCTCAAGCGTCATGGCGCAACCTCCAGCGGCAGATCCACTCCACCGTCACCGCCGTCACCACCATCACCAACAGGGTACTCACGCCGATCACCAGCAAAATCCGCCAGCCCTCATCGCGCAGCAGGCTGCCGTAATCGAGCAGGCTCATCAGCGCCGGAATAAAGAACAGCAGCATCTCGGCCATCAACAACCCGGCACCGAGCTGCAACATGGCCGGCTTGAGCACACCCAAAGCAAACAGCAGCAGCAACAGCGCAAGGCCCATGACCCCGCCGGGAATCGGCCAGGCCAACCAGGCGGCCAGCAGGCCACCGACCTTATAAAGAGCAAGCAACACCGCAAGCTCGGCGAGCAGGCGGACAAATCGGTTTAACGCAGGGGGCTTCATCGCGGGGGTCCTCTCAGGCCCGTATTTTAAAAGCCTGCTCCCCACGCCAAAAGCGAATTGTTAGACTGCCAGCTATTCCAGATTGGAATTCAGGCTATGGAATTCAAACAGCTACGCAGTTTTCTTGAAGTGGTGCACCGTGGCGGCTTTACCCAGGCCGGGCAAACCCTGCACATCAGCCAGTCGGCGGTGAGCAAGCAGGTTGCGCAACTGGAGCAGGACCTGGGCGTGCCGCTGCTGGAGCGCCAGGGCTCGCAGTTGCACCTGACCGCTGCCGGCAAGATCGTGCTTGAACGCGGCGAGGCCATGCTGCGCCTGCGCCAGGAGCTGCTCAGCGAGCTCGATGACCTGAGCCAGCTGGCCCGCGGCGAACTGCGCCTGGGCTTGCCACTGCTGGGCAGTGATGCGCTGTTCGCACGGTTGTTCGCCGAATACCGGCGGCGCTACCCGAACATCAGCATTCAACTGTTCGAAGGCGGCAGTCGCAGCGTCGAGCAGGCCGTACTGAGCGGTGAACTGGAACTGGGCGGCAGCCTCACCCCCAGCGACCCGGCCTTTGCCTACCAGCCATTTTGCAACGAGCCCCTCGATGCCCTGCTGCCCACCGAGCACCCTTTAGCCTCTGCCGGCCAGGTCAGCCTGGCGCAACTGGCCGACACGCCGTTCCTGCTTTATCAGCGCAGCTTCGTGCTCAATGACCGATTGCTCGGCGCTTGCCAGCAATTGGGCTTCACCCCCAGGGAGGGTGGCCGTAGCGGCCAGGCCGACTTTCTCGCCGCGCTGGTGGCGGCCGGCCAGGGGGTGGTGCTGTTGCCCAGTGTGGTGGCCCGCGGCCTGGAACGACCGGGGGTAGTGCGCCTGGCCCTCAGCGCGCCGACCGACCTGCGCTGGGACATCGCCTTCATCTGGCGCCAGGGCGCCTACCTGTCGCGCGCCGCCCAGGCCTGGCTGCAGCTGCTGCGCGAGCAGCCACAGCCGTAATGATCAGCCGCGCAGCTTGTTGGCCAGCTCGGCAAGCCACGGCTCGGCGTCGGTTTCCGGGGTAACGGTTTCGCTGGCATCCAGGCGCAGCATCGGCTGAACCTCTACCAGGCCCATCTCGGCGAACAGCTCGCGCAGTTGCTCGCCGCCACCGCAGAAGGTATCGCCATAGCTGGAATCGCCCAGGCCGATCACCGCGCCCTTGAGGCCGCGCCACTCGGCCGGCAGCGCATCGCGAATGGTACTGAACAGCGGCATGAGGTTGTCCGGCAGCTCGCCCATGCCGGTGGTCGAGGTCACGGCCAGAAATACCTGCGGGGCAAAGCCCTGGATGTCCTGCAGGGTAGCCCGGTGGGCGTGCCAGGCCTCGAAACCCGCTTGTTTGAGCAACTTCTCGGCATGCCGAGCGACTTCTTCGGCGGTGCCATAGACCGAACCGGAAAGGATCACGACGTTCATAGAGGTTTCCGAAACTGAGTAAAAACGTAGGATACTAGCATCAGGCACTGGCAAAAGGCCTTAATCTGCCGCTGTACAGCGACGGCCAATCCACTAGAATCAGCCAGCATGCCCGATCTACAGCCCTTGCGGACCTAACAAGATGATCAATGCCACACTGCTGCAGCGCATGATTGACGCCTCTAACGACGGGATCGTGGTGGCCGAACAGGAAGGCGACGACGACACCATCCTGATCTACGTCAACCCGGCCTTCGAGCGCCTGACCGGCTATGACGCCAACGACATCCTCTATCGCGACTGCCGCTTCCTGCAGAACGACGATCGCGACCAGGGCGCCCGGGTATTGATCCGCCAGGCGATCAAGGATGGCCTGCCAAGCCGGGAAATCTTGCGCAACTACCGCAAGGACGGCAGCGCGTTCTGGAATGAACTGTCGATTACCCCGGTGCTCAATGAGGCTGACAAGCGCAAGTATTTCATCGGCATCCAGAAGGATGTCAGCCGCCAGGTCGAAGCCGAACAGCGGGTAGTCGAGCTTGAGCGCCAACTGGCCGACGCCCGCGCGCGCATCGCGGCGCTGGAAGCCGACCAACGGTCTTAACAAACACGCCGTTTGGTTGTCCATGACGGTGAAGAAACGCATTCACGATTGTAACTTCGAGTTCGACCATGCAAGCAGATGCCCTTCTGACCCAGGATGAGCTGGACTTCATCCGCTCCATGCAGCACGCGGCCCAGCCCATCCCGGCTGAACCGGCGTCGCGCCTGATGGTCAATGGCGGCAGCGCAATCAAAAACCTGCTGACCCGACTGATCGCCGACGAGCAGGTAACCCTGCAGGCCCAGTTCAACAACCAGCAGATGACCTTTCCGCTGCAGTTGGTTGAAGACGAGTTCCATGCCCTGCACCTGCAACTGGGTGCACCGAACATCTATGAAGAAGGCGCCGTGGTTCGCCCCTGGCGCCTGACCCTGGAGCAACCGGTGGCACTGGAAGACGAGCTGGGCCTGAGTACCGGCTTGTGGGTGCGGGAAATCTCGTTCAAGGGTGTGTTGCTGGAAGTGCGCGAGCTGCCCGAACCACCAAAACACTTTGACCTCTGGTTCAGCCCCGACGGCGATGCCCCGATTGCCTTGCACGGCACCCTGCAGCGGCGCACCGGCGAACGCCTGGCCGCCTATAACCTGGGCCAGAGCTTGCCGGCTGAAATCGAGCGGCTACGCGAATACATTCTCCAGGCACACCGGCGCGCCCATCCGGAGTTGCACCCTCAAGAATCCAGGTGACCGGCCAGGTACTGCTGCAGCCGCCGGCGCATCAAGCGTCCTTCGCTGCCCAAACACGCGACTTGCGAGCCGATCAGGCTGTCCTGAGCCAGGTCCGCCGCCTCTCCCGCCAGCAACAACGGACACTCCAGTGCCAGCGCCAGGCGCGCCAGGCGCTTGGGTAAATCACTGGCCGGCGGATGATTGGAAAACAGCACCAGGGCATGCGGGGTCATGCGCTCGCAGACCAGGCCAAGCTCTTCCAGCGGCTGACCGAGGCCGAGCACGCTGATGGCGATTTCGCTGGTGCCGAGCAACAGCGCCGCCACCAGCAACTCAAGTTCCCGGCACTGGCCGGGGATCGCCGCCAGCACCACACGCACTTCCTGCTGCTCACGCGCCAGCTGCAAACGTTGCAACGCCCGCCCGCGCAGGAAGCTGTCGAGAAACAGCCATTCACTGGCCTGGCCGAAAGCTTCGTGGGTACTGCGCAGCTCCTGCCAGACCGGCATAAGGATGTCCTGGAACACCACCAGCTGTGGATAACTACTGAACACCTGGCCGTATACCCGCTCCAGGCGGCGCTCGTCGAAAGCCCTCACGGCCTGGCGCAGCTGGGTTTGCCATTGGTTGAAATCGGCCTGGGATTCGTCGCTACGCGGTGACTGGCTTTCGCTCTTCAGATTCTGGCTTTTGGCCAAAATGCGCCCGACCTTGCTGACGGCAACCCCGCGCTCGATCCAGCCGAGGATGCTACGTACCTCGTCGATGTCCGCTTGCGAGTACAAACGGTGCCCACTTTCGGTGCGCGTGGGCTGAATCAGCCCATAACGGCGCTCCCAGGCACGCAGGGTGACCGGATTGATACCGGTCAGGCGGGATACTTCGCGGATCGGGAACAGTTCTTCGTGGTCAAACTCACGGGAATTCAATGAAGGCTGGTCTGGTTCGATCATTGCCGGGAAACCGCGGGTTTATGGGCCAATTGTCATTCTACTCCGCCAATCACCAGCACCACCATTGGCATTTCTAACAGGTGGGCGAGTACCAGCACTGACGAGTCAGCTTATTTAAGGAATAATCCGCGCCCGATTCTTGCATCGATTCTTGCACAGAAGCGAATACCGCCCAGCACCCCGGGCGGCGTTCAAGGGGCAGGCCTACCCGCCACGCCCAGTTGCCAGGAGATATACCATGTCTACCCCACCCGTAACCCTGATGGTTACCCGCCGCGTCGCCGATGGTCGCTACCAGGACCTGATGGCCTGGCTGCACGAAGGCGAACAGCTGGCCACCGACTTTCCCGGCTACCTGGGCTCGGGCGTGCTCGCGCCGCCGCCGCAAGGCGACGAATTCCAGATTATCTTCCGCTTTGCCAACGAGCAGACCATGCATGCCTGGGAGCATTCGGCCTCGCGCAAGGCCTGGCTGGCCCGTGGCAATGGCCTGTTCGCCGAGCCATCGGAACAGCGGGTCAGCGGCCTGGAAGGCTGGTTCGGCAATAACCCGGTGCAGCGCCCGCCGCGCTGGAAGCAGGCGGTGGCGATCTGGCTGGCGTTCTTTCCGGTGTCACTGCTGTTCAACCTGATCTTCGGCCACTGGCTGGGCGCGCTGGAGCTGGTGCCGCGCATCCTTCTCAGTACCCTGGGGCTGACGCCGTTGATGGTGTATTTCTTTATTCCATTGTCGACCCGCCTGCTGGCCAACTGGCTGAACGCCAGCCCCGCCCGCCCGGGGCCGCAGGGCGCGCGCAATCCCGCTTAGTTCGGGTATGCTGGGGGTTATCCAAGCGAACCAGTAAAAGTTGACCGCCCCCACCATGAACAGCCCAATTCTTGTCACCGGAGCCAGCCAGCGAGTCGGGCTGGCGCTGGCCCTGAACCTGGCGCAGGCCGGCCATACCGTGGTCAGCGCCAGCCGCAGCAAAAGCCCCGAGGCCGCGCACCCGAACATCATCCAGTTCCAGGCCGACCTGTGCCAGGAAGCCGACCGCCTGGCCCTGATCGAGCACCTGCAAAGCGATTACGACGGCTTGCGGGCGATCGTGCACAACGCCTCGTTGTGGCTCGACGATGACCTGGCCAACCTCAACACCATGTTCAAGCTGCACGTCGAGGCGCCCTACCACCTGAACCTGGCCCTCGGCGCGCAACTGGCCAAAGTCGACAAAGCCGACATCATCCATATCTGCGACGAGACCTCCTCGCGCGGCAGCGGCAGCCATATCGGCTATGCCGCCACCAAGGCCGCGCTGCAGAACATGGTGCTGTCGTTCGCTGCCAAGTACGCGCCGAGCATTCGCGTCAACGCGATCCTCCCGGGCTTGCTGATCCTCAAGGAAAACAGCGACGAGGCCTACCGCCAGCAGACCCTGAAAAAGGCCCTGCTGGAATTCGAGCCCGGCGCCCAGCCGCTGATCGATGCCGTGCGTTTTCTGCTCGACAGCCAGTACAGCACCGGCAGCAACCTGGTCATCAACGGTGGCCGCCACCTGAAAAACCGCATCGCGGTAGACTGAACTACCGCTGTCACGAGAACGTCCATGAACGATCAACAGAAACTCGAACTTGAAGCCGCCGCCTTCCGCCGCCTGGTTGCCCACCTGGACAGCCGCAAGGACGTGCAGAACATCGACCTGATGAACCTCGCCGGCTTCTGCCGCAACTGCCTGTCCAAATGGTACAAGGCCGCCGCCGACGAAAAGCAGATCGAGCTGAGCATGGATGAGGCCCGCGAAGTGGTCTACGGCATGCCTTACGCCGAATGGAAATCCCTTTACCAGCAAGAAGCCAGCGCCGAACAACAAGCGGCGTTCGCCAAAGGAAAACCCAATGACTGACCTGAGTACCCTGCGCGCCAGCCTGAAATCCGGCGAACATGCCTTCGCCGACACCCTGGCCTTCATCGCCGCCAACTACAGCTACCAGCCACAAGCCTTCAACAACGGCGGCGTCGACAACGCAGCCGGGCAAAACGAAGGTTCGTGCAAGACCTTGGGCCTGGCCCTGCTTGAGGGCCTGAGCGATGACGAAGCCCTGCTGGCGTTTGGCGAGCACTACCGCTCGGTGCTGGCCACCCCGCAAGGCAGCGACCACAGCAACATTCGCGCGTTGATCGAGCATGGCCTGGCCGGCGTCAAGTTCGCCGCCCAGCCGCTCAAGCGCCTGGGCTGATCAAGCGCCCTGGCGTGCCTTCGGCCAGTTGCCCGTGCTGCAACCAGTGCAGGGCAATTGGCCACAGCCGGTCCTGGAAGCGGCTGTGGAAAAAGGCGAAATGACCGATCCGGCTTTCATCGATATCCCCCGGGGCGATGCGCAGATGGCTGCGCTCACTGGCCTCGAAGTACGCCAGTAAGCGCTCGATCGCCGCCACCGTGCCAAACGGGTCGTCACTCAGGCTGATGGCCAGGGTTTGCGCCCTGACCCGGGCGAAGGGCAATTCACCCAGCGCCCGGCCACTGGGGCGCTGCTCATACGCCGCCGTGCGCGTACTCCAGTCGCGCACCACCCCGGCCGGGGTGTCTTCCAGCCAGCCCAGGCGCTTGCCGGGAAAGTAACCGAACACGCGGGTCAGCAACGGCATCAGCACGTGCCATTTGCCGAACAGTTGCCAGCGGCTGTCGGCGGCATAGTCGCGCCAGTAGGCAAACTGCGCGCCCACTGTGACCAGCCGGCGCAATTGCCCCGCCGAAGGCGCCAGCCCCGCCGCGCAACCGCCAAAACTGTGGCCGACCACATCGATGGGCTGGCCGCGGAACTCGCGCTGGGCACGTTGCAGGATGGCTTCGAAATCCAGCACGCCCCAGTCGCTCCAGGACGCCTGGAAATGGCGCATGGACGCCGGACGCGACTCACCGATGCCACGATAGTCATAGGTGATGACATCCAGGCCATGGCCGAACAGGTACTGGGCAAAACGCGCGTAGTAGCTGCAGCGCACCGACGTGGCGGCATTGATGATCACCAGCGGGCGCGTGGCGTCCGGCACCTGCTGGCGCCAACAGAAACCGCCGAGGGCAAAGCCATCGGCGGTGATCTCACGAAAGGCCTCGCCGCGGTTGCTGGCAACGGGCAAAGCCGGGAATGCTTCGAGACTGCTCATCGACCTCTGTCATGCCGAAGCCGCTACCCGCGGTGCAGGGACCTTGCGCAAACCGCTCAGTCGCGAGCCATCGTAGCGGGTTTCACGGAACAGGCGCCAGCGTCCGAATAGGCCATACACGTGCATCACCCGCCCCTGCTCGTGATAGCCCATGCGCAGATGCAGCTTGAGCGCCGGAATGTTGTGGGTTTCGCAGACGTCCACCACCTTGTGGCAGCCCTTTTCCCGCATGGCTTCCCACAAATTGACCTGGGCATCCACCGACAGCCGGGTGCCAAAGAAGGCACGGGTCATCTCGCCGCCGAACTCAAAGAACTCGCCGGGCTTCACCGGGAAGGTGCAGCCGTAGTAATGACGGTCGTGATAGTCGCGCATGCTGGCAAAAATAAACGCCACGGCGTCGCCCTGCTCGTCCAGGTACATGTGCCCGGTGTGACCTTCGGCGGCCAGTTCGCGCATGGTCTGCACGCGGTCGCCAAAATAGCGGGCGAAGGCATCGGCGTTGTCCGTGGTGATTTGCACCAGGCGCACCGCAGGATGCTCACGCAGGTTGTGCGGCGGTACCGGGCTGATCAGGTCGCGCTCCATCCACAGCAACTCCCAATGGAAGAAGATGTAGCGCTCACACAGGGTTTTGAGGACCTTTTGCAGACCCTTTTGCCTGATCCGCTCTTTTAGTTTTTGCAGTCCACTCATGGTGCCTCCTGTCGAAACCTTGACGGTTTAAAGGGCATTTGAATGAGTGGTATAGATCAGTGCCGAGGAGGGGGTAGCAAAAGGCCACTGACATACTTGTTTCAAATTGTGTTTCGAGTTTGAAACTGTTGCCGCACCCGAGGAAAAACAGGTGCGACAACAAAGAGTTAGCAACGCCTAATTACAGCTCGACGCAGTCGAACCGTACGTCGGTCGCCACATCGGCGTCATAGTCAACATCCTGACGCTCGAAACCGAACAGGTTGAGGAACTGCTTCTTGTAACCGGCGTAGTCGGTCATTTCGAACAGGTTCTCGGTGGTCACCTGCGGCCACAGGGCCTTGCAGGCATCCTGTACGTCGTCACGCAGTTCCCAGTCGTCCAGGCGCAGGCGGCCTTTCTCGTCCAGCTGCGCCGGGGCACCGTCCGCACGGTACATACGGTCACGGAACATGCGATCCAGTTGATCCTGGGTCCCTTCGTGAACGCCCTTTTCCTGCATGATCTTGAAGACCATCGACAGGTACAGCGGCATTACCGGAATGGCCGAGCTGGCCTGGGTAACCACCGACTTGAGCACCGCCACGTTGGCGCTGCCACCGACCTTTTTGCTCAGGCGCAGGGCAGTTTCGTCCAGGTCCTGCTTGGCCTTGCCCAGGGCACCGTGCCAGTAGATCGGCCAGGTGATCTCGGTGCCGATGTAGCTGAAGGCCACGGTGCGCGCTTGCGGCGCCAGAACACCGGCGGCGTTCAGGGCGTCGATCCACAGCTCCCAGTCCTGGCCGCCCATGACGGTGACGGTGTCGGCAATTTCCTGTTCGCTAGCCGGCTCGATGGACGCCTCGATGATGGTGTCCTTGTTGGTGTCGATGGCGGTCGACTTGTACGGCTGGCCGATTGGCTTGAGTGCCGAGCGAACCAGCTCGCCTGCGCGCTCACCGGCCGAGGCAGGCAGTTTGCGCACTGGCGAGGCCAGCGAGTAGATCACCAGGTCGACCTGGCCGCCCATTTCGTTCTTGATCAGCTCGATGACCTTGGCCCGCGCTTCGTCAGAGAAGGCATCGCCATTGATCGACTTGCTGTACAGGCCTTCGGCCTTGGCGAACTTGTCGAAGGCGGCAGCGTTGTACCAGCCCGCGGTGCCGGCCTTGGTTTCAGTGCCCGGTTTTTCGAAGAACACGCCCAGGGTGTCGGCCTTGAAACCGAACGCTGCGGTGATGCGCGCTGCCAGGCCGTAGCCGCTGGATGCACCGATCACCAGTACTTTTTTCGGACCATCCTCGCGCACGCCCAGCTTGCGGGTGGCTTCGATCTGATCACGTACGTTCAGCTCGCAACCGGTCGGGTGCGTAGTGGTGCAGATAAAACCGCGGACTTTGGGATGGATGATGGCCAATGTCTGTACCTCGTCAGTGAATTTGCTGAGGGAGCCGAATCGCGTGGACTCGAGGTTCCGTTTGCTGTGAGGGTGAGACTACACCCGCAGCGTTGCCGACACATCCGGCTCCCTGGAATCCTGCAGGGCGCTACTTTGTCACAGCGCGGAAAACTTCAGCAACCGCTGATCTCAGACCCGGAACGCACCGATCAGACGCTTGAGTTCCAGCACCTGGGTCGACAGCTGGCGGCTGGCGTCCTCGGTCTGGTGCGCGCCCTGGGTGGTGTTCTCCGCCGCCCGGTTGATCTCGACGATGTTCTGGTCGATGTCATGGGCCACCGCCGTCTGCTGCTCCACTGCGGCGGCGATCTGCTGGTTCTGGTCGACGATACTGCCGATGGCGCCAAGGATGTTCTCCAGCGCCTGCTGCACCTGTTGCGACTCGCCGACGGTGCCCGAGGCCATCTGATGGCTGCTGTCCATGGCCTTGACGGCAGCCCCTACCCCGCCTTGCAGGCGCGAGATCATCTGCTCGATCTCCTCGGTGGAGTGCTGGGTGCGCTTGGCCAGGGTCCGCACTTCGTCGGCGACCACGGCAAAGCCACGACCCTGCTCACCCGCCCGGGCCGCTTCGATAGCAGCGTTGAGGGCCAGCAGGTTGGTCTGCTCGGCGATGCTCTTGATCACCTCCAGCACCCGGCTGATGGCCTTGCTGTCGCTGGCCAGCTGGTTGATCACCGCCACCGACTGGTCGATTTCGCCGGCCAGGCGGGCGATATTGCCCTGCTGAGTTTGCACCAGGCCGCGGCCGCTGACAGTTTCGCGGTTGACGCCGTGGGCGCTGCTGACTGCCGCCGCGGCGCTGCGCGCTACCTCCTGGGCGGTGGCCGACATCTGGTTCATGGCCGTGGCCACCTGTTCGATCTGCCCACGCTGGCCGCTGACCGCCTGGTTGCTGCGCGCCGACACCGCGTGCACCTGCTCGGCCTGGCGCTCGACCTCGGCGACGGTGTGGCCGACCTGTTCGATCAGGTCATGAATGCGCCGCACGGTGCCGTTGAATACCTGGCCCAACTCGCCCAGCTCATCGCGGCTGCTGGCCTGGAAGTTCACCGTCATGTCACCGGCAGCGACCTTGTCCATCACCGCGCCGAGGCTTTTGAGGGTGTTGCGGGTCGAGGCGTAGAAGCCGCTGTAGAGGTAGACAATCAGCAGGAACACCGCGGCCAGCGCGCAGACCTGCAGGATCATGTGCGAGCGGTGTTCCGCCAGGCGTTGCTCGAGCTGGTGGCCGAGGAACTCGCCAACGGCGCTGTTGAGCGTGTAGGTCTGCTCGATCAAACCGCTGAACTGCTTGTAGAACCCCGGCCAGGGCGCGTCGAGGGTGTCGGCGACCACGACCTGCTCCTCGATCAGTTCACTGGCCTGCTTGAGCGACGCCTGGCTGCTGCTGGCCAGGCTGCCCAGCCGCGCTTGCGCGCCGGGCTCGGTAGCCAGCGCTTCATCCAGGCGGATGGCGTAGTCGGCGCCGAGTTTTTCCAGCTTCTGCAGCAGGTCATCGAAGCGTGCGCTGGACGCCGAATTGACAAAGCCCTGGCCCAGCGAATACGAGCCGATCGCCCGTCCCTCGCCGAGGGTCTGGGTCACCTGCGCAGTGACCGTGGTCATCAGTTCACTGAGCTGGCGAATCGCCGAGTCACTGTCCTGGCTGAGCCCGGCCTGGCTGGCAACCACTTTGCTGAGCACCTGGGCCTGGCCCAGCAGCTTGTCGAAAAACGCCACCTTGCTGGACAGCGAAGACTCGCCCTGGGCCGCCTTGAGGGTCTCGAGCATCTCGCTGCGCTTGTCATCAAAAGCCTTGACCTGTGCTTCATCGCCGCTCATTGCCGCCAAGGCGGACAGGCGCCGCTGCACCTGTTGCTCGACGCCGGCTATCTGCGTCTCGAGATCCGCGGCCTTGCCCGATTGGCCGAGCACGGCATTGATCTGCACCAGGTTGCCGAGGGCTTCCACCTCGCCGCGCAGGGCCAGGCTGCTGGCCAGCAACTCCAGGCTCTGCAGCTCGGTGCGGGTGGCGTGGAACTGCGCATAGGAATCGCGGACCAGGTAGTAGTTGGTCACCAGCATGGGCAGGAAAAACAGGATACTGATCAAGCTGAACTTCATCCCGAAGCTCAGTCGGTTCATCAACGCGATGGCCGGATACAACAGGCTGTTCACAGGTGGCGCCCTCCGATTCTTATTGTTCTGCGCACAGTGGCACAAGGCCACTGAGTGTATTCAGCAGCACCTGTATAGCGCATATCGGATCGGGGGTTTGTAACTTAAGGTTAACCGGCTGCGGAGCGACCAACGGCCGCTCCGTCACGACTCTTAGCCAAGCACGGTCCACAGGGCGAAACAGGCGTACCAGAGCACTGCCGAGCGCAGCAGCAACTCCCACAGGTTATCCAGCCCGAGCAGACCATCGGGGCCTGCCGACGTGCTGGCCGGCAAATCACCGGCTACACGGCCAACTGTGCTGATCAAGCCGGCGGCACTGATGTGCCAGTTGAGCAGTTCGTGCAGCATCACCCGGCTGACCGCGACGAAGTTGCCAACCAGGGCAAAACTCACGCCCAGCACGCGCACCGGCGCCCAGTCAAAGGCGTGGCGCAGTTGCAAGGCATGCTCGCGCAACGCAGGGGTGCGCCCATGTTCGGCGGTCAGCGCCAATAGCCGATAGGCCAGGGCAGCCGCCGGGCCGAGCAGGAAGTACCAGAAAATCACCGCGAAAAAGCTCTGGTAGGCCTGCCACAACAGGTTGCCCTGCACCCGCTCCAGCAATGCCAGGGCATCGTCGGCGGTCAGGCCCAGGTCGCGTTCGGCGACATGCACCGCCGCTTGCTCGTCACCACGGCGCCAGGCATCGCGAAACGGTCCTTGCGCGGCCTTGATGTCGCCACGACCGAGGCTGTAGATCAGCACCAGCAGGTGCACCGGCAAGGCCAGCAAACCGTAGGCCACCGGCTCCAGCACGTGCAGCAGCAAGGCCAGCAGGCCCACCGGCAGCAACACCAGGATGCCCAACACCCACCAGGGGTGGCGTCTGCCGTCACGCTCCAGGCGCGCAAGCTCGGTGACGAAAAAACCGTCGCGTTGCAGGCGCTGGCGCAGGGCCGAGAACTTCTCGAACCACAGCACCAGCAACAGCACCAGAAAACTCATGGGTGTTCCTCCTTGTCCTTGAGGCCGGCGCGGTAGCGCGGCCAGTCAAATGCATCACCAGGGTCGGTCTTGCGTCCCGGGGCAATGTCGCTGTGGCCCTGAATCCGTTCAGTGCCAATGGCTGGCCAGGCAGCCTGGATCTGCCGGGTCAATGTTTGTAGCGCCTGATACTGGGCATCGGTGAAAGGCAATTCATCAGTGCCTTCAAGCTCGATACCGATGGAAAAGTCGTTGCATGCCTCACGCCCGTCGAAACAGGACACTCCGGCATGCCAGGCGCGGTCCAGACAAGAGACAAACTGAGTGACCTTGCCGTCACGTTCGATGAGAAAGTGCGCCGACACGCGCAGGTGCTGGATACCTTCGAAATACGGGTGTTCGCTGGCATCCAGGCGGTTCTGGAAAAATTCCTGGACCTTGCCGGTACCGAACTGCGCTGGCGGCAAGCTGATGTTGTGGATAACCAGCAGGGAGATGACTTCGCCCTCGGCGCGGGCATTGCAGTTGGGCGAGGGACAGTGGCAAACGCCGGCGAACCAGCCAGTAGCGCGGTCCAGTTGCATAGAAAATCCTGAGACACGGGGGCACTGGCTCAGTATGCCCCGTGGTGACGCGGGATGCATCGTTAAAACGCGCAGGAAACTAGCGTGCCTGCGCCTGGCGTAACTGGCTGAGCACAGAGTCCAGGGCCCGGTCGAACAGCAGGGTGTCGTCCAGCTGGCGCACATGCCCGCGGCGCAAGGCCACGGCCAGGGCCATGCGCGACCATTCGCGGACCTTGAGGCCGGTACGGTTGACGAAGATGAAACGGTCGGTGCTGTCGATCTGGGCAATCAGCTTGCAGCGCTGCACCTCGTCTTCATCGAGCAGCTCGACCCAGGCACCGATGCGCAGGCGCTCGACCTGCAGCAATGCCGGGTCGTCATCGGCCAGGCGTACCTGGGCTGCTTGCGGCTCGCCGGCCTCAGGCGCGCGCAGGACGATTTCATCAAGCACCAGCACCCGCTCGCTGACGTCGTTGGGCACCACCCGCCCACCGACCACCGGCGTATCGAACATCTGCACATGGAGAATTTCAAGCTGGGCAAAGAATTCGCTGGTGGCAAACGGATCGAACGCGGCGCTGGCCAGGCCATCGCGCAAGGCCTTGAGCAGGCCCGGCACCAGCTCCAGCAGGCGCAGGCGCGCTGCGTCTTCAGTGTGCGGTTGCACGCTCCAGATCAGCTCATCCATGGTCTCCAGGGCTTCGAGCCACTGGCTGGAGGTGTCGCCATGCTTGAGGCAGGCCAGCAACAGCACCTGGCTCCAGGCCTCTTCAAGCAAGCGCACCACCACCCGCGGCAGCGAGCGGCCGAGCAGGCGCCGGTTGAGCTCCTGCTGCACCCGCTGACGGGCCAAGGCAGTACGTGCGCGGCCTTCTTCGGCGTCGCGGGTGCGTTGTTCGAGCAGCTCATTGCGACGTCGCTCATCACTGCTGAAGGCGAGAAATTCGGCGAGCAGTTCGGAAAATATCGCCGGGTCGTCGACAAAGTCGCTGAGCAGGCGCTGGACGATTTTTTCTACCCGCAGGTACAGGCTGTCGCGCTGGCAATCATCGCTGGCGCCCCAGCCCATGGCCGCCGTGGCGATCTCGTTAAGCAGGCGCCGGGCCGGGTGGCTGCTGCGGCTGAAAAAACTCTTGTCGAGGACCGCGACCTTGAGCATCGGGATTTGCATGCGGCCGATCAGGGCGCGCAGTGAACGCGGCAGGTTGCGATCGGCGAGGATGAACTCGAAGAGCATGGCGATCAGGTTGATGACATCTTCGTCGACCACCTCGATCTTGCGGTAGGTGCCGCTCTTTACGCTGACCCGGGTCAGCAACTGTTCAAGCTGCTGGTGCAGGTCGAAGTCATCGGTCTGCGCTGTCGGCGGCACGTAATGCTGCAGGTGCGAAAGCAGGCGCAACAGGTCACGGGTGCTGATCGCCTGGACCTGCTCACAGGCCTCCAGGCGCGGGGCAACTCGCCCGCGCACCGGCGACAGCAGCGCCTGCAACGAGGCAAATACCGCCTGGCCGTTGGCATCCAGCGGATCACTGGGCGATTGCTGGTCGGTTGTGCTGGCCGCAGCCTCGCGCTCAGCCGGCGGGCGGTCCTGGGCGCGGCGTCGCGGCACGGCCTTGAGTTCGGGCAACACGCCGGTGGCAATCAGCAACTGGTTGGCCTCGCCGTACAACTGGTCGGCATCGTGCAGCACATAGCGCTCAAACAATTTGAGGATGATCAGCTTGACCTTGATGCCCACGCCCAGGCTGCGCCCGGCGCGCAAAAAATAATCGCACAGCATCGCCGGGCCCAGCGGGTTGCGCGGATCGTCCAGGGCCTGGCCGACCAGGGCGCTGAAGCGCAAGGTCAACTGGTTGAGGGCGATACCGTCGCGGGCCAGCACCCGCGCAACCATGGCATCCAGGGCCACGGTACGTTCCAGCTCGTCATTGGCCACCAGCGCCAGGCGGTCGTAGCCATGGCTGTGCAGGGCCGGCAGGGCATCGGGCTGGCCGATCTGCACGAACGCTTCATAGAAATGGTCGAGGTAACCGCGCTCGATGTTCTTGCGCTTGAGGCGCAGGTCGCGCATGGCTTCGAAAAGGATGTTCTGTTCAACGTTGCTCGCGGCCTTGTCGGCCATCTCGAACAGGGTGTCGTCGGCGTTGTCGAACAACGCCTGCAGGCCCTGGCGCAGTTGCAGCGCGGCCTTGTCACGTACCTGCAGAAGCACCACCGGCAGACGAGCGAGGGGCGCTGTGTGCGCCTGATCGGTGATGGCCTTGATCGGCACCACCTTCCCGTCGTTGTGCATCCTGGTCTCCTTGCAGGTTCGATTTTGAGCTTTTTAGCGGTCGTCAAAGCTATGACGCCAAATACAAGGCGCATTATCGAGTAAAAACCTCCTGCTCGCCAGTGCGCACATGCCGCTGCTGATAGACCGGTGCCCGGACAAAAAGCTCAGTTGGCCTGACCAAATGTCAAGCTTTGGCCGCCACTACAGTGTTTGCTGCAAGCGCGGGCTGCCCTGCCCTATAATCGCCAGCACTTAGCTTGTGGAGCCCGCCATGCCGAATTTACGCCTCGCCGACCTGACCGCCGAAATCGAAGCCAACGTGCGCCGTGCGTTGCTTGAAGACATCGGCAGTGGCGACATCACCGCCCAGTTGATCCCGGCCGAGCGCCTGGCCAAGGCCACCATCATTACCCGCGATGACTGCGTGATTGCCGGCACGGCCTGGGTCGACGCGGTGTTCCGCCAACTCGACCCACGGGTTGCGGTGCACTGGCAGGTCGCTGATGGCGAGCGCGCCAGCGCCAACCAGGTACTGTTCCACCTCGAAGGCCCGGCCCGATCCTTGCTCAGTGGCGAGCGCTCGGCGCTGAACTTCCTGCAGATGCTTTCGGGCGTTGCCAGCCACGCGCAGTTCCTCGCCGACAAGGTCGCCGACACCCAGGTCAAACTGCTCGACACTCGCAAGACCCTGCCCGGCCTGCGCCTGGCGCAAAAGTACGCGGTCACCTGCGGCGGCTGCCATAACCACCGCATCGGCCTCTACGACGCCTTCCTGATCAAGGAAAACCATATCGCCGCCAGCGGTGGCATCGCCCAGGCGATCAGCGCCGCGCACCGCATTGCCCCGGGCAAGCCGGTAGAAATCGAGGTCGAAAGCCTGGATGAGCTCAAAGAAGCGCTGGAAGCGGGCGCCGACATCATCATGCTTGATGAACTGAGCCTGGATGACATGCGCGAAGCGGTGCGCCTGAATGCCGGCAAAGCCAAGCTGGAAGCCAGCGGCGGGGTGACGGAAAGCACCTTGCGGGTAATCGCCGAAACGGGTGTCGACTACATCTCCATCGGGGCGATGACCAAGGATGTAAAAGCGGTGGACCTGTCCATGCGCCTGAGCCTCTGAGGCAGAATGCAGAGACAAAAAAACCGGCCATCAGGCCGGTTTTTTGTTCACCATCAAACCTGTCAGAGCGCTGCGTTCTGCAACCCATCCAGGTAACGCTCGACATCCAGCGCGGCCATGCAGCCGGCACCGGCCGAGGTGATGGCCTGGCGGTACACGTGGTCAGCCACGTCACCGGCAGCGAACACACCTTCAACGTTGGTCGCGGTGGCGTTGCCGTCACGGCCGCCGTTGACTACCAGGTAGCCGTCTTTCAAGGTCAATTGGCCTTCGAACAGCGAGGTGTTCGGGGTGTGACCGATGGCGATGAACACGCCGTCGACCTTGATTTCGTCGAAGCTGCCGTCGTTGTTCTTCAGGCGCGCACCGGTGACGCCCATGTCGTCGCCCAGCACTTCGTCCAGGGTGGCATTGAGTTTCAGCTCGATCTTGCCTTCGGCCACGCGGGCGTTGAGCTTGTCGATGAGGATCTTCTCGGCACGGAAGGTCTCGCGGCGGTGAACCAGGGTGACCTTGCTGGCGATGTTGGCCAGGTACAGGGCTTCCTCGACGGCGGTGTTGCCACCACCGACCACGGCGACCGGCTTGTTGCGGTAGAAGAAACCGTCGCAGGTCGCGCAGGCGGAAACGCCTTTGCCCATGAACGCTTCTTCCGATGGCAGGCCCAGGTAGCGAGCGCTGGCGCCGGTGGCGATGATCAGCGCGTCACAGGTGTAGGTGGCGCTGTCGCCCTTGAGGGTGTACGGCTTGCTGGCCAGGTCAACGGCGTTGATGTGGTCGAACACCACTTCGGTTTCGAAACGCTCGGCGTGTTCCTGCATGCGTTGCATCAGCGCCGGGCCGGTCAGGCCGTGGGCGTCGCCCGGCCAGTTGTCGACTTCGGTGGTGGTGGTCAGCTGGCCGCCGGCCTGCATGCCGGTGATCAGCAGGGGCTTGAGGTTGGCGCGCGCGGCATAGACGGCGGCGCTGTAACCGGCAGGGCCGGAACCGAGGATGATCACTCGCGAATGGCGTACTTCAGACATGTCACACTCCTGTCGAGCTGGCACTTGCTGGCCAGCATCGTTTTGCCGGGATCGCCGGCTGGAATAAAAAAGAACCTGCGAAGCACTTGGGGAAGGCTTTGGGTCGCAGGTCCTGAAAAGCGTTAAGCCACAGCCTTACAGGCTGGCGGCGTTCTCTGCCAGGTAGTCGGCAACGCCCTTGGCGTCGGCCTTCATGCCTTTCTGGCCCTTGCGCCAGCCGGCCGGGCAGACCTCGCCGTGCTGTTCGGTGAACTGCAGGGCTTCGACCAGGCGGATCATCTCGTCGACTTCACGGCCCAGCGGCAGGTTGTTGACCACCTGGTGCTGGACAACGCCTTGCTGGTCGATCAGGAACGAGGCACGCAGGGCCACGCCGTCATCGTGCTCGATACCGTAGGCACGGGTGATCTCGTGCTTGACGTCGGCGACCATGGTGAACTCGACCGCGCCGATACCGCCCTTCTCCACCGGCGTGCTGCGCCAGGCGTGGTGGGTGAACTGCGAGTCGATGGAAACACCGACCACTTCCACACCCAGCTCGCGGAACTTGTCCATGCGGTTGTTGTGAGCAATGATTTCCGACGGGCAGACAAAGGTGAAGTCCAGCGGCCAGAAGAACAGCACGACGTACTTGCCGCGCAGGGAAGAAAGCTTGAAGCTGTCGACGATCGAACCGTCGCCCAACACTGCCGCCGCGTCGAAATCAGGGGCTTGCTTGTTGACCAGAATGCTCATGGAAACTCCTTGAAAGTCAGAATTCGAAGGCGTTGAAAAGATGTGCGCACTTTAGCGAGGTGGCAGAGATTAAGGAAATATCCTTAGACAATCCACCTTATAGGCCGGCTCTATTCATCAGCAAAGGCGCGCGCGGTTTATCTATGAGCCCTGGCCGCAGATGCTGCCGAGGTTTTGTTACAGCCCGTTTCTCGCTCTGCGCCGCGCTTTCGCCCGTCGCGCAAACTCGGTAAGGTCAGCGCGTTTGCCTTTACCCGGAGCCTTCCCTTATATGCAAGCCCCTGTCCTCTCTGGCCCACAGTACCTGCGTGAAGGGCTGAAACTGGTCCTGAGCCCGAGCCTGCGCCTGTTCGTGTTGCTGCCGCTGGCAGTCAACCTGCTGCTGTTCGTCGGCCTGATCTACCTGGCCGGCCACCAGTTCAGCCTCTGGGTCGACTCGCTGATGCCCAGCCTGCCGAGCTGGCTGAGTTTTCTCAACTACGTGCTGTGGCCGCTGTTCGTGGTGTTGGTGGGGCTGATGGTGTTCTTCACCTTCACCATGCTGGCCAACATCATTGCCGCGCCGTTCAATGGTTTCCTGGCGGAAAAGGTCGAAGTGGTGGTGCGCGGTACCGATGACTTTCCGGCCTTCAGCTGGGCCGAACTCACCGCCATGGTGCCCCGTACCCTGGGCCGCGAAGCGCGCAAGCTGGGCTACTTCCTGCCACGGGCGATTGGCCTGTTCATCCTCTCGCTGATCCCGGTGGTGAACATCATCGCCGCGCCGCTGTGGCTGCTGTTCGGGATCTGGATGATGGCCATCCAGTACATCGACTACCCGGCCGACAACCACAAGATGAGCTGGCAGGACATGCTTGCCTGGCTGCGCGAAAAGCGCTGGCAGAGCCTGGGTTTTGGTGGCTCGGTGTACCTGGTGCTGCTGGTGCCGTTTCTCAACATCCTGATGATGCCGGCAGCAGTGGCTGGCGCCACGCTGTTCTGGGTCCGCGAGCGTACCTGAAGCAGCGCCGCGTAGCCGCCCGGCTACGCGGCACTACCATCAGCTCGACAGCTGGTTGGAAAACTGCCCTACCGCGTTGACCACCTTCTGTGCACCGTCCTGAATCTCGACGATCACCGTGCCGGTCTGCCCGGCCAGTGACAGGCCCTGCTCGGCCTGGCGCTTGCTGCTGTCGATGATGTCCACCGCCGCCTTGGCCAGTTGTTCGTTCTGCTGCACCACCCGGGCGATTTCCTCGGTGGCGGTGCTGGTGCGCGAGGCCAGTTGCCGGACCTCGTCGGCGACCACGGCAAAGCCGCGGCCCTGCTCACCGGCACGTGCGGCCTCGATGGCGGCGTTGAGGGCCAGCAGGTTGGTCTGCCCGGCAATGTCGCTGATGGTCTTGATGATCGAGCCGATCACCTGCGACTGCTTGTCCAGCGCCTCGATGCCTTCGGCAGCCTCCTGCATGTAAGTTTCCAGGCCGCGCATGACGTCAACGGTCTGGGTCACCACTTCGGTGGCCTTGCGCGCACAGGCGTCGGTTTCCAGCGAGGTGGTGTAGGCAATGTCGGCGGCCTGGGCCACGGCCGTTTCCTGGTTGACCTGATCGGTGATCACGGTGGCGAACTTGACCACTTTGTAGAGCACGTCGTGGGCATCGATGATCGGGTTGTAAGACGCCTCCAGCCACACCACGCGGCCATGGGCATCAATGCGCTTGAAGCGTTCGGCGACGAATTCACCACGGCGCAGCTTGTCCCAGAACGCGTGATAGCCCACCGAGTTGTACTCTTCCGGCTCGCAGAACAGACGGTGATGCTTGCCTACCACCTGGTCGAGCTTGTAGCCCATGGTCTGCAGGAAGCGCTCGTTGGCGGCCAGCACCTCACCGTTGAGGTTGAACTCGATCACCGCCGTGGAGCGCATCAGCGCCTTGATCAGGCTCTCGTGCTCGCGGGAGGTTTCGATGGTGCGGGTCAGGTCGCTGGAGTGCAGGGTGAAATACTTGATGCGCCCTTCGCTGTTTTTCACCGGCTGCAGGATCGAGCGCAGCCAGGCCTCTTCGCCATTGCCCCGCAGCAGGCGGAAAGCACCATTGAGATGCTCGCTACGGGCAATGGCGTGCTTCATGCGCTGGTAAAAGTCGAGTTGCTTGACGTGCGCCGGGACGATTTCCTCGATGTTGCGGCCAATCAGTTGATGGCTGCTGTAGAGCATCTCTTTTTCGAAATTGCTGTTGACCGATTCGATGCGCCCCTGCGGATCGAGCTGCAGCACCAGCATCTCACTGTCGAGGCTGCACTTTACTTGCTCCACTGATTGCAGTTCTTCGCGCAGCCGGAGGATTTCTTGCTTGAGTTTGCTGTTGAACATGACGCTCTCCCGGAGCGAAATCAGTCATTCGAATGCTTCTGCATCGGCTGGCGGACCTGCAATCTTGAGTCACTTGCTGGGAAATATTTGCGCACCTGTAATCGCCAGTAATCAGGCGTCATCGATCTGTCATTTTGCGGTCATAGAGCGGCAATCGGCACGGTCGAAACTGGCTTCATGAGCACACCGCCCCTGCATGTCACCCTGATCAGCGAAACCTTCCCACCCGAGATCAACGGCGTGGCCAACACCCTTGGCCGCCTCAGCGATGGCTTGCGATCGCGCGGCCATCGGGTCGAGTTGGTGCGCCCGCGGCAAGCGGCCGAACTGCCCTCGGCCAGCGACGACAACCTGCTGCTGTGCCGCGGCTGGCCGTTGCCGGGGTACCCGGGTTTGCAATGGGGCCAGGTGTCGATGCACAAGCTGCTGCGCCGCTGGCGCCGGCAGCGCCCGGACGTACTGTACATCGCCACCGAAGGCCCGCTGGGCCTGAGCGCCCTGCGCGCGGCGCGGCGCCTGGGGATCGCCGTGGTCAGCGGTTTTCACACCAATTTCCAGCAGTACTCCAGCGAATACGGCCTGGGCCTGCTGGCGCGCCTGCTGACCCACTACCTACGCTGGTTCCACCGGCGCACCCACAGCACCCTGGTGCCCAGCCCAAGCCAGCGCCTGGAGCTGGAACGGCGCGGCTTCGACAACCTCAGCCTGATGGCCCGGGGAGTCGATAGCCAGTTGTTCAACCCGGCGCGGCGCAGCCAGGCGCTGCGTGAGCAATGGGGGGTGGGCGCCGATGATATTGCCCTGTTGCATGTCGGACGCCTGGCCGCCGAGAAGAACCTAGGTTTGCTGCAACCTTGCCTGGACGCCCTGCAACAGCAGTATCCGCAACGGCGCATCAAATTGATCGTGGTCGGTGACGGGCCGCAACGCAGCGTGCTCGAACAACGCCTGCCGGGCGCAATATTCTGCGGCGCCCAGCGCGGCGAAAGCCTGGCTGAACACTATGCATCAGGGGATATTTTTGTGTTTCCCAGCCTGACCGAAACCTTCGGCAACGTCGTGCTAGAAGCCTTGGCCTCAGGCCTGGGTGTGGTCGCCTACGATCAAGCCGCGGCAGCCCAGCACATTCGCCACGGGCATAGCGGTGCGCTGGCCATGCCGGGGGATGCAGCAGCCTTTATCGATGCCGCCTGCTGGTTGCTGGAAGAGCCGGAAACTCTGCGCCGGGTGCGCCTCAATGCCCGCCAGCATGCCAGCCGTCAGGGCTGGCCGGCGATTGTCGAGCAGTTCGAGGCGCACCTGCTGGCAGCCTGTCGCCAGAGCCAGGGCAGCGTTGCGCGCCCAGGCCCGGCGACGCTTGCGATCAAACCAGGGTCGTCAACGCCTCACGGCTGAACGGCAGGATGTCTTGCTCGCGGCCATCGCGCACCTTGGCGGCCCACTCCGGGTCGACCAGCAGCGCCCGGCCCACCGCCACCAGGTCGAACTCATCGTTGTTCAGGCGCTTGAGCAGGTTCTCAAGGCTGGCCGGTTGCGCCACCTTGTCGGTCGCCACCATGAACTGCAGGAACTCGCCATCCAGGCCGACGCTGCCGACGGTGATGGTCGGCTTGCCGGTGAGCTGGCGGGTCCAGCCGGCCAGGTTGAGGTCCGAGCCTTCGAACTCCGGCTCCCAGAAGCGCCGGGTCGAGCAGTGGAAGATATCCACACCGGCGTCTACCAATGGCTGCAGGAAGGCGCCGAGGGCCTCGGCGCTCTGTACCAGGCGGGCGCTGTAGTCCTGCTGCTTCCACTGCGAAAAGCGGAAAATGATCGGGAATTCCGGGCCCACCGCCGCACGCACCGCCTGGATCAGTTCGATGGCAAAACGCGAACGGCCGGCCAGGTCGCCGCCGTACTCATCCGTGCGCTGGTTGCTGGCCTCCCAGAAGAACTGGTCAATCAGGTAGCCGTGGGCACCGTGGATCTCGACGCCATCCATGCCGATGGCCTGGGCATCGCGAGCGGCCTGGGCAAACGCCTCGATCACTTCGCGGATATCGGCCTTGCTCATGCCGTGCACCACAACCTGGCCATCCTTGAGCTTCTCGCTCGGGCCATAACCCGGCACGCTGGCGTCCGGCTCGGTGCCCAGGCGGCGCACGCTGCCCACGTGCCAGAGCTGCGGCACGATGCGCCCGCCTTCGGCGTGCACGGCATCGACGACATTCTTCCAGCCAGCCAGGGCGTCGTCGCCGTAAAAACGCGGCACATTCGGGTAGCCGTTGGCAGCCTGGTGACCGACGGTGGTGCCTTCGGTGATGATCAACCCAACGCCGGCAGCGGCGCGGCGGCGGTAGTACTCGACCACTTGTGCGTGGGGCACGCCGCCAGGGCAGAAGGTGCGGGTCATCGGTGCCATGACCACGCGGCTTGGCAGCTCGAGGGCGCCCAATTGGAAGGGTTTGAACAGTGCGGTGGCGGACATGCGGCGCTCCTGGGAAGAGGGAATGCGCCTGAGGATAGGGTGAGCCGTTCGGGTGGCCCAGTACTATTGATCTGGGTGATTAAACAGCATCGCGGGGCTAGCCCCGCGATCAACCGATCAGGCCAAGGCCTTCTCGATCGCCTGCACCACCGCCGGATCATCCGGCGCGGTACGCGGCGAGAAGCGCGCCAATACCCGGCCGTCCTTGCCAACCAGAAACTTCTCGAAGTTCCAGGTGATATCGCCAGGGAACTCGGCACCTTCACCGGCCAGCAAACGGTACAACTGATGGCGGTCATGACCATTGACCTCCAGCTTGCTGCCCAACGGAAAGGTCACGCCGTAGTTCAGGCTGCAGAACTTCTGGATTTCTTCTTCAGTGCCCGGCTCCTGCCCGGCAAACTGGTTGCACGGCAGGCCCAGTACGCTGAAACCTTTGCCCTTGTACTGCTGATAGAGGTTTTCCAGCGCCGCGTACTGCGGGGTCAGGCCACACTTGGAGGCGACATTGACCACCAGCACCACCTGGCCCTTGAACGGCGCCAGAGGCAACTCCTGGCCATCCAGTGCCTGCAACTTCAGGTCGTGAAATGCACTCATGACGTACTCCCCTTTCCAGATCCCGGTTGTCGCTGCGGGCTGCAATCAATAAAACCAGCCCATTAAAAAGGCGCCCTGCCAAGCCGTCTTCCCCTGCTGGAGTGCGACGGACTTGCCCGGGCGCCTTCGCGACTCTCTGAGCTTAGCGCAGAAAATCAGTGGTGATGGCCACCTTCGCCATGGATGTGGCGATGAGCGATTTCTTCTTCGCTGGCATCACGAACATCGACGACCTTGACCTTGAAGTTCAGGCGCTGGCCAGCCAGTGGGTGGTTGCCATCAACGGTGACGTCGTCGCCGTCCAGGTCGCGAATGGTGACGATCTGCATCTGGCCATCCGGCGCCGAAGCGTGGAACTGCATGCCCACTTCCAGCTCGTCGACACCTTCGAACATGCTGCGGTTCAAGGTGCTGACCAGCTCGGCCAGGTATTCGCCGTAGGCGTCTTCCGGCTCGACGGCAACGTCCAGCTCGTCACCGGTGGTTTTGCCTTCCAGGGCTTTTTCCAGGCCCGGGATGATGTTGCCTGCGCCATGCAGGTAGACCAGCGGAGCGCCGCCGGCGGAGCTGTCGATGACCTCACCAGCGTCGTTGGTGAGGGTATAGTCGATGGAGACAGCCTTGTTGGCGGCGATCAGCATGGGGCGAGACCTTTTGCATAAGAATGTAGAACGAACAAGTGTAACCAAGGCATCGCCTGAAAGCGAACGCAACCCGGACAAACGGGTTGCCGGATACTTCAGCCAGGTGCTGGGTTTCCATCAGGACGAGGACGGCCACTGGGTGGTCGAGCTGTCGTGCGGACACACCCAGCACCTGCGCCATCAACCGCCCTGGCAATCACGCAGCTGGGTGCTCGACCCCGAGCAACGCCAGCAACGCATCGGCCAGGCATTTGCCTGTGGCTGGTGCGCTCAGGGGGCCGATAGCGCTACCCTTGGCAATTGATTCTTTGCACAGCTCATTTCGAGAAGCTCGCATGCAGACATTTTTTATCGCGCCGACCGACTTTGGGGTCGGCCTGACTTCGATCAGCCTGGGCCTGGTGCGCACCCTGGAGCGCGCCGGCCTCAAGGTCGGCTTCTTCAAGCCGATCGCCCAGCCGCACCCGGGCGATACCGGCCCGGAACGCTCCACCGAACTGGTTGCCCGCACCCATGGCCTGAAGCCGCCCCAGCCGCTGAGCCTGGCCCATGTCGAGCGCATGCTCGGCGATGGCCAGCTGGATGAACTGCTCGAGGAGATCATCACCCTGTACCAGCAGGCCTGCGTCGGCAAGGACGTGGTAGTGGTCGAAGGCATGGTCCCGACCCGCCACGCCAGCTACGCCGCGCGGGTCAACCTGCACCTGGCCAAGAGCCTGGATGCCGAGGTGATCCTGGTCTCGGCGCCGGAAAACGAAGTGCTCACCGAGCTGTCCGGGCGCGTCGAGCTGCAGGCCCAGTTGTTCGGCGGCCCGCGCGACCCGAAAGTGCTTGGGGTGATCCTCAACAAGGTGCGCACCGACGAAGACATGAACGCCTTCGCCGCGCGCCTGACCGAGCATTCGCCGCTGCTGCGTGGCGGCGACTTCCGCCTGCTCGGCTGCATCCCGTTCCAGGCCGGCCTCAACGACCCGCGCACCCGCGACGTCGCCGAGCTGCTCGGTGCCCAGGTGCTCAACGCCGGTGACTACGAAACCCGGCGCATGAACAAGATCATCATCTGTGCCCGGACCGTGGCCAACACCGTGCCGCTGCTCAAGCCCGGCACCCTGGTGGTGACCCCGGGTGATCGCGACGACATCATCCTCGCCGTGAGCCTGGCGGCGATCAACGGCGTACCGCTGGCCGGCCTGCTGCTGACCAGCGACAGCAAGCCCGACCCGCGCATCCTCGAACTGTGCCAGGGCGCGCTGCTGGCCGGCTTGCCGATCCTCTCGGTGAGCACCGGCTCCTACGACACCGCTAACCAGCTCAATGGCCTGAACAAGGAAATCCCGGTGGATGACCGTGAGCGCGCCGAGCTGATCACCGATTTCGTCGCCAGCTACCTGGACGCCGACTGGCTGCACCAGCGCTGCGGCACCCCGCGCGAACTGCGCCTGTCGCCAGCGGTGTTCCGCTACCAGTTGATCCAGCGCGCCCAACAGGCCAACAAACGCATCGTCCTGCCCGAAGGCGCAGAACCGATGACCGTGCAGGCCGCCGCCATCTGCCAGGCTCGCGGCATCGCCCGCTGCGTGTTACTGGCCAAGCCCGACGACGTCCAGGCCGTGGCCCGCGCCCAGGGCATCACCTTGCCCGAGGGCCTGGAGATTCTTGACCCGGACCTGATCCGCGAGCGCTACGTCGAGCCAATGGTCAGCCTGCGCAAGAGCAAAAGCCTCAATGCACCGATGGCCGAGCAACAACTGGAAGACCCGGTGGTGATCGGCACCATGATGCTCGCCCTGGACGAGGTCGACGGCCTGGTCTCGGGCCTGGTGCACTCCACCGCCAACACCATCCGCCCGGCCCTGCAACTGATCAAGACCGCCCCCGGCTGCAGCCTGGTGTCATCGGTGTTCTTCATGCTTTTTCCCGAGCAGGTGCTGGTGTACGGCGACTGCGTGATGAACCCGCACCCGACGGCCAATGAACTGGCGGAAATCGCCCTGCAGAGCGCCGATTCCGCCGCAGCCTTCGGCATTGCCCCGCGGGTGGCGATGATCAGCTACTCCAGCGGTGATTCGGCCACTGGCGAAGAGGTCGAGAAGGTTCGCGAAGCCACCCTGCTGGCCCAGGAAACCCAGCGCGGCCTGCTGATCGACGGCCCGTTGCAATACGATGCCGCCGCCAACCTGGAGATCGCCCGGCAACTGGCGCCCAACAGCCAGGTTGCTGGCCGCGCCACGGTATTCGTGTTCCCCGACCTGAACACCGGCAACACCACCCACAAGGCCGTGCAGCGCAGCGCCGATTGCGTCAGCCTGGGGCCGATGCTGCAAGGCCTGCGCAAGCCGGTCAACGACCTGCCGCGCGGCGCCCAGGTCGACGACATCGTCTACACCATCGCCCTGACCGCCATTCAGGCCAACCGCTCACTGGATAGTTGAACATGCTCGGATTGCTACCCGCGCCACTGCGCGGGGTTATCGCCTCGCTGCTGCTGGGGCTCAACACCATCGTCTGCTGCACCCCGCTGTTCATCGTCAGCCTGTTCAAGCTGTTGCTGCCGTTCGCCGCGGCGCAGCGCCTCACCGATGAACTGATGCGCCACATTCACGAGGCCTGGATCAGCAACAACAATGCCTGGATCAACCTGCTGGGCAAGGCCCGCTGGCAGGTCGAGGGCCTGGCCGGGCTGGATTACCAGCACAGCTACCTGGTCACCAGTAACCACCAGAGCTGGGTCGATATCCTGGTGCTGCAATACGTGCTCAATCGGCGTATCCGCCCGCTGAAGTTCTTCCTCAAGCAGGTGCTGATCTGGGTGCCGGTGATTGGCCTGGCCTGGTGGGCGCTGGGCTTCCCGTTCATGAAGCGCTACTCCAAGGCATACCTGGCCAAGCACCCGGAAAAGGCCGGCAAGGACCTGGAAACCACTCGCCGCACCTGCGCCAAGTTCCGCGGCAAGCCGACGGCGATCTTCAACTTCGCCGAAGGCACGCGCTTCACCGCAGCCAAGCATCGCCAGCAGCAGTCGCCGTTCAAACACCTGCTCAAGCCCAAGGCCGGCGGCATTGCCTTTGTGCTTGATGCCATGGGCGAGCAATTGCAGTCGATCGTCAATGTCACCATTCATTATCCGAACGGTGCGCCAGGGTTCTGGGACTTGTTGTGCGGGCGGGTCAGGCACATTGTCGTGCACTTCGAGGAGCTGGCGATTCCGGCCGAGTTCCTCGGCAGGAACTACGACCAGGATGAAACCTACCGCCTGGCTTTCCAGCAATGGATCAACCAGCTGTGGAGCGACAAGGACGCCTTGCTGGAACGGCTGCGACAAAACGCCGACGGGTAATTTGCCAGACAGCATCTATGCTCACTTCCTACGATGATTTCACTAGCAATCACAAGGAACGTAAGCCTATGAAACCGCTGCGCCGCTTCGCCCATGCTGTTGCTGTCGTTTCGCTTCTGTCTGCAGCCAGTTTCACGGTGCAGGCAGAAGACATCCTGATCGACGCTGTCGCTACACAAGATATGGTGGATACCAAAGTCCTTGCCATCGACCAGACCAAGCGCATCGTTACGGTGGCTGGCCCTAAGAACTCCGAGGTGCCGATCCAGCTGAGCGAACAGGCCAAGGACCTGCATAACCTCAAGGTCGGCGACCTGGTCAACATCACCGTCAACCGCTCGGTTGCTACCGTGCTCGAAACCGACCTTACCAAGGCCCCGGGTATCAGCAAGGACGCTGGCGTCATCCGTGCCACCAAGGACAACCCCAACCCGGGTGGTGAGGCATTCCGGCAGATCAAGGTCACCTCGAAGATCACCAAGATCGACCTGAAAACCCACGAAGTCACGCTGATGCCGCCTGAAGGCCCGCAAAAGGTCGTGAAGGTCGAAGATCCTGACCTTCAGAAACGCATGAAAAAACTCAAGGTCGGCCAGTCTGTGGTCATCGTGTTTACCGATGTGCTGAAAGTCACCACCAAAAGCCCAAGCTAAGTAAATCGCGGGTCAAGTCGAGACGTCGCACCACCGCTCCCACAGGATTTTGTGCTGTCTCTGTGGGAGCGGGCTTGCCCCGCGATCAGCCGCCTCAAGCCTTGATTGCCCGGCTCTCCAGCCCATCGAGCAAGGCATCGATCAATGCCTTGGCCATTTCATGGGAATGCAGGGTCGCCTGAAGAAGCCCTCGCCCCGGCTCACGGGTATGCTCAACCGCCAGCGGCCCGGTCAGGCTCGCGCACTTCAAATACAGCGATGCATGCACCAGCGCATCTTCGACATTGACCCCGGCGCGCACGGCGAATAACTGTGGATGACCGACATCGCAGAGGCCGAATGGGGTTTCTGTGGTTTCGAGAAGGTGGAATTCAGGTGGGTCTGGAACGATCTTTTTCATGAGGAAGCTCCTGATGTGAAGGGAGCTGCACCACCTCTGTCGCCAAACAGAAATGGTGGCAGCTGTACGCAGGTTGGCGAACCGAGACATCAGGACAACCCGGCAGGGCCGAAGCCCTCCCGCGCACAACTGCCATAACGACTGACGTCATGGAAGCAGAATGATGTACTCGGGTCGCCAAACCCGATCGCTGATACTTCAGCGACCCGGTGAGCCTAGTGGCGTACTTCCCCCGGAGCAATCCTCTGCAGGGCGACAGAATTCGTAGGATAGGTCCTAGGACACTCAAACCACCAGCACAAGGCTGTTGCAGGATGCTAGCCAGGCCTCTGTGGGAGCTGGTTTGCTAGCGATGAGGCCGTTACAGGCACAAAAAAAAGGGGAGCCTGGCTCCCCTTTTTTACACCCTCAATTTACTGATACTGCTGCCCAGGAATCGGCTTGAGGTTGACCTCTACCCGACGGTTCTGCGCGCGGCCGTTGGCGTCGGCGTTGCTGGCGATCGGCTGGTCCGGGCCCAGGCCGCGGGCGCTGACGCGGCTGCCATCGACGCCCTGGGAAGTCAGGTAGGTAACCACCGATTGTGCACGACGCTGGGACAGGTCCATGTTGTGCTGGCGGCTGCCGGTGCTGTCGGTGTAGCCGACCACTTCAATGGTGTTCTGGTTGAACTGCTTGAAGGAGTTTGCCAGGTTGTTCAGCGGCGAGTAGAAGCTCGGCGCGATGTTGGCCGAGTCGGTGGCAAAGGTGATGTTACCCGGCATGATCAGTTTGATCTGGTCGCCCTGGCGCTGCACCTCGACACCGGTGTTGGCCATGCTTGCACGCAATTCGGCTTCCTGTTTGTCGGCGTAGTAGCCATAACCTGCTGCGGCAGCACCGACGGCGGCAGCGCCGATCAGCGCACCCTTGCCGCGGTTGTTATGGTCGATGGCGGCGCCCGCGATGGCACCGGCCAGCGCACCCAGGCCGCCATACTTGGCGGTTTTGCTCATCCCTGTGGAACCCTGCTGCGCCTGACCCTGGCTGTCATACGGGTTGGGGCTGGCGCACCCGGACATCAGCGCGGCAGCGGTAGCGACGATAATCAAACGACGCATGGTGAACATGGACAAGCTCCTACTGTAATTCGAAAGTGCAGCGGATCTGATTCGGATCTATGCCAGCCTTGGATTGCAGCAAAGCAGAAAAATTCCCTGGAATCTCAGGCGCGCACAAACGGGTTCTGGCGCATCTCATCCCCCAGGCGGGTGTCCGGGCCATGGCCGGTGACCACCGTAGCCTCTTCATCCAGGCTGTACAGGCGCTGCTTGATGGAACGAACGATAGTCGCCTGGTCGCCACCCCACAAATCGGTGCGACCAATCCCACGACGAAAAAGCGTATCGCCTGCAATCAACAGCTTGGCCTCGGCGAACCAGAAGCTCATCGAGCCCGGTGTGTGCCCCGGCGTGTGCAAGGCCACGCCACAGCCGCAGGCCAGCGCTTCGTCGTCGGCCAGCCAGCGGTCCGGCGGCGGAACCGGGGTGTAGGGCACGCCGAACATCTGACACTGCATTTCCAGGTTGTCCCAGAGGAACTGGTCGTCCTTGTGCAGGTGCAAGGTGGCGCCGGTCATCTCCTTCAACTGCCCGGAGGCGAGGAAGTGATCCAGGTGCGCGTGGGTATGGATGATGCTCACCACCTTGAGGCCATGGGCATCAAGGCGGGCGAGGATCTGCTCGGGGTTGCCGCCCGGGTCGACGACGATGGCCTTTTTGCTGATCGGGTCGCCGATGATCGTGCAATTGCACTGCAGCGGGCCGACGGGGAAGGTTTCGCGGATCAGGGTGGGCTTGGCCGGGTTCATCGCAGCAGTCCTGTGGAGCAAATGACGGAGTGTCGCACAGGCCGGCACAGCCTGCGACGACGCTCGTCAGCCCAACCACGCCTCGCCCGGCGTTACGGCAGATACAGCCTGAACAGCCCGCCGCCCAGGACCCCGCCGTTGGCAATCTCGATCCGCCCTTTGACCCCGTTGCGCTCATGCAGGCCGGCAATCCGTGCGGCAAAGTACAAACCCAGGCCGGTACTGCCGCTCTGGCCATCGATACCCTGCACATATTCCTGCTGGCGCTCGAGCATGCGCGCCGGGAAGCCCGGGCCGTCATCGTTGATGCTCAGCACCAGTTGCTCGCCCTCGTCATTGACGCTGATCAGCAAGGTGTGGCCAGCGTAGCGAATGGCGTTGTTGAGGATGTTGGCGACCACCGAACCGACCAGTTCACGGTCGAAAAAGCCCAGCGGGCTGGCGGTTTCGATGCGCCAGCTGGCGAGGATGTCGCGATGCTGCAGCAGGTTCTGCTGGGCCGCCAGCTGGGCTTCGATGAAGTCGTCGAGCTCGTGGTAGTCGGGGCACATGGGCAATTGGTTGACGCCCAGTTTGTACAGCCCCAGCAACTGCACCAGCATGCCGTTGAGGTGGCTGAACTCATGCTCCATCACCCCTTGCTCGCTGCCGCTGCGCAGCGCCTCGGGCAGGCGCGCCAGCCACTGGCTGTGGGCCTGGGTCAAGGCGGCGAGGGAGTTTTTCATGTCGTGCACGGTGGAGGCGATCACCGTCGAGAAATCCAGCCCCTGATTGTCCTGGTTCATGCGCCGAAAGCCCGGATGTGCAGTTTGCGGTAGCGATCATAACGGTTATCGCTTTTCGGGATGCCGGTGACGCTGCCCAGGCACGCGCGGCATTCGTCCATGATCGCCGCTGGCGGTGTCTCACCACCGATGCGCAACAGCGCCTGGGCGGTGTTGAGGGCGATACTGATGTTCTTCGGCTGCAGCGTCAGTGCCCGGCGGAACTGCGCCAGGGCTTCGCTGAGCTGGCCGGCCTGGTAGCTGCGCACGCCCTGGCGGTTGAGGTCGACCGCTTCGGTCACCGCGCCGAGCACGCTCGGGTCATCGGTCAGTTGCGCCACGCTCTGCATGACTTTAGGGTCGTCACCGTAGGTTTCCACGCAGCCCTTGAGAATCGCGGTACCGGCAGATTCCTGGCCGAGTTTCTGCAATTGCGTAGCCACCACCAGCGCCGCCTCGACCGAGAAAAACTGATCCATCTTCTCCAGCCGGGCCATGGCCTGCTCGGTCAGCTTGGCAGCCGTTTCGGCGTCGCCGGCCTGCTGCAGGCTGGCGGCTTTCATCAGCCGCGCACGCACCTGCAGGCCCTGGTCTTCGACGTTCTCCTTGGCCACTTCGCTGAGCACCGTGTTGATCTCGACCCGGGTGCGCGCATCCAGGCCGTTGCCGGCGTTCTTGTTCATCAATGCCTGGACCAGCCCGAGGTTGCTTTCCGGGTCTTTGTAGCGCGAGCTCTGGCCCTGGTTGACCGCATGCCGGTAGGCCTTGGACGAAGTGTCGTAGTCATCGTTGCTCAGGGCCAGCTTGCCCAGCATCATCTGCCGGCGCACGGCCAAGGGCGAGAGGCGCACGGCCTCTTCCAGCACACCCTGGGCACGCTTGCTTTCGCCCTGGGCCACCAGCACTTCGGCCAGGCCGTCGTACAGGCCGGGCATCATCGGGAAGGCCTTGAGCGCCTGCTCGTACACACCCTGGGCCTGGGTCAGCTGGTTGCGCTTGTACAGCAGGCCGCCAAGGGCGGCATAGGCCCAGGGCGTGGCCCGGCTGGCGATGATGGTGGTGAGAAATTTCTCCAGCTCATCGAAGCGGTTCAGGTCGCGCAGAGCATCGGCGCGGTAGCGCAGGCACAGCGGGGCGAAGCGCGGGTCCTTCTTGCACAGCTCGGCGCAGGCCGCCAGCACCTCGGCCGGGCGGCCGCGGTCCAGGGCCTGGAGGATCGGCTTGAGCAGGGTCTTGCGCTGCACCAGTTTTTCCAGGCGCTGGGCCAGGCCGATGCGGTTGAACGGCTTGGTCAGGTAAGCGTCGGGCTCATGCTCCAGGGCACTGAGGACAATCGCCTGGCTGCTTTCGGCGGTGACCATGAGGAACACGCACTCATGGCTGATCAGCTTGTCGAGGATCAGGTCTTCGAGCACCTGCTGGCCATTCTTCTTGCCATCACCCAGGTGGAAATCCTGAAGAATGAAGTCATAGCGTTTTTGCGCACACATGCGCAGCGCCTGTTCGCCGCTGTCGGCGGTATCGACATCACGCACACCAAGCTCGCGCAGCATCGAGCGGGCCGAACTGCGAAAATCGGAGAAATCATCGACGATCAGAAAGCTTTTTTGGCTGTAGACCTGCATCCACGAAACCTGTCATGGCAAATAAAAAAATAGACGCAGAGACACCTTCACGGACAGGCTCGGCTTCGCGGGTAGATTCGCTGCGGCGCTTAATCGGGCCGCACTCGCAGAGTATCGGCCACACAGGGCGATAGCTTGAGGCGTACAGAGCGCATATTTGCTGGACGCAAGTACCAGCAACGGAACAAATAATGGCATTGAGCCATCATCGAGGATGTTCACCGCCGAGTCAAAGCTAGTGCAGCATGCCTAATGCCTTGGCCCGGGCCACCGCCTGGGTGCGTCGCTCGACGCCGAGCTTGCTGTTGATATGGCTGGCGTGGGTTTTCACCGTGTGCAGGGAGATGAACAGGCGCTCGCTGATTTCCTGGTTCGAGCAGCCCTGGGCGATCAGTTCGAGCACAGCCATTTCCCGGGCGCTCAAGGCCTCGCCGCTACCGCCCGCTTCAGTCGATTCAAGCGCGGGCAACAGCGCCAGCAAGCTGCTTTGCGCAGGCCCCTGGGGTTGCAGCAGCAACTGCTCTCGTAGCCATTGCGGGTGATCCTGCAACAGCCGCTGGAACGGCTGCAGGACGCCGCCGCGCGCGCAATCGAGCGCCAGCGCCAGCAGGCCGCGCGCCTGGGCTTCGTTGTTGTTGGCCAGCAGCAGCAACGTCCACTGGCACAGCGCAGTAACGCAAAGCATCTGCCCGCCACTGGCCTGGCCGCGCTCCACCAGTGCCTGCAAGCGCCTTGCGGCCTGTTCCAGGCGGCCCTGGGTGCGTTCGAGCAAGGCCTGCTGCAATTCGATATGCAGCGGCAGCAACGGGTGGAACTCCGGGGCGGCCGCCGCCTGCTCGCCCCCGTAGGTCTGGCCCAGGCGCAGCAGCCAGGACTCGGCCAGGTCGGTGCGTCCCTGGGCCAGCCACAGCTCGCATTTGACCAGGGTGATCATCGCCAGATAGAAAATCGGCGGCACGTCCCAGATGTGCATCAGCCGTTCGGCTTCAGCAAGCTCGGCAAAGGCTTCGGCAAAGCGCCCTTCACGGCCATCGAGCGAAGCGATCACGCAGTGGCCGATCAGTACGCTGATATCGCGACAGGCGCGCGCCTCGATCAACCCGGCCCGCAGGCGACTGCGGCCGGCCTCCGGTTGCAGCCGGGCCGCCAGCAGGTAGCCTTCGTACAGGGTCAGGCGTGCCCGCGCCGCGTACAACCGTTGCGCCGACAAACCCTGCAGGCGCTGCTGGCCCTGGCGCACTTCATCGAGGGCGCGCAACACCTCGCCACGGGCGTGCAGCACCCGTGCCCGGTCGTAATGGGCCAGGGCTTCGAACAACGGGTTGCCGACCCGCTGGGCCAGCTCCAGTGCTTCGCGATTCCAGCCGCGGGCACGCCAGAAATCGGCATCGGCGATGGCCAGGTTGGACAACGTCGAGAGGCACACCAGGCGCTGCCCGTAACGCTTGAACGGCAAGCTGTGCAGCGCTTCGGAGCAATATTCGAGGGTACGCTGGCGGTCGCCGCGACCACGGGCGATCACCCCGCTGAGCGCCAGCCACTGAGCGAGCATGGATTTCTGTGCGGTGGCCGAAGGCGCCGGCAAGAAGCGGCTCAGGTGGCTGGCCAGTTCTTCGGCGGCATCCAGCTGCCCGGCCAGGCCCAGGGCCCAGCTGTACAGCACGATCAGCCGCGGTGTGCTGATCAGCAGGCTGTCGGGCAGGTCCATCTTCCAGCGCAGCAGCATGCCGACGTTCTGCTCGGCCAGCAGTTGCTCTTCGGAGAGGTTCTGCACCAGGTTGGCGGCCACGTCCAGGTGGCCGGCGCGCAAGGCCTGCTCAACGGCTTCATCGAGCAGGCCCTGGCCATGGAACCAGCGACAGGCACGCAAATGCAGGCTCGACAGCGGCAGGCTGGCCTGGCGGGTACGCAGCAGGTCGGAGAACAAATGGTGATAGCGAAACCACCGCCCATGTTCGTCCAGCGGCACCAGGAACACCTGGTGGGCCTGCAGGTAACGGAGAATCTCGGCGCTGTCGTGGCTTTCGCGCAGGGCATCGCAAAGCTCGGCGCAAAAGCGCTCCTGGCAGGCGGTGTCGTAGAGAAAGCCCTGCACTTCGGCGGGCAGCATCTCGATGACTTCTTCGAGCAGGTAGTCGCGAATCAGCCCCTCGCCACCGTGCAGGGCCTGGGGCAAGGCGCTGTCGGCACCGGCCTCGTTGGCCGCCAGCAGCCAGAAACGCAAGCCGGCGACCCAACCATCGCTGCGCTGGATCAGGTTGTCCAGCGCCTGGCCGCGCAACACCGTCGGTTGCTGGCCCAGCACGGCGAGGGACTCATCGGTGGTCAGGCGCAGGTCCTGCTCGTTGAGTTCAAGCAACTGGCGCGACAGACGCAGGCGCGCCAGGTGCCAGTCCGGCCGCTGGCGGCTGGTGACCAGCAACACCAGGCCGGGCGGCAGGTGATTGAGGAAAAACTGCAGGCAGCGGTCAAGCACCGGCCCCTGGGCCAGGTGGTAGTCGTCGAGCACCAGTAGCAAGGGGTTGTGTGGCTGCAGGTGACGGGCCAGTTCATCGAGCAGGCCGTCGAGCCACTCTTCGAAGGCAAACGGCTGGTGCCGCTGGCGCATCTTCAGCAGGCCCAGGGCCTGGCCGCCGAGGGCCGGGCAGTATTGCTGCAAGCCTTCGAGCAGGCGCTCGAGGAAGCGCCCGGGGTCGTTGTCGCGCCGGCTCAAACCCAGCCAGAGGCTGCTCCAGTGGTTGGGCAGGCCCTGGCAGAACTCCACCGCCAACGAACTTTTACCGAAACCCGCCGGTGCATTGACCAGCAGCAAGCGCCCGCCGAGCCCCGCCTGCAAACGCTGGCACAAACGCGCCCGCGGCACATGGCCTTCGGGCAGCGGCGGGCGAAAGAAACGGCCCTCCAGGACGCTCATGGCCTGGCTGGCGAACCCTTGCGTACGGGACAGATCAGTCATGGCCGGCTCGTTTTTAGTTAGGGAATCGTCGGCAGTACGGATCAGCGCAGACTAGCGGGTTAAACAGCACATTTGAAGACAATTGCCGCGCTTTGCGGAAAAAAGACTACGACAAAAAACGACAAGGCTCAGCCGACACGGATGCGCAAACAGAAACGCCCCGGCAAGCCGGGGCGTTCTGGGAGATCACACGGAGGTTTGAAACTTAGCGCACACCTTCCTGGCGAAGCGCTGCAGGCTGGAAGTCAGCCTTGGAGGCAGTGAACCCGAAGTCGTAGGCTCGCTTTTCCTCGTTCTTCATGCCCAGGGCCAGGTAGCGACCGGACTGCAGGTCGTAGATGGCTTCCAGGGTGTACCACGGCACCTGGACGTTGTAGTAGTCCTGGGAGTGGGCTTCGGACACGCGCCACAGCTGGTTGCGACCGTCGTACTGGTCGATCACCGCCGCTTGCCAGGTGTCTTCGTCGATGTAGAAGTCACGCTTGGCGTAGATGTGGCGCTGGCCCGGTTTCAGGGTTGCGACCACATGCCATACCCGGCGCAGCTCGTATCGGGCGAGGTCCTGGTTGATGTGCCCGGCCTTGATGATGTCGGCGTACTTGAGCTTGGGATCGTCAAGCTTGTAGCTGTTGGAGGCAATGTACAGCTCTTTCTTGCCTTCCAGCTTCCAGTCGTAACGGTCCGGCGCGCCGTTGTACATGTCCAGGTTGTCGGAGGTGCGCAGGCCGTCGGCGGCGGTACCCGGGCCGTCGTAGGACACTTGTGGCGCTGCCCGTACCCGGCGCTGGCCGGCGTTGTAGACCCACGCCTTGCGCGGCTCCTTGACCTGGTCGAGGGTCTCGTGCACCAGCAGTACGGTACCGGCCAGGCGCGCTGGCGCCGTCACCTTCTGCTTGAAGTAGAACAGCACGTTGCCCGGGTTGGCCGGATCGTAATCTTTCATCCGGTCGCGGAAGACGAACTGGTCCTGGAAGTACACCAGGCTGAACGAGCCGTTCTGCTGCGGCGTGGCCTGGGTCACCAGGCGAGTCACGCTGCCGCCACGGTAGCGGGTGATGTGGTTCCAGATCACCTCGACGCCGCTTTTCGGAATCGGGAACGGCACGGCGGTGTCGAAGTTTTCCAGACCGTTGCCGCCGCCAACCAGGTTGGTGCTGGTGGCGTTCTTCTTGATCGCCGCGAACACCGCGTCCGGTACGGTAGCGCCCCGGTGGGTCGGGTACACCGGCATCTTGAAGGTGTCCGGGTAGCGCTTGAACATGGCGACCTGGCCTGGGGACAGTTTGTCCTTGTACTGGTCGACGTTCTGCGCGGTGATGGTGAACTTCGGTTGTTCACTACCATACGGGTCGGCAAGGAAGCCCTTGCCATCGACGCTACCGGCGCTTTTGGAAAGCGGCTTCCAGGCCGTGATCGAGCCGTCGGCGTTACCGGCCTTTTCAGCACCCATCGGCGTCAGGCTGGCGCCCAGCTTGGCCGCCTCGTCGGCGGAAACCGCCGCCATGACACTGGTCGCCAACAGGGACAGGCCCAGTACACCGGCTTGCAGCAGAGTCTTGGTTGTTTTCATCTTCATGGTCGTCCTGAATCCGAATTCTTAGAAGTTCACGCCGAAGCTGAGGGCGATGAAATCGCGGTCATCCACGGTGGTGTACTTGCCGTCGAAGAAGTTGGTGTACGACAGGCTGGTGGTGTAGGTGTTCTGGTACTCGGCATCCAGGCCCAGGCTGATCGCCTTGCGCCCTTCCTCGAAGTTGCTGCCAGGGCCTGGCGAGTAGCCAGACACGTCATGGGACCAGGCCACGCTCGGCTTGAGGTTGACCCCGGCGAATACATCCGGGTAGTCCCAGATGGCGCGCGCGCGGTAGCCCCAGGAAGTACTGGTGGTGTAACCGTCGTTCTCGCAGTTGCGGCTGCGGTTGGCGTCCGAAGCGCCAGGGCCTGCGCCGTTGATGGTGCCGGTGTTGATGATCGCCGAGCAGGTATCGAGATTGCCTGCCCCCGGGGTTGCCGGCAGCGGGCCTGGGCCGTAGACCGGGTCGCGGCCGTAACGCACATCGTGGGCGCTTTCCAGGCCGCCGACATGGGTCACGCCGACTTCACCCACCACGGTCAGGCGGCTGGCGCCCATGACCTGGTCGAAGAAGTGCGTCAGGGTGGTCTGGAACTGGGTGATTTCCTTGCGCCGGTAGCCGTTCAGGTCCTGGCCCGGTACACCGTTGAGCAGCGAGGCGTTGGCCAGGGTGCCGCCAATCGGACGCACGCCGGCGTAGAGGATATCGGTGGTGTTGAGCTGCACCGGGGCGTTTGGCCGGTAGCTGATTTCACCGCTCCACGCCGTGCCGGTAGGCAGGGTGGTGGAGAAACTCAGGCCGTACAGGCGGATGTCTTCCGGGTACTCGACAAAGTAGCTGGAGTTGCCGGCGACGATCAGCGGTGCCAACGGACGCAAGGCTGCAGGCAGCCCGGCCAGGCCGGCATAGACCCGCGGATCGGCACCGTGGGCGCTGAAGATCGGCGCACGGCTGTGGTAGTTCATGAAGTAGGCGCCGAATTCGGTGCCCAGCGGGTCGTACATGTAACGCAAGGCCACGCCGAACTGGCCGCTGTCTCGCGCATCGCGGTCAGGGCCACGGGCGACCCGCACACCTTCGCCATTGACGTCCACACCCTGGCTTGCGAGGAAGCCGCGGGCGGCCGCTGGCAACGCGTTGGCACTGTTGAGCACGCGCAGGTTATCGGTACAGCCGTCGGCAATGATGTCCGGCTGGGAGAAGAAGGTGCCGCAGTTGTCGACGACGGTCTGGTCCCATTCGAGCTGGTAGAAGGCTTCGCCCGAGAGGTTGTCGGTCAGGCTCTGGGACACATAGAACATGTTGACCGGAATCAGGCCTTCCTTGATTTCGGCACCCGGACGGCGGAAGGCCGCCACGTCGATCGGGTTGATCGAGTTGATACCGTTACCGATGAAGGTACTTTCACCCCAGCTGACCACCTGCTTGCCCAGGCGCACCGAGCCCGGCTGATCGGCGATCGAGTAGTTGTGGTAGACGAAGGCGTCGAGGATCTGCCCGCCGGACGACTTGGCGCCCTCTTTGCGGTTGGTGTCGCTGATGTCCTTGAACTCGCGATGCTCATCCTTGAGTTCGAAGTCGTACCAGTACTTGCCACGGACGAATACCCCGGTATCGCCGTACTTGAGTTCCAGGTCGTGGATACCCTTGAAGATTTTCGAGAAGGTCTCACCGCGCTTGAAGTTCAGGTGGCCGTCATCGGAGGTCTGCGACAACCCCTTGCCGCCGTTGTTGACGCCGATCAGGTTCTTGTTCGGGCTGGCTGTCGACCAGCTCGCCCCCACCGACAGCGACGAGTCGAACGAGCCTTCGATTTCACCGATGTTGAAACTGACGCCGAATGCAGGACCGGCGAGCGTAGAAGCGAGGCTGACGGCCAGGGGCAGTTTCGCCCGGCGCCAGAACAGATTTGCTGATGTCATCGACGCTACTCCATGTACT
The DNA here is from genome assembly GCF_044743505.1 of Pseudomonas sp. NPDC087612. Lineage (NCBI taxonomy): Bacteria > Pseudomonadati > Pseudomonadota > Gammaproteobacteria > Pseudomonadales > Pseudomonadaceae > Pseudomonas > Pseudomonas sp. NPDC087612. The sequence goes on from NZ_JBIUWO010000005.1 coordinate 320,975, forward strand.
TTATTTTTATGGCAGTGAGTCCTTTGCAGAAACGCATCGCTCGAGCGGTGTGAGCGCACCTTTTTGCTCGAACGAGTGGCTGGGCACATGCATGTGCGATCCCCCGTTCCTGAAAATCCCCTGAACCGACTATAGCCAGCAGGTTGAACTGCTTGATCCCTCTAAAGTGTGATTTGCATCCCAACCCCTCTGGCAGGGTCTGCATGACCGGCCACTACGCTGGCTGGGGGAAGAATGGCTTAATTTCGTCATTTGACAAGGCGCCCATGCGTCTGGCGTGCGGGTCGCGCCGCTTCAGGCGCGACCCGCCCGGCATTACAGGGTCGAGAGGAAGGTGCTGTTACTGGCTTGCCACTGGCTGATGTCCAGGCGAATGCGCTTCTTGTCGAGCTTGCCGACACTGGTCTTGGGAATTTCAGTAACAAGGGCGATCTGGCTGGGGATCGCCCACTTGTTGATGTGCCCCAGCTCCACGAATGGCTTGAGGTGTTCCTTGAGGACCTTGGCGTCGATGCTCTGGCCTTCGTGGATCACCAGCAGGGCAAATGGCCGCTCGCCCCACTGCGGGTCGGCGACACCGACCACCGCCACTTCGCGGATCGCCGGGTGGCGGCTGATCAGGTCTTCGAGCTCCAGTGACGAGATCCACTCGCCGCCGGTCTTGATCACGTCCTTGATGCGGTCACGGATATCGATCACGCCCATGCTGTCGAGGGTGGCGACGTCACCGGTGTGCAGCCAGCCGCCCTGCCAGAGTTCGGCGCCCTTCTCGGGCTCGCGGAAGTACCCCATGGTCAGCCACGGCGCGCGCAGCACCAGTTCGCCCTGGGTCTCGCCGTCGGCCGCCAGGAAGTTGCCGTTGCCATCGACAATCGCAGTTTCCACCAACGGCACCGGCACCCCGGCCTTGATCCGGTAGGTGATGCATTCGTCTTCGCTGCCAGCCAGCAGCTCGTCGTTGAGGTGAGCGCAGGACACCAGCGGGCAGGTCTCGGACATACCGTAAGCGGCGGTCAGCTGAATTCCGTGGGCCTTGGCCGCCTCGTACAGGGCGCGGTTCAGGGCACTGCCGCCAATGATGATTTTCCAGCCGCCGAAGTCCTGTTGCTGGGCACCCTTGGCATTGAGCAGCATCTGCAAGATGGTCGGTACGCAATGCGAGAAGGTCACCTTCTCGTTGCGCCACAGTTCGCAAAGCATCTCCGGCTCGTAGCGCCCGGGGTAGACCTGCTTGATGCCGAGCATGGTCGCCACGTAGGGAATGCCCCAGGCATGGACATGGAACATCGGCGTGATGGGCATGTACACATCATTGCTGCCGAGCAGGCGCACGCTGTCGATACTGCCGGTGACCGTCGCAGCCGCCAGAGTGTGCAGCACCAGTTGCCGGTGGGTGAAATACACCCCCTTGGGGTTACCGGTGGTACCGGTGGTGTAGAACGTGGTGGCAACCGAGTTCTCGTCGAAATCAGGGAAGTCATAGACCGGGCTGGCCGCCGCCAGCAATTGCTCGTACTCGCCGACCAGGTTCGGTAGGTCGGCGGTTTTCTGCTCGCCATCGGTCAGCAGCAGGGTTTTCTCCACCGTGGTCAGTTGCCCGGCGATGGCCTGGTAGAGGCCGACAAAGTCGCTGTTGACCAGCACGAAGCGGTCATCGGCGTGGTTCATGGTGTAAAGGATCTGCTCCGGCGACAGGCGCACGTTGATGGTGTGCACCACCGCGCCAATCATCGGAATGGCGAACATGCATTCGAGGTAGCGATGGCTGTCCCAGTCCATCACCGCCACGGTGTCACCCGCCTTGACCCCCGCTTCGGTGAGCACATTGGCCAGCCGCGCGATGCGCTCGTTGAGGGTCAGGTAGCTGTAGCGCAGCTGATCGCGGTAGACGATCTCGCGGGTTTTCTCGTAACGGCTGCCGGACAGCAGCAGGCGCTTGATCAACAGCGGAAACTGGTAAGCGTCCTCGGCAGGAGGAATGACGCGAGTCTGCAACATAGGAGTCCCTTTTCTAGAGTGCACAGGCTGGGCAAGACATGCCTTACTCTAGAACGCCTCCACAGCGGCCAAATCAGCCAAAGGAATGATTTGACCGCTGCAGGGATTAGTGGCGTTTGAACATCATTGTCAGTGCATTTCGGTGAAAGCGATCTTCACCCCCAGGGCAATCAGCACCGCGCCCATGGTGCGGTCGAACCAGTGACCCATGCGCGCAAAGCCGGCGCGCACCCGCTGCTGGCTGAACAGCATGGCCACCAGGCAGAACCACAGGCCGGTGGCCACGGCCAGGTACAACCCGTAACCGGCCTGGATCGCCAGCGGCGTGTGCGGGTTGATGACCACGGTGAACAGCGACAGGAAAAACAGCGTCGCCTTGGGGTTCAGGCCATTGGTCATGAAGCCGGCGACAAAGGCCGCCCGCGGTGTGCGCTCGACCGTCGAGGCTTGCACGGCGTCGCTGCCAGGCGCGGCCGGGCGGGCGCGCAGGGCCTTGAAGCCGATGTACAGCAAGTAGGCGGCAGCCAGCCATTTCAGCGCATTGAACAGCATGATCGACTGCGACACGATCAGGCCGATACCCAGCAGCGAATAGCCGACATGCAGGAAAATCGCGGTACCGACGCCAAAGGCCGTCCAGGTACCGGCGCGCCGGCCGTGGGTAACACTCTCGCGCACCACCACGGCAAAGTCCGGGCCGGGGCTGGCTACAGCCAGCAGGTGGATCAAGGCGACAGTTAGAAATTCGGCCCAGTACATGGGGGCTCCTTGCGGCAAAGAAGGCAATCGGGGGCGCTACATTACGCTTTCGTCCGTTCCGGCAACAGTCTCTGGTGGGAGTGGCGGTGCGACGCCGCTCCCACAGCCAAAGACAGGCTTGACTCTCCTCCTAAGGGCAGACGTTAACCTCAGCGCTTTTGCCCCTGGACCTGCCTTCGATGAGCAAACGAATCCTGGTGATACTCGGCCACCCTTCGCGTAACAGTTTCTGCGCAGCACTGAGCGACAGCTACATCAGCAGTGCCCGCGACAAGGGCCATAGCGTCTGCCTGCTGGAACTCGGCAACCTGGCCTTCGACCCGATCCTGCGCGAGGGCTTTCAACAGGTACAACCCCTGGAGCCGGACTTGCTGCACGCCCAGCAACTGATCAGTTGGGCCGAACACCTGGTCTTCGTCTTCCCGGTGTGGTGGGGCGGGATTCCGGCATTGCTCAAGGGTTTCTTTGACCGCATCCTGCTGCCCGGCTTTGCCTTCAAGTACCGCAACAACTCGCCCTTCCCCGAACAGTTGCTCAAAGGCCGCAGCGCCGACCTGCTGGTGAGCATGGACACCCCGCCCTGGTACTACCGCTGGGTCTACCGCATGCCGGCGCTGCAGCAGATGCGCCGCACTACCCTGGGCTTCTGTGGAATCAGGACGCAAAAGACGTTAACGTTTGGCCCCATCATCAGCTCGAGCGCAGGCCAGCGCGATGCCTGGCTGCAGCAGGCGCGCAGGCTGGCTCACCGGCACTAACAAGGACGTTCGATGTACATCGGCAAAGCCGCGCAGCTGTCCGGGGCAACCATCAAAAGCATTCGCCATTATGAGCGCATCGGCCTGCTGCCGGCGCCCAGGCGCCAGGGCCGTTATCGCCTGTATGACCAACACAGCGTCGCCCTGCTGAGCCTGATCAAGTGCGCGCAAAAGCTCGGCTTCAGCCTCAAGGAGATGCAAGCGCTGGTGAGTGATGATCAGGCCGGCTTGCCGATCGAGCGGGTGCGCCAGGCGATTGCCGGCAAAAGCGCCCAGCTGCAGGCGCAGATCCAGGCACTGCAGCAGCAACAGCAAGGCCTGCTTGAACTGCAAAGCAGCCTTGAGCACAGCCATTACGATTGCTTCGCCTACAACGCTTGAGCCCTTACTGGAGCCACCCTATGTCCATCTCCCGTCGCGCCGTGTTTCTCGACCATAGCTCCCTGGACCTCGGTGACCTGGCGCTGGATCGCCTCAAGGCCTGTTTCGATGAGCTGCAGCTCTATCCGGCCAGCGCCCCCGGGCAGGTCGCCGAACGCCTGCAGGGCGCCAGCGTGGCGATCAGTAACAAGGTCATGATCGACGCCGCCACCCTCGCCGCCTGCCCCGAGCTGAAGCTGATTCTGGTGGCCGCCACCGGCACCAACAATGTCGACCTGCAGGCCGCCCGCGCCCAGGGCGTGGTGGTCAGCAACTGCCAGGGCTACGGCACGCCGTCGGTGGCCCAGCACACCCTGGCTTTGCTGTTGGCCCTGGCCACGCGCCTGAGCGACTATCAAAAGGCCGTCGCCAATGGCCAGTGGGGCCAGGCCAAACAGTTCTGCCTGCTGGACTTCCCCATCGTCGAGCTGGAGGGCAAGACCCTCGGCCTGCTCGGCCATGGCGAGCTGGGTGGCGCCGTAGCACGCCTGGCCGAAGCCTTCGGCATGCGCGTACTGCTTGGCCAGTTGCCCGGGCGCCCGCCCCGCGAAGACCGTATTGCCCTGGATGAGCTGCTGCCGCAGGTCGACGCGCTGACCCTGCACTGCCCGCTCAACGAGCACACCCGCAACCTGATCGGCGCCCGTCAACTGGACCTGCTCAAGCCCGGCGCCTTTGTGATCAACACCGCCCGCGGCGGCCTGATCGACGAGCAGGCCCTGGCCGATGCCCTGCGCGCCGGCCACCTGGGCGGCGCGGCTACCGACGTGCTGAGTGTCGAACCACCGGTCAACGGCAACCCGCTGCTGGCAGCCGATATCCCGCGGCTGATCGTCACCCCGCACAGCGCCTGGGGCGCGGTCGAGTCACGCCAGCGTATCGTCGAGCAATTGAGCGAGAACGCCGAGGCGTTTTTTGCCGGCAGCCCGCGCCGCCAGGTCTAAGCCCGGCCAGGCTCTGGTAAACTGCGCCACTTTTTTCAGGAGTCGCCGTCCATGGACCCGCGCAGTGAAGTGTTGCTTCGTCAGGCCGATCTTTTCCAGGGCTCGCTGTTGCTGGCCGGTTTGCCTGCCGACGACCTGCTCGGCAAGTTGCCGGCGGCCCATGGCTGGAGCTGGCACGCCGGCGACCAGGCGGCGCTCGAGGCACGCTTCGCCGGGCGCAGCCACTTCGATGTAAACGCACCGGCCCAGGCTTTCGACGCCGCCGTGCTGTTCTTGCCCAAATCCCGGGACCTGGCCAATTACCTGCTCAACGCCCTGGCCTCGCGCCTGGCCGGTCGCCAGCTGTACCTGGTCGGCGAGAAACGCGGCGGCATCGAAGGCGCGGCCAAACAACTGCACGCCTTCGGCAAGCCGCGCAAACTCGACAGCGCCCGCCATTGCCAGCTGTGGCAGGTCACCGTCGAGCACGCCCCTGAAGCCAGGCCGCTGGAAAGCCTGGCCGAGCATTTCCAGCTGGAGCTGGCCGATGGCCCGCTGCAGATCGTCAGCCTACCGGGCGTATTCAGCCATGGGCGCCTGGATCGCGGCAGCGCCCTGCTGCTGGAAAACCTCGACCAGCTGCCAACCGGCCACGTGCTGGATTTTGGCTGTGGCGCGGGTGTTCTCGGGGCGGCGATCAAACGCCGTTATCCGCAAAACCGCATCACCCTGCTTGATGTCGACGCCTTTGCCGTGGCCAGCAGCCGCCTGACCCTGGCCGCCAATGGTCTGGAAGGCGAGGTGATCTGCGGCGACGGCATCGATGCCGCGCCGCGCGAGCTGGACGTGATCATCAGCAACCCGCCGTTCCACACAGGTGTTCACACCAATTACCAGGCCTCGGAAAACCTGCTGCGAAAATCAGCCGATCATCTGAAAAAAGGCGGCGAAATGCGATTGGTGGCAAACAGCTTCCTGCGCTACCAGCCGCTGATTGAAGCGGCCCTGGGCAACTGCCGGATCCGCGACGAGGGCCAAGGCTTTCGCATCTACCAGGCAACACGCGGTTAAAAAGAGCGCTTGCCGAAACGGATTTGCCTAGGCAGAATCCGCTCCGTCCTAGGGGAGTAGTCTCCCGCGAGCACCCAGCTCGCCCGGTACGCGTCAACATACTTGGTCCACAGACCATGGCGCGTGCGACCCACGGTCCGCACAGACGGACCCAGGGTTTGACAAGACCTATGACACGAACACCTTACCCGGGGCGGGAAGGCTGTACGTGTCATAGCCGTGTCGACCCGCCCCCGTAGGAATCCTGATGCTGGAATCATTGCTCGTCCCCACCGCGATCGTGGCCCTCGCCGAAATTGGCGACAAAACCCAATTGCTCGCGCTGATCCTTGCCGCGCGCTTTCGCAAGCCCTGGCCGATCATCGCCGGTATCATTGCCGCTACCCTGGCCAACCATGCCGCGGCCGGTGCCGTCGGCGCCTGGTTCAGCACCTTCTTCTCCGCCGCCACCCTGCACTGGATTCTCGCCGCAAGCTTTGCCGCCACGGCGCTGTGGACGCTGATCCCGGACAAAATGGACGATGACGAAGCCAGCACCGCACGGCGCTTCGGCCCGTTCCTGACCACCCTGATCGCGTTCTTCATCGCGGAAATCGGCGACAAGACCCAGGTCGCCACGGTGATGCTGGCGGCGCAGTATCCGCACCTGATCATGGTCATTATCGGTACCACCCTGGGCATGCTGATTGCCAACGTGCCGGTGGTATTGGCGGGTAATTTTGCTGCAGAGAAACTGCCACTGACCCTGATCCGCCGCCTGGCGTCGGCTGCATTCTTCGTCCTGGCCGCGGTGGCGGTGTATTCGGCGATGCAGGTCAGTGGCTGGATCGGCTGATCGGTGGTGACTTCATCGCTGGCAAGCCAGCTCCCACAGGCCTTGTATACACAGGCCCCTGTGGGAGCCGGCCTTGCCGGCGATGGGCCGCAACGCGGCCCCGGTTACCCTTTACTTGCGTGCCTGCTCGTACAACGGCATCACCTTCGGAATCGCCGCCTGCAACGAAGCCTGACGGCTGGCCGACGCCGGGTGAGTGCTCATGAACTCCGGCTGCGAGCCACCCGAGGCCTGGGCCATCTTGTCCCACAGGCTGATCGCCGCATTCGGGTTGTAGCCGGCGCGGGCGGCCAGCTCCAGGCCGATCAGGTCGGCTTCGTTCTCGTTGGCGCGGCTGTTGGGCAGGGTCATGCTGTACTGCACCACCGTGTCGGCGATCGCCATGCTGTCCTGGCCCAGGCCCAGCAGGGCACCGGCGCCTTGGCGAGCCATCTGTACGCCATAGGCCTTGGACATCGCCTCACGACCATGCTCACGCAGGGCGTGGGCAATTTCATGGCCCATGACCGCCGCGAGCTCGTCGTCGGTCAGCTTGAGTTTTTCGATCAGGCCGCTGTAGACGAAGATCTTGCCACCCGGGCCGCAGTTGGCGTTGAGCTCGTCGCTCTTGATCAGGTTGACTTCCCAGTTCCACTGCGCCGAGTCCGGGCGGAACTGCGGGGCCTGGGCAATCAGGCGGTCAGCGATCAGTTGCACGCGCTTGGCGTTGTTGCTGGTCTTGTCGAGCACACCCTTGCTGGATGCCTCGCCCAGGGTTTGCTGGTAGGACTGGGCATACATCTGGTTGACCTCATCGGTCGACAGCATGCTGAACATGTATTGCTTACGCTCGACACCCACGGCGCCGCCGCTGGTGGTGTTCACCGCCTGGCAGCCAGCGAGCAGGACGCTGGCGCTCAATGCACCGATTACAAATGACTTACGCATGAAAACACTCCCTTCGAACATGCCGCGTATCCTAGGCCGACTCCGTTGAGCCCGCCATATCCCTGACGAAGAATTCTCCAGACGGTGCTCATGCTTTCGCCCGGCCGGGCCGATAACGCAAAGCAGACGCCTTTCCTTGCGCTTGGAGCCCCCTCATGAAGTTCCGGTCGATCCAGTTTTCCGTCGCCGCCCTGGCCGGCGCCATTGTCCTGAGCATTGTCGCCGCCCTGGTGCTGTACGCCGTGTATTCCGGCGAACGTACCCAGGAGCTGGTGCAAAGCCGCACCCAGCAGCAGTTCGAGGCGGTGATCGAGCAGCGCCTGACCGCCCTGGCGCGGACCCAGGTCAGCGAGATCCAGCGCGGCCTGGAAGCACCGCTACTGATTGCCAGGGGCCTGGCTACCAGCAACGCCATGCTCGGCATGCAGGACGCCAGCGGCAATCCGCTGCTGAAGATCGAACGCCAGCAAATGATCGCCCTGCTCAAGCAGACAGCACTGACCAACCCGCTGATCCTCGGCACCTACCTGGGCTGGGAAAGCAACGCCCTGGACCACGACGACGCGCGCTTCGTCGGCACCTCGATCACCGGTATCGACAGCGCCAGCGGGCGCTTTCTGCCCTGGTGGTTCCGCAACGAAGACGGCAGCCTGGGCCTGGACAAACTGGCCGACGTCAACGACCAGACCGTCCTCGCCACCGGCGTGCGCGCCAGTGAGTACTACCTGTGCCCGCGGGAATCAAAGAAAGCCTGCGTGATCGACCCGGCACCTTACAAGGTAGGCGACAAAGTGGTGATGCTCGCCTCGTTCGTCGAGCCGATCATGATCGACGGCACGTTCCAGGGCATTGCCGGCGCCGACCTGTCGGTGAACTTCATCCAGGAACTGCTCAATACCGCCGACCGCCAGCTCTATGACGGTGCCGGCGAGCTGGCACTGGTGTCCGGCAACGGCCGCCTGGTGGCCTTTACCAAAGACCCGGGCAAATTCGGCGAGAAAGCCAGCGACGTCCTCGACGCCAATGCCGCCGCCACCCTGGCGCAACTGAGCGGCGAGAACCTGCACTACGAAGTCGACCAGGGCGCAGGCCGCATCGAGCTGTACTTGCCGTTCAAGATCGCCAATACCGACGCGCGCTGGACCCTGCTGCTGGAACTGCCGATCAGCGCGGTGATGGCCGATGTGCAGAAGTTGCAAAGCGACCTCAGCGACCAGCGCCGCACCGACATCACCGGCATGACCGTGGTCGGCCTGGGTATCGCCGCCCTTGGCCTGCTGGTGATCTGGCTGCTGGCCCACGGCATTGCCCGGCCACTGCGGCAGATGGTGGCGATGCTCGATGACATCGCCCAGGGCGAAGGCGACCTGACCCGCCGCCTGAGCAGCGACCGCGCCGACGAACTGGGCTCGATCGCCAAGGGTTTCAACACCTTCCTGAGCAAGTTGCAGGCGATGATCAGCCAGGTGGTGGCCTCGGTGCAGAAGGTCAGCGACTCCTCCGAACACACCGCCGACATCGCCATTCGCACCAACCAGGGCGTACACAAACAAATGGCCGAGATCGACCTGGTGGCCACCGCCGTGCACGAAATGACCGCTACCGCCCAGGACGTCGCGCGCAACGCCACCCATGCCGCCCAGGCCGCCAGCAATGCCGACCAGGCCGCACACCAGGGCCTGGCGATCGTGCGCGATACTTCCAGTTCGATCAGCGCCCTGGCCGAGGAAATCGGCCGAGCGGTGGGTGTGGTGCAGAACCTGGCGCGCGACAGCGAAAACATCAACGCCATCCTCACCGCCATCCGCGCGATTGCCGAGCAGACCAACCTGCTGGCGCTTAACGCTGCCATCGAGGCCGCTCGCGCCGGTGAGCAGGGCCGTGGTTTTGCCGTGGTGGCCGATGAAGTGCGCAACCTAGCGCAGAAAACCCAGCAGGCCACCGAAGAAATCCAGCAGATGATCCAGCAACTGCAGCAAGGTACCCGCGATGTGGTGCGGGTCATGGAAGACAGCCAGGGCAAGACCGACGACAGCGTGCAGCAAGCCGCGCGCGCTGCCCAGGCGCTGGAAAGCATTACCCAGGCAGTGTCGGTGATCAACGACATGAACACGCAGATTGCCAGTGCTGCCGAAGAGCAGAGCGCGGTGGCCGAAGACATCAACCGTAACGTGATCAATATTGGCCAGGTGGCCAACGAGGTGGCTGGCGGGGCGGATGAGTCGAGTACCGCCAGCGCCGAGCTGACCAAGCTGGCCGAGCAACAGCGGCGCTTGATCAATCAGTTCAGGGTGTAAGGCCTATCGCGGGGCAAGCCCGCTCCCACATATTGACCATTTTCTCTGTGGGAGCGGGCTTGCCCCGCGATGCTTTTAGGCCGGGGTCAAACACTCCGGCCCATTGAGCTTGGGATCATTGACCATATTGGCCAGCACCCGCTCACGCAGCGGCGCCTGGCCGCCCGCCAGCAGCTCGTACAAGCGCGCCGGCGGGGTTTCGGGATCGAGCCAGGCAGCCTGCCCGGCCTCATCGAGTATCAGCGGCCGGCGCTGGTTCAGCGCCGCCTGGGTTACCACCGCGGTACTCAACCAGACCTGATCCTGCACCGGATACGCCTCCCAGATCGCCGCAAAAAACAACGACGAGCCCTCCCCCGGCGTCAGCCAGTACGGCCGCTTGCGCTGGGTGCCGCGCCATTCGTAAAAGCCGTTGGCCGGTAGCAGACAGCGACGCAGGCGAAACGCCTCACGGAACATCGGCTGTTCGGCCAGGGTTTCGGCGCGGGCGTGGGCCGGGGTGCGCGACAAGTCGGTGAGCCAGGCCGGGGTCAGGCCCCAGCGTGCCCGCGCCAGCTCCAGCTGGCCACCCTCGAGGCGGCGCTGGATCAGCACCGAGGCGCCGGGGGAGATATTCCATTGCGCCTGCTGGTCACTGGGAAATCCCGGCAGGGCAGCAAAGGCGGGAGACCAGCGAAACAGCGCATAACGTCCACACATGAGGGCAAAAACCTAGCAAATCAGGGTTCCGGGGATGTTCTCCGGTTCGTCGCCGGCAAGTGGCTGGGCGCTATTGTACGCGGCGATCAGCTCGCGTGCGCAGGCAGCCTGCTCATCGGCCACCGCCAAACCGAGCAAACCGTGCATCGGCAGGTCGCCCATGGCGCCCATCAGGTCGCGGCCGACCAGGTGCACTGTGATGCCTTCGCTGGCGAGCATGCCGATGAGCATTTGTGCTTCGAGCAGGCTTTCAGGGTCGTAGATTCGCTGCATCAGTCATTCTCACCATAAACGTCCAGCATCCATTCCTCGCCATGCACCTGCAGCACGAAACGGATCGGCTTGCAGCACACCTGACAGTCTTCGATGTACTCCTGATCACCGCCCGACAGGTCCACCGTCGTCTCGACTTCTTCACCACAATAAGGACAATCGTAAAGCGCTGTCTCCAGCATCGCGGCCTCCCGAGTGACTTGTGCGTATAATTGCCGGTCTATTTACAGGCCCTGAGTGTGTCTGAGCCGTTTTTCAGACCCCGGCCCTACCTATTACCCTAGCCGTTTCCAACAAGAGAGCATGATGGGCGAATTCGATGCCATCCGACCGTACGACGACGCTGAAGTCCCTGCCGTTCTGGCACGGCTGCTCAGCGACCCGGCATTCCTCGATATCCTCACCCACTTCCGCTTCCCGCGCATGGCCGGGGCCTTCGGCTGGCTGCTCAAGCCGCTGATCGCCCGGCGCCTGCGCAAAGAGTTTGCCGGGGTCACCTGCGTTTCGACCCTGCAGGACAAAGTCGAGTACTACGTCGACCATACCATCGAGCGGGCAACCGACGGCGTGACCTACACCGGCGTCGAGCAGCTCAAGGCCGGTACCGCCTACCTGTTCCTGGCCAACCACCGCGACATCGTCATGGACCCGGCCTTCGTCAACTATGCCGTGTACCACGCCGGCCTGCCGACCCCGCGCATCGCCATCGGCGACAACCTGCTGCAAAAACCGTTCGTCAGCGACATGATGCGCCTGAACAAGAGCTTCATCGTGCACCGCTCGATCACCGGCCGGCGGGAAAAGCTCGCGGCTTACCAGCTGCTGTCGGCCTACATCAACCATTCGATCCGTAACGACGGCCAGTCGATCTGGATCGCCCAGGCCGAAGGCCGGGCCAAGGATGGTGATGACCGTACCGATTCGGCAATCCTGAAAATGTTCCACATGAGCCGCAAGGACGAGCCGTTTGGCGCCGTGATCCAGTCGCTGAACCTGAGCCCGGTGTCGATCAGCTACGAGTACGACCCCTGCGACCAGGCCAAGGCCCGCGAGCTGTACATTCGCGCCACCACCGGCACCTACAGCAAGGCGCCGGGTGAAGACGACATCAGCATCGCCCAGGGCATCACCGGCTACAAAGGCCGCGTGCACATCAACTTCGCCCCGCCGGTGACGGAGTTCGTCGAGGACACCAAGCAACTGGCAGCAGAGATTGACCGGCAGATTCTGGCCGGCTACCGGTTGTTCCCGGTGCATTACCTGGCCTATGCGCAGTGGGCCGATGCCGACCCGGCGCTGGAGGTGCCAGCAGCGGCCAAGGTGTTTGCGGCCGATGAACTGGCCCGCGCCCAGGCCGAATGGCAGCGCCGCCTGGACGCCTGCCCGGCCGAACAGCGGCCGTACCTGGTGCAGCAGTATGCGATGCCGGTACGCAATCAGTACCGGGTCAAGGCAGGGTTGGCGCTTTAGGTCGCACCGCGTCGCCTGCATCGCTGGCAAGCCAGCTCCCACAGGAACACTCTGTGGGAGCTGGCTTGCCAGCGATGGGCTGCTAAGCAGCCCCGATCACACCCAGGTGCTGAACCAGGACAACAGCAAGGCCAGCGCCAGGAAGGCAAAGCCAAGAATGTAGTAGAAGCGGTTGATGCGCAGGCTCATGCCATCGATCACCGCTTCATCACCAGCCAGGCCCGCCAGGGTTTGCGCCGCGCGGCGGCGGGCACTGTGCAGCAGCAGGCCGCCCGGGCAGGTCAGCAGCAGGGCCAGCAGATTGATCAGCTTGGCCGGATGGGCGGCGAACAGCCCCCAGATCACTTGCAACGACATCGCAAAACCTCAAAGAGTACATCGATACTTTCGACACGGCGGGCATTCTACCCAAGCGCCGTGCCCTTGCCTGTGCTTTACGACAAATGACGATTAATTCCCGGCGTCACACGCTCGTCATCAAGACACGCCACTCTGTTGGCCGTCGCCACTCACCGGAGCTTGTCATGCTGCACGCCGAAAACCAGGACCGCCTCTACCTGATCGCCCAGAGCGATGAGCAGCAGGCGTTGATCGACGGCCTGGCGTTCAACGTCCAGGACCGCCAATGGCTGGTGTACTGCGCCCTGGGCGGGCATGCCCATGAAGACCTGCCCGAGGTCGACGGCCCTACCGGCATCAGCGTGCTGGACTTCTACGTCGAAGCCGCCTGAACCTGCAAAAACACAAAAGCCCGATGCCTGCCATGCAGACATCGGGCTTTTTGCTGGTGAGGCTTATTCGCCGAGGATCTGGCCGATGGCCTGGTCCTTGAACAGGCGGGTCAGCGCATCGCTGAGCACATCACCCACCAGCTTGGTGTTGGTTTCCTGGTTCGGCGCCATGCCGAAGCGCTGGTCCAGCGACGCGCCGTAGCGGCCGCTGTAGCGACGGTTGGCGTTGGCCACGTCAGCCTTGAAGGTAGCGCCGATGGTGGCTTCGGTCACGTACATGCCTTCTTTGGGCGACTGGTACTTGAGCTCGGCCAGGGTCACGGTCAGCTGCGGCGCGTTGTAGGCGTTCGGCGTCGGGGTAAAGCCCAGCAGGCGCACAGCTGCTTCGGCCTGGGCCTGCAGTTTTGGCAGGATGTCGTTGCCGGTCACGGTGATGGCGCTGGTTTCAGGGTACAGGCCGCCACGGGTGCCGAGGGTTTGCGAAGCGCGACCATCGACCACCTTGACCACCACTGGCTGGCCATGACCGACCGGCGCCAGCTGGGCGTTGAGTTTCGGTTGCGGGCTGAGTTGTTGCGGGCTGTGGGCACAACCGGCCAGGGTCAGACTGGTCACCGCGATCAAACCGAACAACAAACGTTGCAACATGCTCATCTCTCCAGAATAGGCAGCAAAGGCCGCCAGTATAACCAGCACGGGGCAGCCCAGCTATCGGCGTGCCATTAGTGAATAAGACAGGCATCCCCGGGCCCGGTTCGCTGTCACAATCGTTTCATCACTGCCCGGTTATCCTAGGCTCAGTTCTTCACAGGGATACCCGCCATGTCCTCGCTCCTGGCCCTGCTGTTCAAACGCAACCCGCAACGCTGCTTCGCCCGCCTCGACGCCCACGGCCTTTGCCAGGCCTTCAAGCAGTGCGCGCAGGCCCCGGCGACCAGTGGCTGGGTGGAAATCAGCGAAATTCGCCTCGCCTGGCTCAACCGTCCGCTGCCCGCCAGCGCCCGTGTTTCAAAGCGTGTCAGTGGAAACTGGCTGCAACGCAGCCTCGCCGCCTGAGTTTTGCCTCAATAAAAGTCGCTAATAAAGAGCTTTTCTGCCCGCGACATCGCTATAATCTCCCCCCGATTATAAGGACGTCTCCTGATCGGGCCTCGCAGTACCGCCAATGCTCAGCATTGCGCATCCCCCGCACCGCCCACAGAGAGCCTTCCACACAGGTCTTGCACCAGCCAGTGTGCCTGCGTCATCCGGCCATCTGCTCTGCCTGAACCTGCCGGGTCTGCCATCGCGCAGCCCATTTTGAGGTTCACGTCTCCAAAAGAGCGTGAAAAAACGGGTTTTCACAACTTCACGAGAGTGTGGCGAGCAATGAACAGTCTGGCATGTGCAAAAGCACCTAAAGTGTCCCGAACAGCCCTGAACAGCTGGCAACAGCGCTCATTTGCAATGGGTGCCTGAAACCGGTCCATAACGCACGACGGATACCTTGACCATAAGTCGAATTGCCGCACCGGCTGTAAAATGCGTTCATAGGCAACGCAAAGCCCGGTTGGTGGTGTCCGCTGAAGTTGCAAAAACTGCGAATAATCGGACATGGCGATCCTGGCAAGCCAGGGATCCTATGCTGTCAATTTGGTGCTGAAGATTTTGGAGACGCGTTAATGGCGCAGAACGAAGCAGTCGATGTAGTACTGGTAGGGGCAGGCATCATGAGTGCCACCCTGGCCGTACTGCTCAAGGAACTCGACCCGGCGATCAAGCTGGAAGTCGTCGAGTTGATGGATTCGGGTGCCGCGGAAAGTTCCAACCCGTGGAACAACGCCGGGACCGGCCATGCCGGGCTGTGTGAACTGAACTACACGCCACAGGCCGCCGACGGCAGCATCGATATCAAGAAAGCGGTGCATATCAATACCCAGTTCGAGGTGTCCCGGCAGTTCTGGGCCTACCTGAGCAAAAAGGGTGCGTTCAGCTCGCCGCGGGCGTTCATCAACCCCGTGCCGCACCTGAGCTACGTCGAGGGCGAGAAGGGCATCAGCTTCCTCAAGAAGCGTTTCGAGATGCTCAAGCAGCACCACGCCTTCAGCGAAATGGAGTACACCGAAGACAAGGCGGTGATGAACGAGTGGATGCCGCTGATGATGCCGGGTCGCCCTGCCGACCAGCAGATCGCCGCCACCCGCGTCATGAAAGGCACCGACGTCAACTTCGGCGCGCTGACCAACAAGCTGCTCAAGCACCTGGCCAACGCCCCCGAAGCACAGGTCAAGTACTGCAAGAAAGTCACCGGCCTGCGCCGTAACGGCAGCGGCTGGACCGTCAGCATCAAGGACGTCAACAGCGGCAGCAGCCGTGAAGTCGATGCCCGCTTCGTGTTCCTCGGCGCCGGTGGCGCGGCCCTGCCGCTGCTGCAACTGTCGGGTATCGAAGAGAGCAAGGGCTTTGGCGGCTTCCCGGTCAGCGGCCAGTGGCTGCGTTGCGACAACCCGGAAGTGGTCAAGCGCCACCAGGCCAAGGTCTACAGCCAGGCCGCGGTAGGTTCGCCACCGATGTCGGTGCCGCACCTGGATACCCGCGTGGTCGACGGCAAGACCTCGCTGCTGTTCGGCCCGTACGCAGGCTTCACCACCAAGTTCCTCAAGCACGGCTCGTTCCTCGACCTGCCGCTGTCGGTACGCATGGGCAACATCGGCCCGATGCTGGCCGTGGCCCGCGACAACATGGACCTGACCAAGTACCTGGTCAGCGAAGTGATGCAGTCGATGGAGCAGCGCCTGGATTCACTGCGCCGCTTCTACCCCGAGGCCAAGGCCGAGGACTGGCGTCTGGAAGTGGCTGGCCAGCGCGTGCAGATCATCAAGAAAGACCCGAAAAAAGGCGGCATTCTGCAGTTCGGTACCGAACTGGTTGCAGCCAAGGACGGCTCCCTGGCCGCCCTGCTCGGTGCTTCCCCTGGTGCTTCGGTAACCGTGTCGATCATGCTGGATCTGATCGAGCGCTGCTTCCCCGAGCAAGCCAAGGGCGCCTGGGCGGCCAAGCTCAAGGAAATTTTCCCGGCCCGGGAAAAGGTCCTGGCCACCGACGCTGCCCTGTACCACAAGATCAGTGCGTACAACGACGAGGCCCTGGGCCTGGTCGAAAGCAGCCCGGCGCAGAGCTACGCATAATCTGCCGGCATAAAAAAACGCCCTTCGGGGCGTTTTTTTATGGGCGCTGGTATCAGCCGCGAGCCTTGTCGATGATCTCGGTGTACTCGGGCGCATTGCGCTGATCCGCGATGGCTTCGACGAAGGTCTTACCGTGCTCGTTCCTGCCGTCCAGGTCATAACCAGCCTCGACGAAGAAGCCGACATAGCGCTCGAAGTCATCGACGCGCAGGCCGCGGTAGCCCTTGATCAGCTTGTGATGCGAAGGCGAAGTTACGCCATCGGCCGGCTCGTATTGCAGGAACGACTTGATGTAGTCGTCACTGATCTCATCACCAATCACTTGCTTCTTGTCTTTACGCATTGCCGACTCCAACTGAACCATCACGGACATTTTCACGGGCCGGCAGTTTACCCCCGGGCAACGCCGGCACTCAACGCGCGCGTACGCTTCCGGTATGCAGATCGGCCCAGATGTGACCGTTGGGGTAGCTGAGGAACTGCACATAGACGGTATCGTTGCGCAGCAGGTCGAGCATCACCCGGTACTGGGCCAGCGGGTAGTTGAGTGTGAGGGTTTTGCTTTTGTCGTCGAACACCGGCTTTTTCAGGCTTTTGCTTTCGGCATCGAAGCTGACCAGTACCTGGCTGATGGTCGCGCCCTTGCTCAGCGGCTTGCCCTTGAGGCGCAGAATCAACGGTGAGGTGACCGGAATCGGTTGCTGGTTGGACTGGCGCTGGTTGCCCACTACCACCGAATAGCTGGTGACCTGCAGCAACTGCTGCGAATCGGCAACTTCCTTACGCAGCCCGAGGTCGTCGGGCGGCAGGAACTGGCTGTGCAGGGGCGCCGCGGCCAGCGGCATGCTCAGCAGGAACAGCAGGGGGAAAATCGCACGCATGTCAGGCTCCTTGGGGGCAGCCTGGCACTCTAGCATGGGGTAAGGCAAACGGGGCAAGCCGGGTCGACCGGCCCCGCCTGTGGACCTCAGAGACCCTTTACAGCGTAGATACCGTTAGCGTTGCGCCAGTAGCCTTTGTAGTCCATGCCATAACCGAACACATAGCGGTCAACACAGCTCAAGCCGCAGAAGTCGGCCTTGAGGTCGGCGCTGGCCTTGCGGTCGTGGTCCTTGTCGATCAGCACGGCAGTGTGCACGGCGCGGGCACCGGCATGCTTGCAGAAATCGATGATTGCGCTGAGGGTATGACCTTCGTCAAGAATGTCGTCGATGATCAGCACGTCACGATCGATAAACGAGACTTCCGGCTTGGCCTTCCAGAACAGGTCGCCGCCGCTGGTCTGGTTGCGGTAGCGGGTGGCGTGCAGGTAGGACGATTCCAGCGGGAATTGCAGATGGGTCAGCAGTTTGCCGGCGAAGATCAGGCCGCCGTTCATCACACAGAACACTACCGGGTTGCTGTCGGCCAGCACCTCGGTGATTTGCGCGCCCACGCGGGCGATGGCGGCCTCGACTTCGGCTTCGGTGTGCAGGCAGTCAGCCTCGCGCATGACTTGACGGATGTGCTCGAGATCGGCGGACATGGCGCTCTCCAAGGGGCGGCAATTGAGAAAAGCGGGCAAAGGTACGCATCCCGTCGCATCAGATCAAGCATTTCTGGACTAACGTCCAGTAAGTCTGAGGACATGCATGGCTGAATAGATTAATCTAGCGCGGTTTTTTTGCCCGCCCCCCGGAGCTTTTCCCTATGCCTACCCGTGAGATCCGCCATCCGCTGATCCGCCACAAGCTCGGCCTGATGCGCCGCGCCGACATCAGCACCAAGAACTTTCGCGAGCTCGCCCAGGAAGTCGGCACGCTCCTGACCTACGAAGCAACCAAAGACCTGCCGCTGGAAAGCTACGAAATCGACGGCTGGTGCGGCAAGGTCCAGGTCGAGAAGATCGCCGGCAAGAAGATTACTGTAGTACCGATCCTGCGCGCCGGCATCGGCATGCTCGACGGCGTGCTCAGCCTGATCCCGGGCGCCAAGGTCAGCGCCGTGGGCGTGGCCCGCAACGAGGAGACCCTCGAGGCGCACACCTACCTGGAAAAACTCGCCCCGGAGATCAACGAGCGCCTGGCGCTGATCATCGACCCGATGCTGGCCACCGGCGCCTCGATGGTCGCCACCATCGACCTGCTGAAAAAGGCCGGCTGCAAGGACATCCGCGCGATGGTCCTGGTTGCCGCCCCCGAAGGCATCGCCGTGGTCGAGAAAGCCCACCCGGATGTGCAGATCTACACTGCCTCGATCGACCAGTGCCTGAACGAGCACGGCTACATCATCCCGGGCCTGGGCGATGCCGGTGACAAGATCTTCGGTACCAAGCAGAAGGACGCCTGAACATGCAGGATGAGTTCAACGACCCGCTCTGGCGCCAGGTCGTCTCCGGCGCGCAGATGCTCTTCGTCGCCTTTGGCGCGCTGGTATTGATGCCGCTGATTACCGGCCTCGACCCCAACGTCGCGCTGTTCACGGCGGGTTTGGGAACTCTGCTGTTTCAGATAGTGACCGGCCGTCAGGTGCCGGTATTCCTGGCCTCGAGTTTCGCTTTCATCACTCCGATCATCCTCGCCAAGGGCCAGTTCGGCCTGGCCGAGACCATGGGCGGGGTCATGGCGGCGGGCTTCGTCTACACCTTCCTCGGCCTTGCGGTAAAAATCAAAGGCACCGGCTTTATCGACCGCCTGCTGCCACCGGTGGTGATCGGCCCGGTGATCATCTCGATCGGCCTGGCAATGGCGCCGATTGCCGCCAACATGGCCATGGGCAAGGCCGGTGACGGCGCCGAGCTGCTGCCGTACGGCACCGCGATGATGATCTCCATGCCGGCGCTGCTGACCACCCTGATCGTCGCGGTGTTCGGCAAGGGTATCTTCCGCCTGGTGCCGATCATTGCCGGGGTGCTGGTGGGCTTTGCCCTGTCGTTCTACTTTGGCGTGGTCGACACCGCCAAGATCGCCGCCGCGCCCTGGCTGGCGCTGCCGCACTTCACCGCGCCAGCGTTCAACTGGCAGGCGATCCTGTTCATCGTACCGGTGGCCCTGGCGCCGGCGATCGAGCACATCGGCGGGGTGATTGCGGTGGGCAGCGTGACCGGCCGCGACTACCTGAAAAAGCCTGGCCTGCACCGCACCCTGCTCGGTGACGGCATCGCCACCACCACTGCCGGCCTGTTCGGCGGGCCGCCCAACACCACCTACGCCGAAGTGACCGGCGCGGTGATGCTGACCAAGAACTACAACCCGAAGATCATGACCTGGGCGGCAATCTTTGCCATCACCCTGGCCTTCATCGGCAAGTTCGGCGCGCTGCTGCAGAGCATTCCGGTGCCGGTAATGGGCGGCATCCTCTGCCTGCTGTTCGGCTCGATCGCGGCGGTGGGCATGAACACCATGATCCGCCACAAGATCGATCTCAGCGAAGCGCGCAACCTGGTGATCGTGTCGGTAACCCTGGTGTTCGGTATCGGCGGCGTGCTGATCGGTAGCGGCACAGGCCCCGATGACTGGGGCCTGAAGGGCATCGCCCTGTGCGCGGTGGTGGCTATTGCCTTGAACCTGCTGCTGCCGGGTAACGACAGCTGGAAGAACAAGGCGCTGGACGATCAGTTGCCTTGATCTGAAGGTCTAGCCCCCTCCCAAGCAGTCTGTGGGAGCGGGCTAGACCCGCGATGAGGCCCTCAAGCCTCTTCGCACATCCCCTTCAACGCCTGCACCCACTGCGGGTGATCATTCAGGCACGGCACCAGCACCAGCTCTTCGCCGCCGGCCTCGACAAACTGCTCGCGCCCGCGGTCACCGATCTCTTCCAGGGTCTCGATGCAATCGGCGACAAACGCCGGGCACATTACCAGCAGCTTTTTCACCCCTGACTTGCCCAGCTCGTCCAACCGCGTTTCGGTGTACGGCTCGATCCACTTCGCCCGCCCCAGCCTTGACTGGAACGACACCGACCACTTGCCGTCGGGGATGCCCATCTTCTGCGCGAACGCCTGGGCGGTGCGCAGGCACTGGCCGCGATAGCAGACCGCAAGCACCTCGGGCGAAGCGGTGCGGCAGCAATCGGCGTCCTGGAAACAATGCTTGCCGGTGGGGTCGAGTTTTTTCAGGTGTCGCTCGGGCAGGCCATGGAAGCTGAGCAGCAGGTGATCGTAATCCTCCTGCAAGTATGGCTGCGCGCTGGCTACCAGGGCGTCGATGTATTCCGGCTTGTCGTAGAACGGCTGCAGAATCGCCATCTCGAGCGGCAGCTTGTGCTCGCCAATCACCTGTTTCGCCTGCTCGATGACCGTGGTCACGGTGCTGTCGGCAAACTGCGGGTACAGCGGCGCCAAGGTGACCTTCTTCACGCCCTGGCTGGCCAGGCGCGTCAGCACCGTCGGCAACGAAGGCTCGCCGTAGCGCATGGCGATTTCCACCGGGCCGTGGCTCCACTGCTCGCGCATTGCGGCCTGCAGGCGGCGGGTCAGCACCACCAGCGGCGAACCCTCGTCCCACCAGATCGAGGCATAGGCATGGGCCGATTGCTCCGGGCGCTTGATCAGGATCAGCGACACCAGCAGCCGCCGCACCGGCCACGGCAGGTCGATGACATAGGGGTCCATGAGAAACTGATTGAGGTACCGGCGCACGTCGGCGACAGAGGTGGAGGCCGGTGAACCCAGGTTGACCAGCAGCAAAGCGTGATCGGTCATGCAACGTCCTATTTCAGAGGCGCCTGGACAGTTCATCCAGGGCCGATTGCAGATCATTGAAGCGGAAGGTAAAACCGGCCGCCAGCAAACGTACCGGCCGCGCCCGTTGCCCGCCCAGTAGCAAGGTCGACAATTCGCCCAGCCCGGCCTTGAGCAGCAGCGCCGGCATCGGCATCAATGCCGGGCGGTGCAGGGCCCGGCCCAGACGCCTGGCGAACTCGCGGTTGCGCACCGGCTCCGGGGCGCAGGCATTATAAGGACCGCTGGCATCCTTGTGCTGCAAGAGAAAATCAATCAGGGCGATCTGGTCGTGTATATGGATCCACGGCATCCACTGCCGACCGTCGCCGATAGGCCCGCCCAGCCCGAGTTTGAACGGCAGGCGCAGGCGCGACAAAAAGCCGCCCTCGCTCGCCAGCACCAGCCCGGTACGCACCAGCACCACGCGAATCCCCAGCGGTTGCGCGGCCATGGCGGTTTCTTCCCAGGCGATGCACAGCTGGCTGGCGAAATCCTCCTTGACCGGCTGCGAAGCCTCGGTGAGTTCGCGCTCGCCACCATCGCCATACCAGCCTACCGCCGAACCCGAGATCAGTACCTCGGGGCGCTGCTGACGCTTCTCCAACCAGGCCAGCAATTGCTCGGTCAAAGTGATACGACTGGCCCAGAGCAAGGCGCGACGGCTGGAGCTCCAGGGCCGGTCGGCAATCGGTGCGCCGGCCAGATTGATCACCGCGTCCACGCCGTCGTCATCGGCCAGCTCATCGAGCCGGGCTATGCCACGCACCCCGGAGCCACACAACTTGCCCACCTGTTCAGGGCGCCGACTCCATACCGTCAGCCGATGTCCCTGGGCCAGCCAGTGCTGACACAGGTGTTGGCCGATCAACCCGGTACCGCCGGTCAGCAATATATGCATGGCTGTGTCCTCGCATGGCGCGCCAGTGGTCTATTTTTAACAACAAGGCACTTTTTTGACCGATCGCTCTCGGATAAACATAGGCCAACCTGTGGTAACGAGCGGAATCATCTTATACAGGATTCGTGCATTGTACAGGTTTGCCGGGCAGCGTAGTCTGCAACCATTAGGTTCGAAGAGGCCATCATGACTGTACCTATTGCCATCATCGGGGCCGGTATCGCCGGCCTGTCCGCCGCCCAGGCGTTGCAAAAGGCCGGGCAGACCGTTCATTTGTTCGACAAGGGCCACGGCAGCGGCGGACGCATGGCCAGCAAACGCAGCGATGCCGGCGCCCTTGATCTCGGCGCCCAGTACTTCACGGCCCGCGACCGGCGCTTTGTCGACCAGTTGCAGCAATGGGTAGCGGCCGGTTGGGCGGCCGAATGGAAGCCGCAGCTGTATCACTATCAGGATGGCGTACTGAGCCCCTCCCCCGACGAGCAGACGCGCTGGGTTGGCGTGCCGCGCATGAGCGCCATCACCCGCGGCCTGCTCAAGGATGTCACGGTAAACTTCAGCTGCCGTATTGCCGAAGTCTATCGCGGCCAGAAGTACTGGCACCTGCAGGACACCGACGGCTGCAGCCACGGGCCGTTCAGCCGGGTGGTAGTCGCCGTGCCGGCGCCTCAGGCCACCCAGTTGCTCAGTGCTGCGCCCAAGCTGGCCGCCACTGCCGCCGGCGTGCAGATGGACCCGACCTGGGCCATCGCCCTGGCGTTCGACACCCCGCTCGACACCCCGATGCAAGGCTGCTTCGTACAAGGCAGCGCCCTCGACTGGCTGGCGCGCAACCGGAGCAAACCCGGGCGCGACGAACACATGGACACCTGGGTGTTGCATGCCACTTCCAGCTGGAGCAAGCAGCACATCGACCTGCCCAAGGAGGCGGTGATCGAGCAACTGTGGGGCGATTTCGCCGAGCTGGTCGGCTGCGTGGTGCCCGCCCCGAACTTCTCCCTCGCCCACCGCTGGCTGTATGCCCGCCCGGCCAGCAATCACGAATGGGGCGCCCTGGCCGACGCTGACCTGGGCCTGTATGCCTGTGGCGACTGGTGCCTGTCGGGCCGGGTCGAAGGCGCTTGGCTCAGCGGCCAGGAAGCGGCCCGTCGGCTGCTTGAGCATCTGGAGTAACAGCTGCCGGGGCTGCTCCTGTTCAGCCCCGCCTGACATTTTCGACATCCTGCACAAAAGTTGTACAAGTGGTTTGACTTGCACAGGTTTGCCCCTATGATGGGATTTACCTGTACATAAAACTTTATTTGTACAATATTTTTCAGGATCTGTTCATGAACGCTCGTGACCTGCCGCGCAAGCCCCGCATTGCTGTCAGCGCCTGTCTGATCGGCCAGGAAGTGCGTTTCAACGGCGGCCACAAAGCCTCGCGCCTGTGCAACGAGGTCCTCAGCGAACACTTCGATTTGGTCCCGGTTTGCCCAGAAGTCGCCATCGGCCTGGGCGTGCCACGTGCACCCATCCGCCTGGTAGGTGATCCTGCCGACCCGCAGGCCGTGTGCAGCCGCGACCCCGGCCTGGATCTGTCCGGCCCGTTGCGCGCTTACGGGCAGCAGATGGCCAAGGATCTCGACGATATTTGCGGCTACATCTTCATGCACAAATCCCCCTCCTGCGGCCTGGAGCGAGTCAAGGTCTATCAGGCCAATGGCTATCCAGCGCCCGAGGGCGGCCGCGGGTTGTTCGCCGCCGCCTTCTGTGAGCAGCGTCCCGATTTACCGGTGGAAGAAGATGGCAGGCTCTGTGATCCGGTGCTGCGCGAGAACTTCATCACCCGGGTATATGCCTACGCCGACTGGCAGCAGCTGATCGCCGCTGGCGTCAGCCGCGGCGCCCTGATCGCGTTTCATTCCCGCTACAAGTACCAGCTGATGGCGCACAACCCGCAGCAGTACAAAGTCCTGGGCAAGCTGTTGGGCAGCATGGGCCGCGACGACGATCCCGAGTTGCTCGCCCCGCGTTACTTCAGCCAGTTGATCCAGGCCCTGAGCCGCTGCGCCAGCCGTGGCACCCACAGCAATGTACTGTTGCACCTGAGCGGTTACCTGCGCGATGCCTTGAGCCGCGCCGACAAGCAGGAAATCCAGCAACTGATCAGCCAGTACCATGCCGGCGTGGTGCCGCTGGTGGTGCCGCTGACCCTGCTCAAGCATCATTTGCGCAACCATCCCGACCCCTACCTGGCGCAGCAGGTGTACTTGCAACCGCACCCGGAAAACCTGAGCCTGCGCAATGCCATCTGAAGCCCTGTTGCCGATCCGCGAGGTGACGCGCCTGACCGGTATCAACCCGGTCACCCTGCGTGCGTGGGAGCGTCGTTACGGCTTGATCGTGCCGCAACGCACCGGCAAGGGGCATCGCCTCTACAGCCAGGAAGACGTCCAGCGTATCCAGCAGATCCTCACCTGGCTTGACCGGGGCGCGGCGGTCAGCCAGGTCAAAGCCTTGCTGCAAGCCAGCCCGGGGGAGTCACCGTCGCCGGCCGGCAGCGACTGGCAGGCCCTGCGCGAGCAACTCAAGGAAGCCATCGCCGCCCTCGCCGAGCGCCGGCTTGAGCAGCAGGTGAACCAGGCCATGGCCCTATACCCGGCGGCAACCCTCTGCGAACAACTGTTGATGCCGCTGCTTGCCGACCTCGAACTGCGCTGGCAGGGCCAATTCGCCACTGGCCTTGAGCAGGTGTTCTTTTTCTCGTGGCTACGCAGCAAGCTCGGGGCGCGGGTCTATCACAACAACCATCAGCTCGGCGGCGCCCCCTTGCTACTGGTAAACGGCTCTGACCTGGCCTTCGACCCACGGCTGTGGCTGACGGCCTGGCTGGCCAGCAATGCCGGTTACCCGGTGCAGGTCTTCGACTGGCCACCACCGGGCAACGAGCTGAGCCTGGCGGTCGCCCAGTTGCGGCCATGGGCGTTGCTGCTGAGCATCGACAAGTCGCTGGACATCGCCCGCTTACAAAGAAACCTGGCCGACGTCGAAATTCCGAAACTCCTGTGCGGCCGCGCAGTCAGCATTCATAAGCATGCCCTGCAAGCCTGGACGGACGAGACGCTGTTTGTCCTCGATTCGCCCCAGGCGGCGCTTCAGTGCCTGCGCCAACTCAGGGGCGAACAGCCTGAATTTCACCTTCAAGGGTAACCAAACAGCATGCAACTGATCTGGCTGCGCAGCGACCTGCGCGTAATTGACAACACTGCACTGGCAGCAGCCTGCGAACGCGGCCCGACCCTGGCAGTATGGCTGCTCAGCCCTGGGCAGTGGCAGGCCCATGACGATGCGCCGTGCAAGGTCGACTTCTGGTTGCGCAACCTGCAAAGCCTGCGTGCGGCACTGGCGCAGTTGAACATCCCCCTGCTGATCCGCCACGCCGACACCTGGCAGCAGGCACCGCAGGTCTTGCTGCAGCTGTGCCAGGAGCATCAGGTGCAGGCGCTGCACTTCAACGAGGAATATGGCGTTAATGAAAGCGCCCGCGACCAGGCGGTGCTGGCTGCCCTGGGCGAGCACGGTATTGCCGCGCACGGCTATCTTGACCAGTTACTGTTCCGCCCAGGCAGCATCCTGACCCGCAGCGCCAGCTACTTTCAGGTCTTCAGCCAGTTTCGCAAAGTGTGTTACGAACGCCTGCACCTGGGCGTGCCACCCTTGGTCAACCCAATCAGGGCGCAAGCGCCGACGGCTGTCGCCAGCGATCCGGTTCCCGTTGAGGTAGCCGGTTTCCCACACCCTGCGCAGGCCTTGCGCGAGCTCTGGCCTGCCGGTGAAGAAGAAGCACAGCACCGCCTGCAACGCTTTATCGACGAATGCGCCGAGGACTACCAGAATCAGCGCGACCTCCCCGCCGTCGCCGGCACCAGCCAGCTGTCAGCCTACCTGGCCGCCGGGGTGATATCGCCGCGTCAGTGCCTGCATGCCGCGCTGAACCACAACTTCGGCGAGTTCGACAGTGGCAACCGCGGCCTGGTGACCTGGATCAACGAGCTGCTCTGGCGCGAGTTCTACAAACACATCCTGGTGGGCTATCCACGGGTCTCGATGCACCGTGCCTTCCGCCCGGAAACCGAGGCCCTGCCCTGGCGCCATGCACCGGAGGAACTCAAGGCCTGGCAACAAGGACAGACCGGCATCCCGATCATCGATGCGGCCATGCGCCAATTGCTTGCCACCGGCTGGATGCACAACCGCCTGCGCATGATCGTTGCCATGTTCCTGACCAAGAACCTGCTGATCGACTGGCGCGAGGGCGAGCGCTTTTTCATGCGCCACCTGATCGATGGCGACCTGGCCGCCAACAACGGCGGCTGGCAGTGGAGTGCTTCGACCGGCACCGACGCAGCGCCCTATTTCCGCATTTTCAACCCTGTGAGCCAGTCTCAGCGTTTCGATAGCGCAGGGCATTTCATTCGGCAATGGCTGCCTGAGCTTGCCGACCTGGATGAAAAAAAAATCCACAATCCCGTGCCAGGTGGCGATCTTTTTGCTACTAATCATTATCCGCAGCCCATTGTGGACCTCGGTAGCAGTCGCCAACGTGCGTTGAGTGCATTCAAGAATTTACCCACGCGGCAGGAAGAGAGGGCAGTCATGTGAGCGAACCCATCGCGCGCAAGGTGTGGGTCACCGGCGCAAGCAGCGGCCTGGGCCTGGCGCTGGTGCAACAACTGCTTGAGCAGGGCTGGAAAGTCGCTGCCAGCGGACGTCCTTCGCCCGAGCTCAAGGGCCTTTCGCAGCTCAACCCCGAGCAGTTGCTGCTGCTTGACGGCAATCTCGATGATGGCACGCAGGCCGCACACGCTGGCCAGCAACTCCAGGCCCACTGGGGCGCCCTCGATTGCCTGCTGGTGAATGCTGGCACCTGCGATTACCTGGACCCTGGCCTGCCGCCGACGGCCATTTTCGAAGCCATCGCCAGCAGCAACCTGAGCGCTTCGGTTCATTGCTTGAACGTGGCAGTGCCGCTGCTGGAAAAAGGCCAGGCGCCACAGGTGCTGGCTGTGCTCAGCCGTTATTCGGCGCTGCAACTCTACGAGCCCAGCCAGCCGGCAACCCCGGACAACAACCTGACACAAGTGTTTCGCGCTGAGCGGCAGAAGCTCGAGAGCAAAGGCATCGCCTTGACCGTGGTCGCACCACAGGCGTTGAAAACGCCACTGCTGGCGGTTCAGGTCCGACCTGAACAATGGACGCCGGAAACTGCTGCCGATGTGATCATCCAGCGTTTGCCAGAGCGCGCCCCCGAGCTACTGCTCGAAGCCCTCAACCTCAACAGCCTCTGGCCACTGCCCGAACTACCTGCAAGCCCTGTGTAAAACACAGGGCTGTGCTCTTTCAGGTCAGAGCGGCATGCGGTAGTGCAACGCGTAACTTTCTACCCCATCGTTGGGCGTTTGCAGCCCGGCGTTGGAGTAGTGGATCGCCCGCACGCCGACTTCATGCCCGCCGGCAAAGCGCAAACCAAAGCCGATGCGATCTTCGAACTGGAACGAAGAGCCGAGTTTGTTGCTTTCAACTTCGGTACTGGAGAATGCGGCCACACCAATACCGGCTTCGATATAGGGTTTGACCGACTCACCGGCGAACTCGTAAACGAACACCGGCGCAAACGACAGGCTGTGGTTACTCGACTTCTCGTCGCCATCCCAATAGGTGTAGGCACCGTCCCAATAGCCGGTGATACGGCCTACGCTGGTTTGCCACCAACTGACATCCCAGTTCGATTGCAGGCCGAGGCGATAGGTCATGGTCGAGTCGCCGGTCTGCCCGACCGATAACGACACGTCCGCTGCTTGAGTTGTGAAAGATTGCCCCAGGGTAACGGCTGCAAGAGCAGCCAAGCAAAGCAGTTTCTTCATGAGAAACGTCCTTTTTCCTAATGCTGTTGTTGGTTTTTCTGTCTCACCAGACAATAAATAGAAATCGGCAGCGTTGCGTTAGTTCAGTCAATGTTGAGTGCTTTTCACACTTTTTTTACATTGGAAAGCTTCGCACACTGTCAGATTTATTCCACAACATTGGAAGGATCTTTCGCAAATGTTCAGGGCTGGCACTGGTCCAGAATTGCGCATCGCGCGCCGGTCCTGCAGCCAGCAATTCACCCTCGCCCAACAGGCGCTGCAATTGCCGGGCAACGGCGGCGCCGGTATCGATGATCGCCACCGAGGCGGGGATCATTTGCGCCAGCAGAGGCTTGAGGAAGGGGTAATGGGTGCAGCCCAGGATCAGGGTATCGCAGCCGGCGTCGAGCAAGGGCTTTACATACCCCTGGAGCATCTCACGCACCACCGGGCTACTCAGGTCGCCAGCCTCGATGCACTCCACCAGGCCCGGGCAAGGCTGGGTGATCACGCGAATGTCGTTGGCAAAGCGATCGAGCAAGGCAACGAACTTGGCGCTTTGCAGGGTGCCGGTGGTGGCCAGCACGCCGACCACACCGCTGCGGGTCGCGGCAGCGGCGGGTTTGACCGCAGGCTCCATCCCGACGATCGGCCAGTGCGGATACTGTTCGCGCAAATCTGCCACTGCCGCCACGGTGGCGGTGTTGCAAGCCAGGACCATGGCCTTGGCGCCTTGCTCGCGGAAGAACTCGGCGACCATGCGACAGCGCTGGCGGATGAACGCCGGCGACTTCTCGCCATAGGGGATGTAGCCGCAGTCGCCGACGTACAGCAGCGACTCGTCGGGCAGCAGGCGCTGGATCTCGGCCAGTACCGACAGGCCGCCGACTCCGGAATCGAAAACGCCGACCGGCGCCGCCGCAGCGTCAGCCATGATGCTCGCCACACACGCTGCAGCCCGGGTCGCGCTTGACCCGCAGCTCACGGAAGCGGCTGCCAAGGGCATCGATCAACAGCAAGCGCCCCACCAGCGGCTCGCCGAAACCGGCCAGCAGCTTCAGCGCCTCAAGTGCTTGCAGGCTGCCAACCAGCCCCACCAGCGGGCCCAACACGCCGGCTTCGCTGCAGGTCAGTTCGGCTTCGCTGCCGTGCCCGTACAGGCAGTGGTAGCAGGGGCTTAGCGGGTTACGCGGGTCGAACACCGACAACTGCCCTTCCAGGCGAATCGCCGCGCCGCTGACCAACGGTTTGCCGTGGGCGACGCAGGCGGCATTGACCGCTTCGCGGGTAGTGAAGTTGTCCGAGCAATCGAGCACCAGGTCCACGGCCTTGACCGCTTCAGCCAGGGAGTCCTCATCCAGCGCGCGGCGATGCGCTTTGAGGGTGATTTGCGGGTTGATCGCGGTGAGCCGGGCAAGCGCCGAATCAACCTTGCTCAGGCCTACCGACGCACTGTCGTGCAAGACCTGGCGCTGCAGGTTGGTGACATCCACCGTATCGAAGTCGGCCAGGTGCAATTCGCCAACCCCGGCGGCCGCCAGGTACAGCGCCACTGGCGAGCCGAGACCGCCGAGGCCGACGATCAGCGCCGTGCTGTTTTTCAGCCGCAACTGACCGTCGATATCCACCTGCGCCAGGAGGATCTGCCGGCTGTAGCGCAACAGCTCCTGGTCGCTCAGCACGACAGCCGCCCCAGGGTGATGCGCTCGTGGCCGTTGAGGTCGAGGCGGCTTTCGATCTGCTCGAAATCATGCCTGGCCAGCAGCTCGCGCACGGCGGCGGCCTGGTCGTAACCGTGCTCGAGCAGCAGCCAGCCAGCCGGCAGCAGGTGCGCCGGCGCCTGGCTGACGATGCAGCGCAGGTCGTCCAGGCCGTCTTCGCCGGAGACCAGCGCGCTGCTGGGCTCAAAGCGCACGTCACCGGCCACCAGGTGCGGGTCGGCGGCGGCAATGTACGGCGGGTTGCTGATGATCAGGTCAAAGCGCTCGCCGGCCAGGGCATCGAACCAGTGGCTGCTGCGCACGTTGACGTTGTTCAGTTGCAGGCGCTGGCGGTTGCGCTCGGCCAGGGCCACGGCTTCGAGCACGCGGTCGACCGCGGTGACCTGCCACAACGGGCGCTCACTGGCCAGGGCCAGGGCAATCGCCCCGGTGCCGGTGCCCAGGTCGAGCAGCTTGACCGCACTACCCGGCAGCAACTGCAGGGCGGTTTCCACCAGCAGCTCGGTTTCCGGACGCGGGATCAAGGTATGCGGGGCCACTTCCAGGTCGAGGTTCCAGAACCCCTGCTGACCCAGAATGTAGGCCACCGGCTCGCCGGCGCGGCGGCGCTGCAGGTAGTCGGCAAAAGTCAACGCCGCTTCGCTGCTGACAATCCGCTCCGGCCAGGTGTGCAGGTAGCTGCGCGACTTGCCGATGGCCGCCGCCAACAGCAGTTCGATATCCAGACGCGCGGTCGGCGAATCCGGCAGCTCCGCACCGCGGAGCAAGCTGGCAATAATCGTCATTTACTCACCCAGTGCCGCCAGTTGATCCGCCTGGTACTCGGCCAGCAACGGCTCGATTACCGCGTCGACCCCACCGGCCAGAACGTCATCCAGGGAATACAGGGTCAGGTTGATGCGGTGATCGGTCACCCGCCCCTGTGGATAGTTGTAGGTACGAATTCGTTCAGAACGGTCACCCGAGCCGACCAGCAGCTTGCGCTCGCTGGCCATGGCATTCTGCGCCGCGCTGGTCTGGATGTCGTTGAGCTTGGCCGACAGCCAGGACATCGCCCGGGCACGGTTCTTGTGCTGGGAACGTTCTTCCTGGCACTCGACGACAATGCCGGTGGGCAAGTGGGTGATGCGGATTGCCGAGTCAGTCTTGTTGATGTGCTGACCACCGGCACCGGAGGCACGGTAGGTGTCGACACGCAGGTCCGCCGGGTTGATCTCGATCGCCACCTGCTCGTCCGGCTCCGGCAGCACCGCCACGGTGCAGGCCGAGGTGTGAATGCGGCCCTGGGATTCGGTCTCGGGTACACGCTGGACGCGGTGCGCACCGGACTCGAATTTCAGCTTGCCGTAGACGCTGTCGCCTTCGACCCGGGCAATGATTTCCTTGTAGCCGCCGTGTTCGCCCTCGTTCTCCGAGAGAATTTCCAGGCGCCAGCCGCGCTTTTCGGCATAGCGCGAATACATGCGGAACAGGTCGCCGGAAAAGATCGCCGCCTCGTCACCACCGGTACCGGCGCGGATTTCCAGGAACACGTTGCGCCCGTCGTTGGGGTCCTTGGGCAGCAACATGCGCTGCAGCTGGTTTTCCAGCTGCGCCAGTTGCTCCTTGGCTTCGCGCACTTCTTCCACGGCCATTTCGCGCAGGTCCGGGTCGCTGTCCTTGAGCAGCGCCTGGGCGCCGGCCAGATCATCCTGGACCTTGCGCCACTGGGCGTAGGCAACGGCTACCGGCTCGACTTCAGCGTATTCACGGGAATAGGCGCGAAAGCGCGTCTGGTCGCAAATGACCTCGGCATCGCCCAGCAGGGCGGTCAGTTCCTCGAAACGGTCCTGGAGTGTGTCCAGTTTATTCAGCAGCGACGCTTTCATTGCGGGGTTTTATCCGTCGAACCCTCGGAGAGGGCAAAGAGTTCCTGGGCCATGGCCAGCGCATCGAGGCGGCCTTCGGCAGAGAGCTTTTTCAGTTGCACGCTGGGCGCATGCAGCAGTTTGTTGGTCAGGCCACGGGCCAGCTGCACCAGCACCTCGTCGGCACTGGCGCCATTGGCCAGCAGGCGCTGGGCCTTTTGCAGCTCTTCGTCGCGCAGGCGCTCGCTCTGCTGACGGTAAGCCTTGAGTACATCCACCGCGGCCAGCTCGCGCAGGCGCAGCATGAAATCTTCGGCGCCCACCGAGACCAGCTCTTCAGCGGCCTGGGCAGCACCCTGGCGGCTCTTGAGGTTCTCGGCGACCACTTCGTGCAGGTCATCGACGGTGTACAGGTAAACGTCATCGAGCTCGCCCACCTGTGGCTCGATATCGCGCGGCACGGCGATGTCGACCATGAAGATCGGCTTGTGCCGGCGCTGCTTCAGGGCGCTTTCCACCGCACCCTTGCCGAGGATCGGCAACTGGCTGGCGGTGGAGCTGATGACGATATCGCTGTTGACCAGCTCCTGGGGAATGTCGGCCAGCAGCACCGCATGGGCGCCGAACTGCTCGGCCAGGGTGCTGGCGCGCTCCAGGGTGCGGTTGGCGACGACGATGCGCCGCACGCCCTGCTCGTGCAGATGGCGGGCGACCAGGGTGATGGTTTCACCGGCGCCGATCAGTAGCGCCTGGCTGCGGCCCAGGTCGCTGAAGATCTGCTTGGCCAGGCTCACGGCGGCAAAGGCCACCGACACCGGGTTTTCGCCGATGGCGGTATCGGTACGCACCTGCTTGGCAGCGCTGAAGGTCGCCTGGAACAGCCGCCCGAGCAGCGGGCCGATGGTTCCGGCTTCGCGCGCCACGGCATAGGCCGACTTCATCTGGCCGAGGATCTGCGGCTCGCCCAGCACCAGCGAGTCGAGCCCGGAGGCCACCCGCATCATGTGCCGCACGGCATCGTGATCTTCATGGATGTAGGCGCTGGCGCGCAGTTCATCCAGGCTCAGTTGATGATATTCGGCCAGCCAGCGCAGGATGCTCTCCGCAGCCAGGTGGTCCTGCTCTATATAAAGCTCGCTGCGGTTGCAGGTCGAAAGGATCGCGGCTTCGCGGCTGGCGGTCAGTCGGCAGAGCTGCTGCAAGGCGTCCACCAGCTGCTCAGGGGTAAACGCCACGCGCTCGCGTACGTCTACCGAGGCAGTCTTATGGTTGATACCGAGGGCAAGAAAGGCCATGCAAGGTCGCTGATTGTGACGAGAAGCCGATAATTGTCCTACTTCGCAGAGCGCAGAACAACCACCGCTCGCTATTGTCTCTATAGTCTACCCCTACCGAGACCTTCGCTTATGGGTTTGCCCCGGCGCTTGTGTCATGATGATCCGACCGCTGGTAAGCCGCCCAAATCCCGATTATGAATAGATCCTACGCGTTGCTCCTTGCCCTTGCCTTGCTCCAGGGCTGCCAGACCCTGGCTCCGGATTCCCCGGATGCCAAGGCGCCTGCAGATGCCGCCCCGGTGCAACCGGCCAAGCCCACCGTCTACGGATCGTTCAGCCAGGACACCGTGTACAGCCTGCTGACCGCAGAACTTGCCGGCCAGCGCGATCGTTTCGATATCGCCCTGGACAATTACGTCAGCCAGGCAATCAAGACTCAGGACCCGGGTATTTCCGAACGCGCCTACCGCATCGCCGAATACCTGGGCGCCGACCAGGCCGCGCTCGACACCTCGCTGATCTGGGCGAAAAACGACCCCGGCAACCTCGACTCCCAGCGCGCCGCCGCCATCCAGCTGGCTCGCAGCGGTCGCTATGACGAGTCCATGGTCTACATGGAAAAGGTCCTTCAGGGCCAGGGCGACACCCACTTCGACTTCCTCGCCCTGTCGGCACTGGAAACCGACCCGGACACCCGCGCCGGCCTGCAAAACAGTTTCGATCGTCTGTTGGTGAAGTACCCTGACAACGGTCAGCTGGTGTTCGGCAAGGCCCTGCTGCTGCAACAGGATGGCAAGGCCCAGGCGGCCCTCGACCTGCTCGAAGAACACCCGCCCGAAGCCGGCGAGATTGCCCCGGTGCTGCTGCGCGCGCGCCTGCTGCAAGGCCTGGACCGCGGCAAAGAGGCCCTGCCGCTGCTGCAGAAAACCATTCGCCAGTACCCGGACGACAAACGCCTGCGCCTGACCTACGCGCGCATGCTGGTCGAGCAGGATCGCCTGGCCGATGCCAAGGCCGAGTTTGTCAGCCTGGTCCAGCAATACCCGGACGACGATGAACTGCGTTACTCGCTGGCCCTGGTCAGCCTGGAAACCAAGGACTGGGACGAAGGCGCCGGCTACCTCGAAGAGCTGATCGCCCGCGACAGCCATGTCGATGCCGCGCACCTGAACCTGGGGCGCATCCATGAAGAACGCAACGACCCCGAAAGCGCCCTCAACGAGTACGCCCTGGTCGGCCCCGGCAACGACTATCTGCCAGCGCAACTGCGCCAGGCCGACATCCTCATTGCCAACGGCCGCAGCGCCGAGGCCTCGCGGCGCCTGGCCGCAGCCCGCGAAGCCCAGCCCGACTACGCCATCCAGCTGTACCTGATCGAAGCCGAAGCCCTGGGCAACAACGACAAGGACGCCCAGGCCGAGCAGGTGCTGCAGCAAGCGATCAAGCAGTACCCGGACGACCTCAACCTGCTGTACACCCGGGCCATGCTTGCGGAAAAGCGCAACGACCTGGCGCAGATGGAAAAAGACCTGCGCAGCATCATCAGCCGCGAGCCGGAAAACGCCATGGCCCTCAACGCCCTGGGCTACACCCTGGCTGACCGCACCAGCCGTTATGCCGAAGCCAAGACCCTGATCGACAAAGCGCACCAGATCACCCCGGACGATCCGGCGGTGCTCGACAGCCTCGGCTGGGTCAACTACCGCATGGGCAACCTCGACGAAGCCG
Organism: Pseudomonas sp. NPDC087612; assembly: GCF_044743505.1. Lineage (NCBI taxonomy): Bacteria > Pseudomonadati > Pseudomonadota > Gammaproteobacteria > Pseudomonadales > Pseudomonadaceae > Pseudomonas > Pseudomonas sp. NPDC087612. The sequence continues at coordinate 355,364 of NZ_JBIUWO010000005.1, forward strand.
AGCGCCTGCTGCGCCAGGCCATCGAGCGTTTCCCCGATCACGAAGTCGCTGCCCACCTGGGTGAAGTGCTCTGGGCCAACGGCAAGCGCCGCGAAGCCCGCCAGGTCTGGGCCAAAGGTTTCGAAGCCCAGCCCGACAGCCCTATCCTGCGCAAGACCGTCCTGCGCCTGACCGGATCCGAGACTCTATAAGCCTATGTTTTTGCGCCACTGCATCACCTTCTGCCTGATTGCCCTGCTTGCCGGTTGTGCCGGCTTCGGCTCCCGTGAGGCCCTGCGGGGCGAAGGCAACCCCCAGCTGTGGCGCGAGCACAAGCAACAGCTGAGCACCCTCGATGGCTGGCAGATCAACGGCAAGGTCGGCATCCGCGCGCCGAAAGACTCCGGCAGCGGCACGCTGTTCTGGCTGCAACGCCAGGACTACTACGACATCCGCCTGTCCGGCCCGCTCGGCCGCGGCGCTGCACGCCTGACCGGGCGCCCCGGCGGCGTCACCCTCGAGGTCGCCAACCAGGGCCGCTTCGAGGCGCAAAGCCCGGAAGCCCTGCTGGCCGAACAACTGGGCTGGGAGCTGCCGGTGTCGCACCTGGTCTGGTGGATTCGCGGCCTGCCCGCCCCCGACAGCAAGAGCCAGCTGACCCTCGACGGCGACAGCCGCCTGGCCAGCCTCAAGCAGGACGGCTGGGACGTGCAGTACCTGAGCTACGCCGAACAGAACGGCTACTGGCTGCCCGAGCGGATCAAGCTGCACGGGCAAAACCTCGACGTGACCCTGGTGGTCAAAGACTGGCAACCACGGCAACTGGGCCACTGATCAATGAACACTGCAACCCTGACCCTGCCGGCCCCGGCCAAGCTCAACCTGATGCTGCACATTCTTGGCCGCCGCGCCGATGGCTACCATGAGCTGGAAACCCTGTTCCAGTTTCTCGAGCATGCCGACGAGCTGTCTTTCGCCCTGCGCGAAGACGGTGAAGTGCGCCTGCACAGCGAGATCGACAACGTCCCCCATGAAAGCAACCTGATCGTCAAGGCCGCGCGCAAGCTCAAGGCCCTGACCGGCTGCGACAAGGGCGTGGATATCTGGCTGAAAAAAATCCTGCCCATGGGCGGCGGCATTGGCGGCGGCAGCTCCGACGCCGCCACTACCCTGCTCGGCCTCAACCATTTATGGCAACTGGGCTTGAGCGAAGACCAGCTGGCTGAACTGGGCCTGACCCTGGGCGCCGACGTGCCGGTTTTCGTCCGCGGCCATGCGGCGTTCGCCGAGGGCGTGGGCGAGAAGCTGACCCCGGTCGACCCCGAAGAGCCCTGGTATGTCGTGCTGGTCCCGCAAGTATTTGTTAGCACAGCAGAAATTTTTTCAGATCCGCTGTTGACACGTGATTCCTTGCCCCTTAAGATGCGCCCCGTTCCCAAGGGAAACAGTCGAAATGACTGCCAACCGGTGGTAGAGCAGCGTTACCCAGAGGTACGCAATTCATTGAATTTGTTAAACGAATTCACTGAGGCTCGGCTTACCGGAACTGGAAGTTGTGTGTTTGGGGCCTTCCCAAACAAAGCTGAAGCTGATAAAGTTTTGGCCCTTCTTGCAGAGACCCAAACAGGGTTTGTAGCTAAGGGAAGCAACGTTTCGATGTTGCATCGCACGCTGCAGAGTCTGCTCTAGGAATCGAGCACAAGGTGCTCGCAGCAACAGATACAGGGGCGTCGCCAAGCGGTAAGGCAGCAGGTTTTGATCCTGCCATGCGTTGGTTCGAATCCAGCCGCCCCTGCCATTTTCCTTATACTCATCCAGGTATACCCTCAGCCTTCAGGTACTGCGCGTGTCCAAGATGATGGTCTTTACGGGGAACGCTAACCCCGATCTGGCTCGGCGTGTCGTACGTCAGCTGCATATCCCACTGGGTGATGTTTCTGTCGGCAAATTCTCCGACGGCGAAATCAGCACTGAGATTAATGAAAATGTTCGTGGTAAGGACGTTTTCATCATTCAGCCGACTTGCGCGCCAACCAACGATAACCTGATGGAACTGGTAGTGATGGCCGATGCCTTCCGCCGCTCCTCAGCTTCCCGAATCACTGCCGTGATTCCTTACTTCGGATATGCCCGCCAGGATCGCCGTCCGCGTTCGGCGCGTGTTGCTATCAGCGCCAAAGTCGTCGCTGACATGCTCACCGTCGTCGGTATCGACCGTGTTCTCACTGTCGACCTGCACGCTGACCAGATCCAGGGTTTCTTCGATATTCCGGTAGATAACATCTACGGCTCCCCCGTTCTGGTGGATGACATCGAAGACCAGCGTTTCGAGAACCTCATGATCGTGTCCCCGGACATCGGCGGCGTCGTGCGTGCACGTGCTGTTGCCAAGTCCCTGGGTGTCGATCTGGGTATCATCGACAAACGCCGTGAAAAGGCCAATCACTCCGAAGTGATGCATATCATCGGCGACGTCGAAGGACGTACCTGTATTCTCGTCGACGACATGGTCGACACCGCCGGCACCCTGTGCCACGCGGCCAAGGCCCTGAAAGAACACGGCGCTGCCAAGGTTTACGCCTACTGCACGCACCCTGTCCTCTCGGGTCGGGCGATCGAGAATATCGAGAACTCCGTGCTGGACGCACTGGTGGTGACCAACACCATCCCGCTGTCCGCTGCAGCACAAGCCTGTGACCGTATCCGCCAACTGGATATTGCACCGGTTGTTGCCGAGGCGGTTCGCCGCATCAGCAATGAAGAATCGATCAGCGCGATGTTCCGCTGAGGGTTTTCCCTCGCGAACCTCTCGTTGACGAAAAGCGCCCCGCCCCAACACCTGTTGTTGGGGCGGGGCTTTTTTGCCCACCCCGTTTGGCGCTGGTCGCAAACGCCTGCGGGAGATGGCTATTTTGGAGATACAAAATGACTGATTTCACTCTGAACGCCCAAGCGCGTACCGACCTGGGGAAAGGTGCGAGCCGCCGCCTGCGTCGTCTCGCCGCCCAGATCCCTGCCGTTGTTTACGGTGGTGACAAAGAAGCTCAATCCCTGACCATCGTGGCCAAGGAAATCGCCAAACTGTTCGAAAACGAAGCTGCCTACAGCCACGTTATCGAGCTGAACATCGACGGCAAGAAAGAAAACGTCGTTGTCAAAGCGATGCAGCGTCACCCAGCCAAGCAGTTCATCCTGCACGCTGACTTCGTCCGCGTTGTTGCTGGCCAGAAACTGACCGCCAAAGTACCAGTGCACTTCGTCAACGAAGAAGCTCCGGTCAAGAAAGGCGGCGAGATCTCCCACGTTGTCAACGAGATCGAAGTTTCCTGCGAAGCCAAAGACCTGCCTGAGTTCATCGAAGTCGACCTGGCCAACGCCGAAGTCGGCGCGATCATCCACCTGTCGGACCTCAAAGCTCCGAAAGGCGTCGAGTTCGTCGCTCTGGCTCACGGTAACGACCTGGCTGTTGCCAACGTTCACGCTCCGCGTGTTGCGCCTGAAGCTGCAGAAGGCGCTGCCGAGTAATCTACTCAGCACGCCGGCGTTGACCGGGTTACAGTGCCCCGCACTGTAACCCACAACTCCAAGGAAGAGCCCCTGACGTGACCGCCATCCAACTGATCGTCGGCCTGGGAAACCCCGGCCCCGAATACGAACAGACCCGGCATAACGCAGGGGCTCTTTTCGTAGAACGCATTGCCAGCGCCCAGCGCGTCAACCTGACCGCTGACCGCAAGTATTTCGGCCTGACGGCTAAATTCAGCCATCAGGGCAACGACGTTCGTCTGCTGATCCCGACCACCTACATGAACCGCAGCGGCCAGGCCGTTGCTGCACTGGCGAACTTTTTCCGCATCCCGCCAGATGCCATCCTGGTGGCCCACGACGAACTCGACCTGCCTCCCGGCGTCGCCAAGCTCAAAAAGGGCGGCGGCCATGGCGGGCACAACGGGCTGCGCGACATCATCGCCCAGCTCGGCAACCAGAATGACTTTCACCGTCTGCGGCTTGGCATCGGCCACCCGGGTGACAGCAGCAGGGTCTCCGGTTTCGTCCTCGGCAAGGCGCCACGCGCCGAGCAGGAGAAGCTGGACGCCAGTATCGATTTTGCCCTCGGCGTGCTGCCGGACATCCTCGCCGGCGACTGGACGCGTGCGATGAGAGAGCTGCACAGCCAAAAGGCCTGACTCCACGAAGAGGGATTCACCATGGGTTTCAATTGCGGCATCGTCGGCCTGCCCAACGTCGGCAAGTCCACCCTGTTCAACGCCCTGACCAAATCCGGCATCGCCGCTGAGAACTTCCCGTTCTGCACCATCGAGCCGAACAGCGGCATCGTGCCGATGCCCGATGCACGCCTGGACGCCCTGGCGGCCATCGTCAAGCCGAACCGCGTGCTGCCGACCACCATGGAATTCGTCGACATCGCCGGCCTGGTTGCCGGTGCCTCGAAAGGTGAAGGCCTGGGCAACAAGTTCCTCGCCAACATCCGCGAGACCGACGCCATCGCCCACGTGGTGCGCTGCTTCGAAGACGAGAACGTGATTCACGTCTCCAACAGCGTCAACCCCAAGCGCGACATCGAGATCATCGACCTGGAACTGATCTTCGCCGACCTCGACAGCTGCGAGAAGCAACTGCAGAAGGTTGCGCGCAACGCCAAGGGTGGTGACAAGGACGCCCTGGCGCAGAAAGCCATCCTCGAAAAACTGATCCCGCACTTCACCGAAGGCAAGCCTGCGCGCAGCCTGATGAAGAACATGGCAGACGACGAGAAGGCCCTGATCCGCGGCTTCCACCTGCTGACCAGCAAGCCTGTGATGTACATCGCCAACGTTGCCGAAGACGGTTTCGACAACAACCCGCACCTGGACGTGGTCAAGGCCATTGCCGAAGAAGAAGGTGCGATCGTGGTGCCGGTGTGCAACAAGATCGAAGCCGAGATCGCCGAGCTCGACGACGGTGAAGAGAAGGACATGTTCCTCGAAGCCCTGGGCCTCGAAGAGCCAGGCCTGAACCGCGTGATCCGCGCCGGTTACTCGCTGCTCAACCTGCAGACCTACTTCACTGCCGGCGTGCAGGAAGTCCGCGCCTGGACCGTGCGCGTCGGCGCCACCGCCCCGCAGGCGGCCGGCGTGATCCACACCGACTTCGAGAAAGGCTTCATCCGTGCCGAAGTGGTCGCCTACGACGACTTCATCCAGTACAAGGGTGAAAGCGGCGCGAAAGAAGCCGGTAAATGGCGTCTGGAAGGCAAGGACTACATCGTCAAGGACGGTGACGTGATGCACTTCCGCTTCAACGTCTGACCCGCTGCCAGCAGCCCGAAACCCCTTGAGGTCATGCCTCAAGGGGTTTTTCTTTGCCTGCGCCATGAGCAAACGCGAGCCAATACCTGGATCTATACTCAAAGCCGCATTCAAACGGCTCTTGTCCACAGATCAGGTATCGGCGCATGGCTAAGAAAAAGGAAAAGCAAGACAGCAGCGAACGCCTCCCCCGCAAAGAATACGAGCAAGCCCTCAAGGCCCTGCACATCGAGCTGGTCAAGTTGCAGCAGTGGGTGGTGGCCAAGGGTTTGAAGGTCTGTATTGTCTTCGAAGGCCGCGACGGCGCCGGCAAGGGCGGCACCATCAAGGCCATCACCGAGCGCGTCAGCCCGCGGGTGTTTCGCGTGGTGGCGCTGCCAGCACCGACCGAACGGGAAAAAAGCCAGATGTACGCCCAGCGCTACATACAGCACATGCCCTCGGCCGGCGAAGTGGTGATCTTCGACCGCAGCTGGTACAACCGCGCCGGCGTCGAGCGGGTGATGGGCTTTTGTACCGAAGAGCAGTCCAGCAAGTTCCTGTCAGTGGTGCCATCGTTCGAGAAGATGCTGGTCGAGTCCGGCATCGTGCTGGTCAAGTACTGGCTGGAAGTCAGTCCTCAAGAGCAGGAGCGACGCCTTAAGGAGCGCATTACCGACGGGCGCAAGATCTGGAAGCTGACACCGATGGACCTCAAGTCCTTCACCCGCTGGGACGACTACACCCGCGCCCGCGATGACATGTTCGCCGCCTCCGACACCTCCTGGGCCCCGTGGTATGTGGCGGTTTCCGAAGACAAGCGGAGGGTGCGCCTGAACATCATCAGCCACTTCCTCAAGCAGGTGCCCTACGAGGACATCACCCACAAACAGAAGATCGAGCTGCCCAAGCGCGGCAAGATCGGCCGCTACAAGAGCACCCGCTACACCTCGCGCATGGTGCCTGAGCGCTTCTGAAGCGCCATGCGTGCTAGGCAGCGCCCTGCCCGGCACGCTGGGCGCGGAAGGCCCGGCGCCGGGCGCTGCGGGCGAATACCACGAACAGCGCGGCCATGGCCGTCAGCGCCATCGGCAGGCCATGGGGAGCGACGTCCATGGCCGCACCACTGAGCAGCGGCCCGAGCAGGCTGCCGACACCCCAGAGCAGGCCGACGCTGGCGTTGGCAGTGACCAGGTCCTGGCCCTTGAACTGCTGGCCGATCAGCACCAGCGCCAGGGTGTAGACCCCGCCAGCCACCGCGCCGAGCACCACCAAGGCCGGCCACAGCAGCCATTGCATACCGATCAGCCATGGCAGCGCCAGGCCGATCAGCATCGCCACCACACCGCACACCAGGTGTACGGTGGTGCGCTCGCAGCGGTCGGCCAACCAGCCGATCGGCAACTGGAAGAGCATGTCGCCGGTAAGAATCACCGTCACCATCAACGCTGCTACGCCCACGGCGTAGGCATGGTTGGTGGCATACACCGGCAGCAGCGAAAGGATCACCGCGTCGAAGAACGAGAAGAACAGCACGCCCATGCACAAGGCCGGCGCCACGCGGAAAAAGCCCGCCAGGGAAAAGCTCTTGCCGCCCTCTTCGCCATGCTCGACGTGGTCATTGGGCACCGTCAGCACGATGCACAGCAGCGCCAGGCCATAGCAACCTGTCACCACCGTGGTCACCCAGGTGCTCTGCGCGCCGAGCAGCGCCAGCATCGCCGGGCCGAGCATCTGGAAGCCGGTAAAGGCGGTGGCGTACAGGGCCATGATCTTGCCGCGGTTGTGTTCCGGGCTCAGCTCGTTGACCCACGACTCGCCGAGAATGATGGCAATGCCCATGCCGATCCCCAGCGCCAGGCGCAACAGGGCAAGCAGGTAGAGCGAGGAGAAGCCCCATTCGAGCAGGCCGATGCTCAAGGTGCACAGGCCGAAACACAGCAGGTAGATGGTGCGCCGGGTCAGGTGCCGGCAGCAGGCATCGACCATGAACGCCGAGAGCATCATCCCCGCCGCCGGAATGGCCGAGACGATACCGATCTGCAAGGTACTGGCACCTGCGTCGAGCAAACGCAGCGACACCAATGGCAAACTCGCCCCGAGGCTGAAACCGACTACCGAAACCGCAAACAACAAGCCCAGCAACAAACGCGTATTCATCACCACTCCGAACTCACCGGCGCAAAGCACCACATCGCACCTGCGCAGGCGCATACATGACCGTAAAAAGATTTGCATACAGGCGCGCCAGCCACGGCAGAACGCCGGGCATGCAGCTGCCAGGTCAGGAGGTGGGGCGGTGAGGCGAGAAGGTAAAGGCGAACAGCACACTGCGCCGACGCTTGAGGACGGTATCGCTCGGCCAGTCGCAGCAGCGGGTCAGGACGACCGGCTGGCGATGCGCGAATGTGTGGCTGAAGCGGCTCATACGTCGGTTACACCGTAAAGGATGGGCGGCACTCTAGGAGAACCCGTGCCACCCGTCAATAGCCCGTCCTTGAGCCTTCAGCGCTTGCCGGTGGACGGCAGCAGGATCGCCAGCAGGCCGAACAGCGGCAGGAACGAGCACAGGCTGTAAACGTACTCGATGCCCTTGATGTCGGCCATATAACCCAGTGCCGCTGCGCCGATGCCGCCAAAACCGAACATCAGGCCGAAGAAGATCCCGGCGATCATGCCGACGTTACCCGGCACCAGCTCCTGGGCGTAGACGACGATGGCCGAGAATGCCGAGGCGAGAATGAAGCCGATGATCACGCTGAGCACGCTGGTCCAGAACAGGTCGGCATAAGGCAGCATCAGGGTGAACGGCGCAACGCCGAGGATCGAGAACCAGATCACCGCCTTGCGCCCGATGCGGTCACCGATCGGGCCGCCAAAGAAGGTCCCGGCCGCTACCGCGCCGAGGAACAGGAACAGGTACAGCTGCGAGCTGGCCACCGACAGGTCGAACTTCTCGATCAGGTAGAAGGTGAAGTAGCTGGTGAGGCTGGACATGTAGAAGTACTTGGAGAACACCAGCAGCCCCAGTACAACCAGGGCGCCGATCACCCGCTGGCGGGAAAGGCCATGGGTGGCGCGCTGGCCCTGCTTGGCCTTGAACAGGTTGAGGTGTTCCTTGTACCAGCGGCTCAGGCCGTAGGTGACCAGCACGGCGCAGACCGCGAACAGGCCGAACCAGGCCACATTGCCCTGGCCGAAGGGGATGATGATCGCCGCCGCCAGCAAGGGCCCGAAGGCGGAGCCAGCATTGCCGCCGACCTGGAAGGTCGACTGCGCCAGGCCAAAGCGCCCACCGGAGGCCAGCCGGGCGATACGCGAGGTTTCCGGGTGGAAGGTCGACGAACCGATGCCGACCAGCGCCGCCGCCAGCAGAATCATCGGGAAGCTGCCGACATACGCAAGCATGACGATCCCCACCAGGGTGCACAGGGTGCCCAGCGGCAACAGGTTCGGCATCGGCTTGCGGTCGGTGTAAAAGCCGACCCACGGCTGCAGCAGCGACGCAGTGATCTGGAAGGTCAGGGTGATCAGCCCGATCTGGGTAAAGGTCAGGCCGTAGTTGGCCTTGAGCAGCGGATAGATCGACGGCAGTACGGCCTGGATCAGGTCGTTGATCAGGTGCGCCAGGGCACAGGCGGCGATGATACGCATCACCAGCGGGCTGCTCTGGGCAGTTGCGGTGCTGGCGGGTGACGTTGACGAGGCAGTGCTCACAGCCATGACAAAAGCTTCCATCCGGGGGGCGGGATCCAATTATCCAGAAATCGTTAGCAAGCGCACTATTCTTTTCGACCAACGTGCTTTTGACGTGCTTGTTAATAATTCTCAATAACGTTAGCATCGGCTGCGTTTTTACAGACTCCACTGCCTGCCTATTCGAGGCCCGCATACGCCATGTCCGACGACCAGGACAACCGCAGCCTGTCGCTGCTCTATCAGCATCACCGCAGTGAACTGCTGGCCTTCCTGACCCGCCGCGTGCGCTGCCGGGAAACCGCCCGCGACCTGCTCCAGGATGCCTTTGTGCGGCTGATGCACAGCGAGCGTGGCGAGGTTGGCAACCTGCGGGCCTTTCTGTACCGCATCGCCAACAACCTGAGCATCGACCATGCTCGGCGCAACCAGGTACGTGGGGTCAATGACGAGCAGGCGCTGGAGCATCTGCTCAACGAAACCTCACCCGAGCGCAGTGCCGTGGCCGGAAATACCCTTGACCATCTTGAACGCCTGATCGACGGCCTGCCCTCGCCGACCCGCGAGGTATTTTTACTCGCCCGGGTCGAGCAATTGAGCTACAAGGACATCGGCGCGCGCCTGGGACTCGACCCGCGTGCGGTCGAGCGTCATTTGAACAAAGCCCTGAGCCATTGCGCCGCGGCTGCCCTGCATAACCGAAACAAGACTGACCAGCCATGAACCCATCGCCAAATTCTGCCCATCCGAACGAGCCTGGCGACCGCGAACAGCAAGCCCTGGACTGGTTTACCCGGCTGCGCGCCCACGATGTTCCGCGGGAGCAACGCCAGGCCTTTGAACGCTGGCGCCTGGACCCCGAGAATGCCCGCACCTTTGCCGAGGTCGAGCTGTTCTGGCAACAACTGGAGATGCCCGCGCGTCGCCTGCACAAGGTCAAACGGGGTACGGCCCCACGCTCCTGGGGGGGCTGGGCGGTGGCGGCGAGCATCCTGCTGATCAGCGGCCTGGTGATGTTGCAGTTGCCATTGCTGCAGCGCTTGAACAGCGATGTCGCCACCGCGGTTGGCGAACGCCGGCAGATCCAGCTGGCCGATGGCTCACGGCTGACCCTCGACAGTGCCAGCGCCGTCGATATCGACCTGCGCGGGCCGGTGCGCACGCTGCGCCTGGTGCAAGGGCAGATGTTCATTGAAGTGACCCACGATGGCCGGCCCTTCGTGGTCGATGTCGACGAGGCCCAGGTACAGGTGCTGGGTACGCGCTTCTCGGTCAGCCGCGGCCGCGATCACGATGAAGTGGTGCTGCTCAAAGGCAAGGTCGAGGTCAGCAGCGCCGGCGACAAACGCATGCTCGCCCCCGGTGAACGCGTGACCCTCAGCGCCAGCCGCCTGGACCAGGTCGAGAAGGTCGATGCCGAACGCCTGCTGGCCTGGCGCGAGGGGCAGTTGCGGGTGCGTGAGGTGCCCTTGCGCCGGGTGCTCGAACAGCTTGCCGAGTACCAGGGCAGCCGCCTGCTGTACATCGATGAACAGGTCGGCCGGCGCCCGGTCAGTGGCAGCTTTAACCTCGACCAGGCCGCCACTGCCATCGATGCCCTGGCGCGCACTCAGAACCTCAACGTGAGCAACCTGGCCGGGCAATGGATCATCGTCCGCTAAGCCGGTGAAAATATATTTCCCAGGCATTCGGTAATTGTCTTTGCTGCTGCGTCACACCTCCACATAAGAAGCATTATCGTTTGTATTCTCTGGGGGAGGACACATGCAGTACCCACGCGATTTCCGATTCAGCCGTCAGCCACTGGCCCGCGCCATCCTTGCCGCCAGCCTGTTTTCCACAACCCTGGGCCTGCCGCTGCAGGCCGCCGAGTCTGCCCAGACCCAGGCCCAGGCGCTGGACTTCAACATCCCCGCGCAAGCCTTGGCCGATGCCCTGGACCAGTTCAGCGCCCAAAGCGGGCTGCAGGTGATCTACGACGCCAACCAGCTGGCCGGGCGCTCGTCGCCGGGGGTCAAGGGCCGCATGAGCCCGACCCAGGCACTGCAGGCCCTGACTGCCGGCAGCAGCGCACGCCTGAGCCAACCCAACGCCAGCAGCTTTGTCATCGATTTACCGATGGAACTGGGCAGCGCCCTGCAACTGGATGCCATGAGCATTTCCGGCAAGGCCCCGGGCTCGACCACCGAAGGCACCGGGCTTTACACCACCTACTCGTCCAGTAGCTCGACGCGGCTCAACCTCACCCCACAGGAAACCCCGCAGTCGCTGACCGTCATGACTCGCCAGCGCCTGGATGACCAGCGCCTGACCAATCTTAGCGATGCACTCGAAGCGACCCCCGGGGTGATCGTCGTGCGCGACGGCCTGGGCGCCGAGACCGACAGCTACTACTCGCGCGGCTTCGTCATCCAGAACTACGAGATCGACGGCGTGCCGACCGTCACGCGGATGGACAACTACACCCAGAGCATGGCGATGTACGACCGCATCGAGATCGTCCGCGGCGCCAGCGGCCTGATCAGCGGCATGGGCAACCCGTCGGCGACCATCAACCTGATCCGCAAGCGCCCGACCGCCGAGGGCCAGGCCAGCGTCACCGGCTCGGCCGGCACCTGGGACCGCTATGGCACCGGCTTCGATGTTTCCGGGCCGCTGACCGAAAGCGGCAATGTGCGCGGCCGCCTGGTTGCCGACTACAAGACTGAAGGCGCCTGGGTCGACCGTTACAAGCTGGAGAGCCAGCTGCTGTATGGCATCACCGAGTTCGACCTGAGCGAAGATACCCTGCTGACCATGGGCTTCAGCTACCAGCGCACCGACGTCGACTCGCCGCTGCGCACCGGCCTGCCAACCCGCTTCAGCACGGGTGAGCGCAGCAATCTCAAGCGCTCGATCAATATGGCTCCGGACTGGTCGTACAACGACCACGAACAGACCAGCTATTTCGCCTCGGTGGAGCAGCAACTGGGCAACGGCTGGAGCGGCAAGATCGAGTACAGCCATTCCGAAAACAAGTTCGACGAAGTGTTCGGCTTTCTCATGGGCGAGCTGCAGCCCGACGGCAGCGGCCTGAGCCAGTTGCCGGTGCGCTTTTCCGGCACCCCGCGCCAGGACAACCTGGACCTGTACCTGACCGGCCCGTTCAGCCTGTTCGGCCGCGAACACGAACTGATCGGCGGCGTAACCCTGTCCAAGTACAACGAAAGCGTGCCGAGCTGGGGCGGCTGGCGCTACGACTACAACGCAACCCCGGGTGCGTCGGTGGAGAACATCTTCGACTGGGACGGCAAGCAGCCCAAGCCGGACTGGAGCATCAGTGGCAAATCGTCAATGGAAGAAACCCAGTACGCCGCCTACCTCACCTCGCGCCTGCACCTGACCGACGACCTCAACCTGATTCTCGGCAGCCGGGTCATCGACTGGAAGCGTGACACCGAGGACCGCCCGTACGGCGGTGAGAAGACCGAGGTCAACCGTAAAGAGACCGGTGTGTTCATCCCTTATGCCGGGGTGGTCTACGACCTTGATGAAACCTGGGCGCTGTACGCCAGCTACACCAAAATCTTCAACCCGCAAGCCTCCTGGGTCACCGACGAGAACAACAAGCCGCTCGACCCGATGCAGGGCGTTGGCTACGAGCTGGGCGTCAAGGGCAGTCATTTTGATGGCAAGCTGAACTCCAGCCTGGCGCTGTTCAAGCTCGAACAGGACAACCTGGCGATCTGGGTGCACGACAACGTCTACGACGCCAAGCAGGACACCACCTCCAAAGGCCTGGAAATGGAGCTCAATGGCGAGCTGGCCGAAGGCTGGCAGGCGTCGGCGGGCTACACCTACACCCTGACCACCGACAACCAGGATGAGCGCATTGCCACCGTGTATCCGCGCCACAGCCTCAAGACCTTCACCAGCTACCGCCTGCCGGGCATGCTCGACAAAGTCACCGTGGGTGGCGGGGTCAACTGGCAAAGCAAGGTCGGCACCGACCTGCACAGCTTCGACCAGGGCAGCTACGCGCTGGTCAACCTGATGGCGCGCTACAACATCAGCGAAAACCTCAGCGCCACGGTCAACCTCAACAACGTCTTCGACCGCGAGTACTACTCGATGGCGTCGTCGTACGGCAACTACGGGGCGCCGCGTAACCTGATGACCACGTTCAAATACGACTTCTGAGCCGGTTTACGGCTAAGCGGTTGATCGCGCGTTAATTTTTTTGAAAAAGAGTGTTGACACAAATCCGTTTCAGGCGAATAATGCGCGCCACTTGGCTACATAGCTCAGTTGGTTAGAGCATAGCATTCATAATGCTGGGGTCCGGGGTTCAAGTCCCTGTGTAGCCACCAAGTACTAAAAAGGGCTTACCGCAAGGTAAGCCCTTTTTTCTTGCCTGCGATTTTTACCCTGCCCGCTTAGCGCACATTGGCGAACACTACCGCCAGCCCCAGGCCGATCAAGGCCACACCAATCACCCGGTCAACCAGACGCTGGCGCTCGAGCATGGCCCGGCGCAACACGGCGCTTGAGAAAAACACCGCTACCAGGCTGAACCACAACCCGTGGGCGAGCGACATGAACGCGCCATAGCCGAAGTTGACCGCCAGCGAACTGCCCGGCTGTACCACCTGGGTATAGGCACTGACCACAAAGAGCATGGTCTTGGGGTTCAGGGCGTTGGTCAGAAAGCCCGAACGAAATGCCGCCAGCACACCGAGCTGACTGGCGCTGGTGCCATCCAGGGAAATCCGCGTGGTGTTGGTCAGCGACTTGTAACCCAGATAAATCAGGTACCCCGCCCCCAGCACCTTCATCGCCAAAAAAAGCGCCGGGCTCTGGCTGATGATCACCGCGATGCCCAGCACCGTGTACAGCACATGCACCTGCACGCCCAGGGCGATGCCCATTGCCGCCGCCAGGCCGGCGCGGCGGCCAAAGGCGTAACTGCTGCGGGTCACCATGGCAAAGTCGGCGCCCGGGCTGATCACCGCCAGCACGGTAAACAGGGCAACGGCTATGAGTTCATTCACGTAAAGCTCCTCGATCTGCTAGGCCAATGCACAGATAACTCTGTACGCCGCCATTATCGAAAGCTTCGGGCAAGGCCAAAAGCGATTTATAGTGAGGCAAATCCGCTAGTTTTTCTCACAGATATGAAACTGCCTGCGCTGTCCGCCTTTCGCTATTTCGACGTTGCCGCGCAAACCCAGAGCTTTGTGCGCGCCGCCGAGCTGCTCAATGTCACCCACGGCGCGGTGAGCCGACAGGTGCGCCTGCTGGAAGAAACGCTGGGCGTGCAACTGTTCGAGCGGCGCAACCGGGCGATCTTTCTCACCGCCGCCGGCCGCGCCCTGCACGGCACCACGCTGTCGGTGTTCGAGCAACTGGAAGGCGCGGTGTATCGCCTGCAGCAACAGGCGCGGGAGAACGTGCTGGTGCTGTCGTGCGAGCCAACCATCGCCATGCGCTGGTTGATCCCACGGCTGCCGGCCTTTCATACCGCCCACCCGGACATTCACCTGCACCTGGTGGCGGCTGGCGGGCCGATCGATTTTGCCCGCAGCGGCGTCGACCTGGCCCTGCGCCGCGATGACTTTCGCTGGGACGCCAATCTGCACGCACTGAAGATCTGCGACGAATGGGTTGGCCCGGTGTGCAGTGCCACCCATAACTTTCCCGAACACGGCCTGGCCGGACAACGCCTGCTGCACAGCGCTTCGCGCCCCAACGCCTGGGCTACCTGGTTGCGTCATAGCGGGGAGTCGGCCAAGGGAAGCAGCCGCGCCGACTACGAGCACTTCTACCTGTGCATTCAGGCGGCGGCAGCCGGGCTGGGCGTGGCCATGGCCTCGCGCCTGATGGTTCAGGATGAAATCGACAGCGGCCAGTTGCAGGCGCCGCGCGGCTTTATCCAGGACCAGTCGGCCTACTACCTGCTCAGCCCCCGGGCGCTGCTCGACGACGACAAAAGCCGCTGCTTCGCCGAGTGGGTGATCGGCCAGTCACAGGCCTGCCTCGCTCACCTTGACTGAGCCTTGCTGGCGGTAGCCGGCGCACAGAAGGAGGAGCCGGCACTGAAGTCGCCACCCCAGGTGCGGTAGCCCGCCGTGTCGATGTGAATGCGCCCCGACGGGTAACGCCCCAGGCCCATGTTCCAGTCCTTGCCGTGGGCCTGCCAGAAGCTGCACAGCGGGTTCGGGTCGGCCCAGGCCGGTAGCAGCAGGTCGACCGCAAAGGCGCGGGTATGGGCGCTGGCCACGGCGCCACCGGCGCAGCGGTTGAGCACTGGGTCGCGGTAGGCCGAAACCACTTCATAGCGTTTGAGCACGCCCTGCTCGCCCAGGGTCTTGAGCAGCAGCAGGGTCGAGCGTACTGCCGGCCACTGCGCCGCGGGCGCAAGCGCAAACGGCTCGGCCTTGCACAAACGCCAGTCACTGGCCGAGCGCAGCAATTGGTGGATAGGCACCACGCCATACAGGCGCGCATCCACCAGCATTTCACGAAAGGGCCGGGTCTGATGATCGCCCGCCCACTGAGCAAACAGGTACAGGTCACGCTCGTCAGCCTGCGCCTGCTGGGCAGCGAGCGCTGTCAGTAAAAGTCCTGCACCGATCCCAGCCTTGCACCACGTTTTCATCAGCCTGCTCCCCTTCCCAACCCCCGGGAAATTCCTCCAGTATGGCAACCCTCCCGACTGCGGGGAGGAACTGACAAGGAGTTAAGCATGCACACGACTGCTCCACTGACCTTCGCCCTGGCCGCCATGACCCTGAGCGGCGCCGCCCTGGCTGATGCCCGCATCGACCTGGGCAGCCAGGAACGGGTGACCCGGCTGTTTGCCTACCCCAACAACTGTAACGTCATCTGCTTTCGCAACTGGACCCTTGAGCAAACCGTGGAGCACTACCTGACCCAGAGCGTGCAACGCGACGGTTACGCCGCGGCGACGGTAAAGGTCAAGCGCGACAACAACTCACTGCATGCCGACATCCAGGGCGTACCGAGCGACTACAGCAAGCCCCTGCAAGCGCTGCTCGACACCGGCGAGCTGGCCTACCAGGGCGCCACCCGGCTCAACCGCGAAGGCAAGTGGGCCTACAACTGGAACCTGTTCCTGCCCCTAGGCATGGCCCTGGAAAAGCGCCGCAGCATCGAGCTGCTGCATTTTCCACCGGACTACTCGCTGACCCAGGCCCAGGACTACCTGCGTTCCAACACCACCGACCGCTGGGCCACGCTGCTGACCTTCAACGGCATTCCTGCCGAGCAGACCCCGGCCTACCAGACCATCGTCGACATCGCCCCGATCGCCGCGCCAGCCAGCGCCGGCAAAGACCTGGAGGGCGTGTATGGCTACTTCAAGGATTATCAGCTGCAGATGGTCAAAGAGATGACCCGAACCGGCAACGGCGCCGCCTTGCCGATGGTTGCCTTCGGCTCGCCGGTGCGCAGCTGGATCGAGCAGCAGTACGGGCCCAGGCTCTATGTACTGGGCCTGGCCAGCATCAGCCCGACGCCTGGGCAAAAGGTGCCGGTGCTGGGCGCCAATCACCCGAGCGCAATCTGGTATGCGGCAGATAAAACCAACTATGGCGGCGACCAGGACAAGGCCGATCAGGCCGGCCTGAAGATGATGGGCCAGGATTTGAGCGCTGCCTGCTGGCAGGCGGGCATGGGCCGCAACCCGGCGGCGGATGCCAAGGCAACGCTGGGGGCCTGTACCCAGAAGTGGCAGGTGACGGCGAAGAAGCAGACCTGCGAGCTGTATTTTCGCAGCATTCGCAACATGACCCCGGAGCAGGCTGGGGCCAAGTGCAATACCGGGGCGGTGACGCGCACGTTGCGCGATTTGCAGAATACTTGAGGTGAATCCATCGCGGGGCAAGCCCGCTCCTACAGTGGACCTGTGGGAGCGGGCTTGCCCCGCGATGGCCTCAATCCTGCGGACGCAAGCGGTACTGCGGCGGCAACTGGTCGAGGCCGCTGATGGTCGCGTTCAGGCTCTTCCAGCGGCCATCCTTGATGCCATAGATGCAACCATGCACCGACAGGCTCTGGCCACGGTGCCAGGCATTCTGGACGATGGTGGTATGGCCGACATTGGCCACCTGCTGGATCACGTTCAGCTCGCACAGGCGGTCCACCCGCTCTTCCTCGGTCGCAAGCTTGGCCAGCTCCACGCGGTTCTCGTAGTACAGGTCGCGAATCGAACGCAGCCAGCCGTCGATCAGGCCCAATTGGCGATCCTGCATCGAGGCCCGTACCCCGCCGCAACCGTAGTGGCCGGTGACCAGGATATGCTTGACCTTGAGCACGTCCACCGCGTACTGGATCACCGACAGGCAGTTGAGGTCGGTGTGCAGCACCACGTTGGCGACATTGCGATGAACGAACAGATCGCCCGGCAACATGCCGACGATCTCGTTGGCCGGAACCCGGGCGTCCGAGCAGCCGATCCAGAGGAATTCCGGAGTCTGCTGACGCGCGAGCTTGGCGAAGAAATCCGGATCTTCCTGCTTGATCGCATCGGCCCAGCGCGCGTTGTTATCAATCAGTTCTTGTAGATCGTGCATGTTCAAGCCTCATGGTTGGTGCGCATCTTGTGACAGGCGCCGGCCCGTTCAGGTCACGCCTTTGAATCTTCGGCCAACCGTCAGGTCCACCGCATACGCCCACCCGCAGGAGGATCGACCATGAGCCAGGAACACCGCCCGCTGCACGCCCCGCAACCCGCCCCGATCGACACCGACGAAGACCGCATGGGCTCGGTTGAAGAACTGCATTTTGACAAGGATACCCCCAATGTCGATGCCGGTTTCGACCCAACCGACGACGACCTCGAGCCAGAAACCCTGATCCCTGAAGACGGCGCCCGCTCGCCCGGCGAAGCCGGTGCGGATCACCCGGCAGACTGGGATTTGAGCGTAGTCGACGAAGATGACATCGGCGGCGGCAACGGCCTGGATGAAGCGGAACTGGCCCGGCGCGATCCGCTGGACGGCAAGCGCGAACCCTGAGCCGTTACTCGAACAGGGTGCAGGCCATGACCAGGGCGTCTTCGCGACCGCCGGCAACCGGGTAGTAGTCACGCCGGCGGCCGATTTCATTGAAGCCGTAGCGCTCGTACAGGCGGTAGGCCGACTGGTTGCTGGCGCGCACTTCGAGGAAGCACTCGCGACCGTTGCTCTGGTAGGCGCGCCTCATCAGCTCTTCCAGCAGGCGCAGGCCCAGGCCGCGGCCCTGGCTTTCCGGCTTGACGGTAATGTTGAGCAGGTGCGCCTCGTCGATGATCACATTGATCACGCCGTGGCCGACCTGTTGCTCGCCTTCGAACATCAGCCAGATTTCATAGGACTTGAGCCCGTCGAGGAAAATCCCGCGGGTCCAGGGGTGGCTGAAGGCGGCGTATTCGATCTTCAGTACGGCATCCAGATCCGCCTCGGTCATCCGGCGAAAGCTGATTGTGTCACTCATTGCTTGGTTTCCAGCGCGCCATCAGCCGGCGCATGGCTTGCCAGACGTGCGCCTTGCGCTGCGGCTCGTCCATCAACAGTTCGAGCCCCGGCAAGGCCCAGGCAGCGCCCAGGCCTTCAACCGGCAACTCGCGGTAATAAGCTTCGGCGTCGGCCTCACCGGCAAAGCGCACGGCAGGCAGGCCAATCAGCCACAGGCAGACGCACGGCGCCTCTTCAAGCCGGGCCTGGATAAAGCCCTGGACGAAATCGGTCGCAGCCTGCGGGCCCTGGTCAAGATTGCCGCGCACCAGCAACGGCCAGCGCACCGGCTCGCCGATGATCTGCGGGCTGTCCGGCAGGCCGGCGGCGCGCAGCATGTCCTTGAGCAGCAGGTAGGACGGGTCGCGGCTCTGGAACGGCTCGCCGGTGGCAAGCTCGACCAGCAGCAGGCAGTTGCCGGCACGCAGCAGTTGCAGGGCAAAGCGTGGCGGTGGTACCGGCGCAGGCCTGGCAACCACGGGCTTTTCGGCTTCGTCCACCGCCTTGGCCGTCACTTTCGGCGTGCTGCCTGGGCGCGGGATCTCGATCTTCGGGCGCTCGCCAGAACGCACCAGCGGCGCGCTCGGCGCAACGCTGGCGGGGGCAGGTGCCTGCTCCTGCGGCTCGAACGCCGGTTCCTCGAGTGCCGCCACCGGCAACAACAGCTGCGGGCGCGACGGCGCGGCGAACGGCAGTTCGGCACGCGGCAGCCAGTGCACCACTTGCATGGCGTTGAGATAAGCGCGGCGGCGGGACTCGATTAACAAGAAGGATCGGCCATCTGTGGATAAGTCAGGGCCGATATTCTAACGTTGTTCGCCGCTCGGCGCCGCTGTTGATCGGCAGAAAACCGCCCGACAGCAGCTTGAAGCGATCAAGGGGGTGAATCGACAGGCGTCTGATGCAGTACAATCGGCGCTTTTATTTGGCAACGAGTCGACCCGCCAATGATCGAACCCAAGCGCGTCCTGCGCGCCCTAGCCGAACACTGGGCCCTGCTCGAGCCGTTGTGCGAGCGCTTCGACGGGGGCACCCTGAGCCTGGCCGAACTGCGCCAGCAACTGGCCACCCAGCAGCTGGAGAGCACGCCCCAGGACATCACCAGCCTGCTCGACGTGTGGATCCGCCTGGATATCCTGGTGCCGGTGGCAAAAAGCCCGAACCGTTTCGAGCTCAACGCCCAGATCCACGACTTTCTCGCTTACCTGCGCCGCGAGCACCGCCTGGGCCTGTGCCTGGAGATCGAAGCCTACCTGCGCCACCTCGAGCGCCTGGCCGGGCACATCCAGGACGCCTTCGAGATTCGCGACGGCAATGACCTGGCGCGCCAGCTGCGCCTGCTCGACATGCGCGTGCGCGACGTACTGAAGAAGCTCGACAACGACGAACAGGCGCTGGTCGCCGTGGCCGAACGGGCCAAGACCAGCGACCGGCAAATCCCCCTGCGCCAGCGTTACGCCGAAGTCCTGGCGACCTGGGACGAATATGTTGAGCCGATGATCCAGCTGGTCAACGCCGATGGCGCCTTCGAGCAAGGCGTGCGCAAGGTCGAGACCGTGCTGCTGCGCTTGCTCGGCGAGCAGGCCCGTCTGGGCCATCTGGTCGACGATGACATGCTCCTGCGCACCCACGCGCGCATCCTCGAGATGCAGACCAGCGCCCAGCTGACCCTGCGCCATGCCCGTGAACTGCTGCTGCCGCTGCGTGAAGAAGCGCGCCGGCACAACGCCGTGACCCGTGGCGCCGCCCTGGCCCTGTCGGTAATCCGCCGCAAAGGCCTGGACGCCGTGCCGCAGGCGGCCATGCCGCTGTTCACCCGCCCGCAGAGCACCTTCCTCGGCAGCGCCAGCCAGGTCGAAGCCTACGTCTACGCCCTGGCCCGCTTCGAGCCCAAGCCTGCGCAGTTTCCCAAGGCCCACAAGAGCCACAAGGGCGATGCCCCGCGTGCGCCGCGCACGGTCAAGGAAATGCTCGAGCGCTGCGAAGACGCCCTGCCGCTGCCGGACCTGATGGTCTGGCTGCTCGACCAGGAGCCCGAGGGCGCCACCGACGAGCTGCTGTACTGGTTCTCGCGCCTGTCGCGGGAAAAGCGCTTTACCCGCGCGCGCCTCGAGCGCCGCGAATACACCACCCGCGAACACCTGGTCAGCCTGCGTTCCTTCGCTCTGACATCGAGCCGCGAACCATCGCCTGAGCCAACTGCGAGCCCTGCCCATGCATCTTGATCTTTCCGAACTGTCCCAGCTCGCACCGATCTTCCGCGAGCTGTTCAAGGGCTTTCACATCAGCCGCCGCGACCCGGAGTTGTACGCCCAACTGTCGAATTTCCAGGACCAGTACCGCGGCCTGTTCAAGGCCCTGGGCTTTGAACTGGTGTGCGACACCCGCGGCTTCTACTACTTCGTCCCGGACCTGGCCGCCGCCCAGGTCAACAAGACTGCCCAGCGCCTGTCGCTGTTCACCTTCATCCTGGTCGAGCACCTGGCTGACCAGGGCCGCGACCCGATGTCGGTGCTCGACGGCGGCAGCCTGGGCCGCGACGAGCTGCCTTCGCTGCTGGAAAAATACCGCGACCTGTTCATCCAGGCCGAAGTACAGACCCCCGACGAGCTGGAAGAGAAGATCATGCGCCGCATGACCCAGCTCGGTTTTGCCCACGAAGAGAACGGCATCTACCGCTTCCTGCCGCCGATGCACCGTTTCCTCGACGTCTGCCTGTCGGTGCAGCAGGACCGCGACCTGGCTGCCAGCCTGCACAGCGCCCTGCCGCTGCCAACGCCGGTGCTGGTCGAGGAAGAGAGCCCGGAAGAGCTCAACCGTACCGACGACCCGCTGGACCTCAGCCCGTTCGAAGAAAGCGAAGAAGACGCTTTGGCCCGAGCCATAGCGCAAGAGCAACAGGAGATTGACGCATGAGCCAGGAACGCTACGGCATTCGCCGCTTTGCACTGCTCAACACCGCCGGCTACAGCCTCGGCCTGTTCCCCCTGGAACACCCGCTGTCGGTCTACGGTGCCAACAACCTGGGCAAGAGTGCCTCGATCAACGCCTTGCAGTTCCCGATCCTGGCACGCATGTCGGACATGAGCTTCGGCAAGTACAGCCTTGAGCAGTCGCGTCGCTTCTACTTTGCCACCGACACCAGCTACATCCTCTGCGAAGTCAACCTGCCCCACGGCCCGCACGTGATCGGCGTGGTCGGCCGCGGCCCGGGTGGCGGTTTCGGTCACCAGTTCTTCGCCTATGCCGGCGAACTGGACCTGGCCCACTACCAGAAGAACGACACCTGCCTGCGCCAGAAAGAGCTGTTCAGCAACCTTGAGCGCAACGGCCTGAAAGCCTACGAGCTCAAGCCTGACGAGCTGCGCCGCCTGCTGGTCGGCGGCCACACCTCGATCCCGCTGGACCTGACCCTGATCCCGCTGCGCTCCACCAGCGAGCAGAGCCTGAAGACCTTCCGCGCGCTGTTCATCAACCTGCTGCACATGCGCGAGATCACCGCGGCCAAGCTCAAGCAGCTGTTCCTCGACGCCTTCGAGCACAGCCTGCGTTCGGGCAGCGTCGACTACATCGCCGCCTGCGAAGAAGCCTTCCGCGACGTACGGCGCATGGAGCAGGACTACAACTCGCTGGTCGCCGCCGGCCCGCTGGTCGAGGCCCTGGCCAATGGCGTAGCCCAGCGCGACATCCTGCGCGGCAAGCTGCATCGCCTGTCGCCACTGCTCGACTCGCTGCTCGGCACCTGGCAGGACTACGCCAGCGCGCGCAAAGAAGAGCTGGTGATCCAGGCCGAGCACTACAAGAACGAACAGGACAGCCTGCAGAACGACCAGCGTGGCGGCACCCAGGAACTGATGCGCCTGGAGCGCGAGATCACTGGCGTGCAGCGCTGGCTCGGCGAGTTGTCGGTGCTCAAGCATCGCTTCGCCCTGGTCGATGACGTCAAGGTCCTGGAGCAGCAACTGCTGGCCGCCAAGGACGCCCACGACGAACTGGCCGGTGCCCTGGCGCAGTCGCGCCAGTTCAGCGCCGAAGACCTCGAAGAGCGTCTGCGCGAGCTGGAAAAACGCCTGAAGTCAGTCAAACAGCAGCTCGACCACGCCGACAACAACAGCTACGCGCGCCTGCGTGAAGAGTTCTCGCAGCAGGACGTCGAACGCCTGATGCGCCTGTTCAATGGTGCGCTGTTCAGCCTGCCGCTGGGCGAGCGCGGCATCGAGCTGGACGAAAGCGATGTCTGGGTCAAATCCCTGGAAGCGGTGCTCGACGGCTTCAAGGGCGAGCGCTTCGAGGCCCCGGGTCTGTCCATCGACCTCTCGCACATCGAGCCGCCTGCCCTGCAGGCCCTGGCCGACCGCGCCGCCCTGCGCGACCAGAAGGAACGCCTGGAAAAAGAGCTCAAGCAGCTCAAGACCCAGCAGGCGGTAGCCGCCGACCGCGCCGCGAGCAAGACCCAGACCGAAGCCCTGTACCAACAGGTGCTGGATGCACAAAAGGCCCTGGAAGACTTCCGCCGCAGCGAGACACTGTCCGCCGAGGAAGGCGACAAGCTCGAGCAACTGGCGCAGATGGAAGCGGCCCAGGACGAGCTCAAGCGCTCCAGCGACGCCTTCACCGAACGCGTCCAGCAGCTGTCGGCCAAGCTGCAACTGGTCGGCCGGCAGATCGCCGACATGGAAGCCAAGCAGCGCACCCTCGAC
The DNA here is from genome assembly GCF_044743505.1 of Pseudomonas sp. NPDC087612. NCBI lineage: Bacteria > Pseudomonadati > Pseudomonadota > Gammaproteobacteria > Pseudomonadales > Pseudomonadaceae > Pseudomonas > Pseudomonas sp. NPDC087612. The sequence goes on from NZ_JBIUWO010000005.1 coordinate 378,521, forward strand.
GACGCCCTGCGTCGCCGCCAGCTGCTACCCGCCGACCTGCCGTTCGGCACGCCGTTCATGGAACCGGTCGACGACAGCATGGACAACCTGCTGCCGCTGCTCAACGACTACCAGGACAGCTGGCAGGGCCTGCTGCGGGTCGATGGCCAGATCGAGGCGCTGTACGCCCAGGTACGCCTCAAGGGCGTGGCCAAATTCGACAGCGAAGACGACATGGAGCGCCGCCTGCAGCTGCTGATCAACGCCTACTCGCACCGTACCGAAGAGGCCCTGACCCTGGGCAAGGCGCGCCGCGCTGCAGTCACCGACATCGCCCGGACCCTGCGCAACATCCGCAGCGACTACGACAGCCTCGAGCACCAGCTGGCGCTGTTCAACCGCGAGATCAACAAGCGCCAGGTCTCCAACCTGCAGAGCTTCCGCATCGTTTTGGCACCCAACAAGGAAGCGCTCAAGCACATCGACCAGATCATCCACAGCGCCGGTCAGTACGAGGAAGGCGAGACCCTGTCGGTGTTCGACCTCAGCGCCAGCGCCGAGCAGGACAACAAGAACGAAGAGGCCAAGGAATACCTGGCGCGCCTGGTCGCGGCCAACCACAACCAGCTGGGCCTCAAGGACCTGTTCGAACTGGCCTTCGAGATCACCAAGGTCGGTGGCCAGCCGGTGATCCACACCGACATCGACGGTGCGGCGTCCAACGGCACCACCATGACCATCAAGGCGCTGACCAACATGTACTTGTTGCTGCACCTGATGGACCGCGACCTGGCCGGTCGCGTGCGCCTGCCGTACTACCTGGACGAAGCGGCCGACATCGACGAACGCAACCAGGCAGCGCTGCTGGAAACCAGCTTGCAGCTGGGCTTCGTACCGATTCTGGCGAGCGTCAAGCCGCAGGTTTCGGCGCATGTCGCCATCGACCTGGAAGGTGGCAGCGGGCCGAACGGCATCTATATCGACGAGGCGGACTGGAAGTACATCAGCCGTCGGGATGTGGAGAAGGCAGTGGTGCGGGTAGAAGAGGAAGAAGCTTCGGCTTGAGGCCTCTCCAGGGGCCTTTCAGGCCCCATCGCCGGCAAGGCCGGCTCCCACAGGGATCAGGTTGGTCCTTGTGGGAGCTGGCTTGCCAGCGATGCATTCAACTCGGTTTTACTGAGCCCACGGCAAGATCGGAATCGCCGTCACCGCATTCTGCGGGCTGCCTTCGATGATCCGGTCGGAGTACACCAGGTAGACCAGGGTATTGCGCTTCTTGTCGAGGAAACGCACCACCTGCATGGTCTTGAACACCAGCGAGGTGCGCTCCTTGAACACCTCGTCACCGTCCTTGAGCTGCTCCTTGAAGCGAATCGGCCCGACCTGACGGCAGGCGATCGACGCTTCGGCGCGGTCTTCAGCCAGGCCCAGGCCACCTTTCAGTCCGCCAGTCTTGGCCCGTGACAGATAGCAGGTCACGCCCTCGACCTTGGGGTCATCAAACGCCTCGACAACGATGCGGTCATTCGGCCCGACGATCTTGAACACCGTCGATACCTGGCCAATCTCCTCGGCCGATGCCATTACCGGCAACGCCAGCAGCGCCGCTGCAATCATCCCTTTGAACACAGGCAGTTCCTCAGACCAGAATCAGGTTGTCGCGGTGCACCAGCTCCGGCTCGGCGATGTAGCCCAGCAGGCCCTCGATCGCGTCAGACGGCTGGCCAATGATTTTCTGTGCTTCCAGGGCGCTGTAGTTGGCCAGGCCGCGGGCGACCTCAAGGCCATCCGGGCCGACGCAAACCACCATCTCGCCACGGCGGAAGCTGCCCTGCACGGTCTTCACACCGACCGGCAACAGGCTCTTGTTGTCCTTGCGCAAGGCCTTCGCCGCGCCCTCGTCGAGCACCAGGGTGCCACGGGTCTGCAGGTGCCCGGCCAGCCACTGCTTGCGCGCGGCAAGCATGCCGCGCTCAGGCGACAGCAAGGTACCCAGGCGCTCGCCCGCCTTGAGGCGGTCGAGCACGCGCTCAAGGCGACCACCGACGATGATCGTGTGGGCACCGGAACGCGCCGCCAGGCGCGCGGCGCGCAGCTTGGTCTGCATGCCGCCACGGCCCAGGGCGCCGCCAGTACCGCCGGCCACGGCGTCGAGGCTCGGATCGTCGGCACGGGCTTCATAAATCAGCTGCGCATCAGGGTTGTTGCGCGGGTCGGCGTCGAACATGCCGTCGCGGTCGGTGAGGATCACCAGCAGGTCGGCTTCGACCAGGTTGGCCACCAGCGCCGCCAGGGTGTCGTTGTCGCCGAAGCGGATCTCGTCGGTAACCACGGTGTCGTTTTCGTTGATCACCGGCACCACGCCCAGCTCCACCAGGGTGCGCAGGGTGCTGCGGGCATTGAGGTAACGCTTGCGGTCCGACAGGTCGTCGTGGGTCAGGAGGATCTGCGCGGTATGCCGGCCATGCTCGGCAAAGCTCGACTCCCAGGCCTGCACCAGGCCCATCTGGCCGATCGAGGCCGCCGCCTGCAGCTCGTTCATCGCACTCGGTCGCTTGGCCCAGCCCAATCGGCTCATCCCGGCGGCAACCGCCCCGGACGACACCAGCACCAACTCGACACCTGCCTCATGCAACGCCACCATCTGCTCGACCCAGACACCCATGGCCGCGCGATCCAGGCCCTTGCCATCTGCTGTCAGCAGGGCACTGCCGATTTTCACGACCCAGCGCTGCGCACCCGTCACCTTGCTCCGCATCTTCTTCCAACCTATTCAGATCTTTAGATACCAAAACGCCGCTCCTGAGAGCGGCGTTTAGTGTACTGCAACGAATCAGTCGCGCACGTAAATGATTTCCGGGCCGTCTTCGTCGTCCTCGTCCCAATCATCGACATCGTCGTCGCCGATGTCGTGCACGCTCTTGACCCCGCTGCGGCGCAGGGCGCGAGCGTCGTCCAGGGCCTGCAGCTGGGCACGGGCTTCGTCTTCGATGCGCTGGTCGAGCTCGGTCAGCTCTTCGGCGTAGGCCGGGTCGTTGGCCAGACGGTCGGCGCGGTCTTCGAGGTAGCGCATGATGTCGCGGCTGAGCTGCTCGGTACCCTGCTTGGAGATGGCCGAGATCACATAGACCGGGCCTTCCCACTGCAGGCGCTCGACCACTTCCTTGACCCGCTCGTCACGCTCGTCGTCCATCAGCATGTCGGTCTTGTTCAGCACCAGCCAGCGATCACGCTCGGCCAGCGACGGGCTGAAGCGGGTCAGCTCGTTGACGATGACTTCGGCGGCATCGGCGCTGCTGCTTTCATCCAGCGGCGCGAGGTCGACGAGGTGCAGCAGCAGGCGGGTACGCGCCAGGTGCTTGAGGAAGCGGATACCCAGGCCGGCACCGTCGGAGGCACCTTCGATCAGGCCGGGGATGTCGGCGATGACGAAGCTCTTCCAGCGATCGACGCTGACCACGCCCAGGTTCGGCACCAGGGTGGTGAACGGGTAGTCGGCGACTTTCGGCTTGGCGGCCGATACCGAGCGGATGAAGGTACTCTTGCCGGCGTTCGGCAGGCCCAGCAGGCCGACGTCGGCCAGTACTTTCATTTCCAGTTTCAGGTCACGCTGCTCACCCGGCTTGCCCGGAGTGGTCTGGCGTGGCGCACGGTTGGTACTGGATTTGAAACGGGTGTTGCCCAGGCCGTGCCAGCCGCCCTGGACCACCATCAGCTTCTGGCCCGGCTTGACCAGGTCGCCGATGACTTCCTGGGTGGCCGAGTCGATCACCGTGGTGCCGACCGGCACGCGCAGGATCAGGTCGTCGCCCTTCTTGCCGGTGCAGTCGGTGCTGCCGCCGTTGGAGCCGCGCTGGGCTTCGAAGTGACGGGTGTAACGGTAGTCGACCAGGGTGTTGAGGTTATCGTCGGCAACCATGTATACCGAGCCGCCGTCGCCACCGTCACCGCCGTTGGGACCACCGTTCTCGATGAATTTTTCGCGGCGGAAGCTCATGCAACCGTTACCGCCGTCACCAGCTTTGACCCGGATCGATACTTCGTCAACAAACTTCATAAAAACCGCCTCTCGTCAGCTGGACGAGCTGAGTGACACAAAGACATAAGGCTCTTGCAAAAGTGAGCGCGGCGGCCCCGTCACGACAGTAACAACCCACGCCGGCAGCCCATACAAACAGCTTTGCAAGAGACTCACCCCACAAACGAAAAAGCCCCGTCGCGAGACAGGGCTTTTCCAGCGTTCGCGCGATTACTCGGCGACAACGCTCACGTAACGACGACCGAAGGCGCCTTTAACTTCGAACTTGATCTTACCCGCGATCTTGGCGAACAGGGTGTGATCTTTACCCATGCCAACGCCGTAGCCAGCGTGGAATTGGGTGCCGCGCTGACGCACGATGATGTTGCCAGGGATGATAGCCTGGCCGCCATACATCTTCACGCCAAGGCGTTTGGCTTCTGAGTCGCGACCGTTACGGGTACTACCACCAGCTTTTTTGTGTGCCATGGTTCAAATTCTCCAGAAATGGATTCAGGCGATTAAGCCGAAATACCGGTGATCTTGATTTCGGTGAACCACTGGCGGTGGCCCATACGCTTCATGTGGTGCTTACGGCGGCGGAACTTGATGATGCGCACTTTGTCGTGACGACCTTGGGAGATCACTTCAGCAACAACCTTGGCACCAGCAACGACTGGAGCGCCGATGTTCACGTCGTCGCCATTGGCAACCAACAGAACGCGGTCGAAAGTCACGGATTCGCCAGTGGCGATTTCCAGTTTTTCGATTTTCAGGTATTCACCTTCGGCGACTTTGTACTGCTTGCCACCGGTAACAATTACTGCGTACATGGGTATTTCTCCGATAATCCTGCTCACCCAGCTCTTTATAGGAAGAGTATTGGCTGGCATGGCTGCATAGGGCTGGAACGGCCCAGTGCAATTGCGTAAGGCAGGTGCTGCCCAGGAAGTTCAGGGTGCGCGATTGTACGCAAGCCCCGCTTTGCTTGCAAGTCCCACCCCCGGCCCGCGGGCAGCGCGCCTTGACACGCCGGGACCCGCGACCTAGCATGCCGCGCAACCTTTATGGAGCACCTGTGGCCGATGCAACCCCAAGCTTTCTACCGTGCGGTAGCGGACGACTTCAGCGCCGTTGACGAGATTATCAAGAAACAGCTGACTTCGCGTGTACCGCTGGTATCGAAAATCGGCGACTACATTACCTCGGCCGGCGGCAAGCGCCTGCGCCCGCTGCTGGTGCTGCTGTGCGGCAAGGCCCTGGGCCGCGAAGGCGACGACCTGCGCCTGCTGGCCGCCACCATCGAGTTCCTGCACACCGCCACCCTGCTGCATGACGACGTCGTCGACATGTCCGGCATGCGCCGTGGCCGCTCCACCGCCAACGCCCTGTGGGGCAACGCGCCGAGCGTACTGGTCGGTGACTTCCTGTACTCGCGCTCGTTCGAGATGATGGTCGAACTGGGCTCGATGCCGGTCATGCAGATCCTCTCCAAGGCCACCCGGGTCATTGCCGAAGGCGAAGTCCTGCAGTTGTCCAAAGTGCGCGACGCCAGCACCACCGAAGAAGTCTACATGGACGTCATCCGCGGCAAGACCGCGATGCTGTTCGAGGCCTCGACCCACAGCGCCGCAGCCCTGGCCCAGGCCACCGAGGAGCAGAGCGAAGCCCTGCGTACCTTCGGCGACCACCTGGGCGTGGCCTTCCAGCTGGTCGACGACCTGCTCGACTACAAGGGCGATGCGCAAACCCTGGGCAAGAACGTCGGTGACGACCTGGCCGAAGGCAAGCCGACCCTGCCGCTGATCTACACCATGCGCGAAGGCACCGCCGAACAGGCTGCGCTGGTCCGCCAGGCCATCCAGAAAGGCGGCATCGAAGACCTCGAGAGCATCCGCGCGGCCGTTGAAGCCTCGGGCTCGCTGGACTACACCGCCAAGCTGGCCCGCGACTACGTGGCCCGCGCCATCGCCTGCCTGGACGTGCTGCCAGCCAGCGAATACCGCGATGCGCTGGTCGAACTCAGCGAATTCGCCGTCGCCCGCACGCACTGATCGCCCTGCCCCGGCCCATCGCTCGATGGGCCCGATTAGCCTCTGACGGACAAAACCCTATACAATGTAGGTTTTGTACCTGTACGTCTTGAGGAACCTTAGTGAGCACTTTGCCACCCTGCCCCAAATGCAACTCCGAATACACCTACGAAGACGGCGCCCAGCTGATCTGCCCCGAGTGCGCTCACGAGTGGTCGGCTGCCGGTGAAGCCGAAGCGGCCAGCGACGAAGCGGTGAAAAAGGATGCAGTAGGCAACGTCCTGCAGGACGGCGACACCATCACCGTGATCAAGGACCTCAAGGTCAAGGGCACCTCGCTGGTGGTCAAGGTCGGCACCAAGGTCAAGAACATCCGCCTGTGCGATGGCGACCACGACATCGACTGCAAGATCGACGGCATCGGCCCGATGAAGCTGAAATCGGAATTCGTCCGCAAGGTCTGATTCTTCTGGGTTTCGGGGTCGCGCTGCGGCCTCGACAACCCACCGGCGGGAAAAAACCGCCAATAGGCACTTGCTATTTTGATAATAAGAATTATTCTCATTGAACGCTTTCAAGGAGAATAGCCATGACTTATCTGATAGACGCCTGGCTTGACCGCCCCCATCCTTACCTGCGCATCCTGCACCGGGAAACCGGCGAGGTGTGTGCCGTGCTTGAAGAAGAAGCACTGGACGAACTGCGCGACCAGGGCGACCTGGATCTCAATGGTTTGAATTCAAGTGAGCCGAGTGTGCTCAAGGAGCTGGTGAGGAACCTGTTCCTGTTTTGCTATGCCCGGGCGTTGCGCCCTGGCGGTGGAACCGATTGGAACTGAACAGCATCGCGGGGCAAGCCCGCTCCTACCCGAATTGTGTAGGAGCGGGCTTGCCCCGCGATCGGTCTTACAGAACGTCCAGCAGCTCGACGTCGAACACCAGCACGCTGTGCGGCGGGATGCTGCCAACGCCCTGAGCGCCGTAAGCCAGCTCGCTCGGCACGTACAGGCGCCATTTGCTACCGGCGTTCATCAGTTGCAGGGCTTCGGTCCAGCCGGCGATCACGCCGCTGACCGGGAACTCTGCTGGCTGGCCGCGCTCGTAGGAGCTGTCGAACACGGTGCCGTCGATCAGGGTGCCGTGGTAGTGGGTACGCACGCTGTCGTCGCGGCTTGGCTTGGCGCCTTCGCCAGCAGTCAGTACTTCGAACTGCAGGCCCGAAGCCAGGGTGGTGATGCCGTCACGCTTGGCGTTTTCAGCCAGGAAAGCCTTGCCTTCGCCAGCGGCAGCTTCGGCCTTGGCCGCAGCTTCGGCTTGCATGATTTCGCGGATAACCTTGAAGCTGGCCGACAGGTCGGCTTCGCTGACGCGGCTGTCCTGGCCGTTGAAGGCGTCGGTCAGGCCGGCCAGGATGGCGTCCAGGTTCACACCTGGTGGCGGGTTGTCACGCAGTTGGCCACCCAGCTGACGGCCGATGCCGTAGCTGACGCGAGTTTCGTCGGTAGACAGGTTGAGTTCGGACATTTGCTTGCTCCGCTGCAGGGCGCACGACAGCCGCGCCCTTTATGAAAAGGGCGAGCAGCCTAGCACACTGCGCTTGCGCAGATCAGCTACCAGGCCGAACGTCGTGGCATCGGGATTTTCAGATCGCCATCACCGGCGTCGGCGCCACCGCACATCTCGTCGTCCATCGACCAGTGCACCAGGTGCAGCGGCACAGCGGGCAAACCGTCGAGCAGGCGCTGCGCGTCGACCACCGAATGCACTTGTACACGCCGTCCACGTTTATCCGCCAAGGGATGGGCACGGCCTTTAACCCGGGCTTCGATAATGAAGTCCCCGCCCTCGATGGCGATCAGGTTTAGTTCATCGACATGACCGGCCTTGGCCTCGGTGTTCAGTTGTTGAAGGTTCATTGCGATACCTCGTTACTGGAACTTCGAGTGACCGTTCATTTTTTGTACAGCGGCAGACAAAGCACAAGGCAAAAACGCAACCGCCCGTCCGTTTTGCAACGGACGGGCGGTATTTAGACTGGCAAAAGGCCTGGGTCAGTGCTTGGTGACCTTGTCCAGGTAACCCATGGCAAAGGCCGAGACCACGAAGGTCATGTGAATGATCACGTACCACATCAGGTACTGGGGTTCGATGTTGCGCGCGTCCATGAACACCCGCAGCAGGTGGATCGAGGAAATCGCCACGATCGAGGCTGCGACTTTCATCTTCAGCGAAGACGAGTCCATCTTGCCCAGCCAGCTGAGTTTTTCCTTGTCTTCGTCGATATCCAGCTGCGAGACGAAGTTCTCGTAACCGGAAATCATCACCATCACCAGCAGGCCGCCGACCAGGGCCATGTCGATCAGCGACAGCAGCACCAGGATCAGGTCGGCTTCAGCCAGGGCGAAGACGTTGGGCAGGACGTGGAAGATCTCCTGGAAGAACTTCAGTGCCAGCGCCAACAGGCCCAACGACAGACCAAAGTAGATGGGCGCGAGCAGCCAGCGCGAGGCATACATCGCATTTTCGATAATACGTTCCATTGAAAACTCGTCAGGTTGGCAAAAAAGCGAGCGCGAGTATAACAGCCACCCATGACAGAAAAAGCCCGTGGCACGCTGCCACAGGCGCGGCGCCGGCGTCTCAGGTTTCCGGATGGAACTGGAAGTCGCCGACGTGATGCACGCGTTCGCCGTTGATCCGGCGCAGTTGCGCTTGCAGGTGCACGCACCAGATCTGCGGATCGTCAGCCAGTTGGTAACCGTGCAGGGTAAGGCTGTCGACAATGGCGTTGAGCACCGATTCGGCCACGAATGGCCCGTGAAACGGCCCCTGGGCCTTGATCGCAGAGGGCTGCTCGCCAGCCATGCCGGCGGCAAACAGCAGGGTCCACATGCCGTTGTCACCGGCCAATGGGCGGATGCTGCATTCAATGCGGGTCACCAGGCCCAGGCATTGACGGGTGAGGCTGAGGCTGCGCGGCATGGCGAAGGTCCTCGGTAAACCCTTGTTCAGCCTTCAGGTGAAGGCTGTCTCTTCCTGTACCTACCACTGTCCCTGAACTGAAGAATAGAAGAATTCCGCCCATGCGTGGAAAAACCGGCGCCGAATGGTCATGTTCCATTTAGCGCCGTTTTTTTGACTCGTACCACTCAGATCAGGACGGCTTGACCTGGGCCAGGGCCTGCTCGGCGTGCTCCTTTTCTGCCTCCTTGAGGTCCTCTTCGCTGATCATCTCGGCAATTACCCGCAGGCGCTCGACGACCCGGGCGTTGACACTGCCTTCAGGGAACTGGCCTTCTTCGTCCGGCTCACCGGCAGGTTCACCGACCAAAAGGCTCAGGGCCTCGTCGGCCTGGCTTACGGCGTAGACGTGGAACATGCCGGCGCGTACCGCCTGCAGCACCCGCTCGTCGAGCATCAGCGTGGCAACGTTGGCACGCGGGATGATCGCGCCTTGCTCGCCAGTCAGGCCACGGGCTTCACAAAGGCGGAAGAAGCCCTCGATCTTCTCGTTGACCCCACCGACCGCCTGCACTTCACCGAACTGGTTGATCGAGCCGGTGATGGCGAAGCACTGCTTGAGCGGGGTTTTCGACAAGGCCGAGATCAGCGTGCAGGCCTCGCCCAGCGAGGCGCTGTCGCCGTCGACATAACCGTAGGACTGCTCCAGGGCGATACTCGCGGAGATCGCCAGGGGGAATTCCTGGGCATAGCGGCTGCCCAGGTAACCGGTGAGGATCATCACCCCCTTGGAGTGGATCGGCTGGCCGAGGTTGACCTCGCGCTCGATGTCGACGATACCGCTGCCGCCGGGGTAGACCGTGGCGGAGATCCGCGCCGGCACACCGAAGGCCGAGTCGCCGACTTCCAGTACGGTCAGGCCGTTGCACTTGCCCACCGCGGCGCCGTCGGTATCGATGAGGATGATGCCGGCCAGCATGTCGTCGAGAATCCGCGCCGACACACGGCCGGTGCGCGTGGCCTTGGCCTTGAGCGCACGTTCGATGTGCCCGGCGTCGGTCATTTCGTCATTGGCCAGGTGGCGGATGAAGTCCGCCTCGCTGACCAGCTGGAACAAATCACCAATACGCGCCGACAAACGCCCCTGGTGCTCGGCCAGGCGCGCGCTGTAGGTCGCCAGGCGCGCCACCGCGTCGGCGCTCAGCGGCGCCATGCCCTCCTCGCTGGTGCGGGTCTTGAGCAACTGGGCGAACTGCTCCAGGCTCTCGTCGACCATGGGAATGTCTTCGTCGAAGTCGACCAGCACCCGGAACATCTCCTGGAAGTCCGGATCGTGATCCTGCAGGGCGTAATACAGCTGGCGCGCACCGATGATCACCACCTTGATGTTCAGCGGGATCATCTGCGGGTTGAGGGTCACGGTGGCCAGGCGGCCGAACTCGCCCAACGGCGATTCCATCTTCAGCTTGCGCGACTGCAGGGCGCGCTTGAGCGCGTCCCAGACAAACGGTTCGCTGAGCATCTTCTCGGCTTCCAGAATCAGGAAGCCGCCGTTGGCCCGGTGCAGGGCCCCCGGGCGCAGTTGCCGATAGGTGGTGTACAGCGCGCCCTGGTCGGTGCTGTATTCGATACGGCCGAACAGGTTGTCGTAGGTCGGGTGCGGCTCGAACACCACCGGCGCCCCGCCGCTGGCGTGATGGCCGACCACCAGGCTCGGTGCGTACTGCTCTTCGAGCAGCTTGCGCGCCTGGGCGTCGGTCTTGCTGTCATCAACCAGTTGCTCGACCACGGTGCGCAGCAGGTAGACCTGCATGGCTTGCAGGTAGGCACAGACGGCGGCGTTCTCGGCGTACTTCTCAGACAGCGGCGCCAGCAATGGCTGCAAGGCCAGGGTGATGGTTTCTTCGTTGAGCTGACGCAGCTGGTTGCTCGATTCACGCTTCCATTGCGGCAGGCTCGCCAGTTCTTCGTTGAGGCGTTCTTCCAGCGCGGCGATATCGTCGTGGAAACGCTCGCGCTCGGCTTCCGGCAACTGCGCAAATTCCGCTTCGTCCAGCGCCTTGCCGTCGGCCATCGGGGTGAAGGCAACGTTGCTGCTGTCGCGGTACAGGGCCACGTCCTTTTCCAGCGAGGCGCGCTCGATCACATCCAGGGCACGGTCGTATCGCTGGTTGAAGGCGCGGTCGATGGCGCTTTTTTTCTGCTGGTAGGACGGGTGCTCAAACACTGCCGGAAAGGTTGCCAGCAGGTTGTCGATCAGGCCACCGATGTCGCTGATGAACGCACCGGCGCTGCCCGGTGGCAACTCCAGCGCGCGCGGCTCGCGTGGCTCGTCGTAGTTGTTGACATAGACCCAGTCCGACGGCGTTTGCAGGCGCTTGCCTTCGGCCTTGAGGTAGCGTTTGACGAACGAGAAACGGCCAGTGCCGGGCTCGCCCATGACGAAGACGTTATACCCGGGACGCGGCATGGCGACGCCGAACTGCAAGGCTTCGACTGCACGCTCCTGGCCAAGCACACCGCGAAAAGGCTCCAGATCATTGGTGGTGGAAAAAGCGAACTGTTCAGCGGAAAACGGCCGGGTCAGGGCTTCGGGCGCAAGACGCAGGCTCGCAGCGACAGGATCGGGCATCGGGCTTCCTTACTTCGGCGGGGCGGATGTCAGCATTCTGGCGCCGTGCGCGTGCACGTTGCAAGGCTCATCGCTGCTAATTGTCGCAGGGGCGAAAAGCCGATCTACGTCAATATTTTCAGGCAATCTTTCGCAATAAATCACGGAACCCTTAGATCGTGCCTAAACTCCAAACTGCGCGGCTGGGTAAATAACCGACCCGCCCTGGCAACTGGTCCTACAGATATGCCAGACAACCCTGACCTTTGGTATGTAATTCTAGAAAGAGAACAATGCTATGAAACGGATTCTTCTGGGTACTCTGTTCACCGCGGTCTCCCTCAATGCCATGGCCCAGGCCCCTGGCGGACCGGATTGCGGCTGGGGCAACATGCTGTTCGAGGGCCAACGCGGCACACCGGCCCACTTCCTTGCATCCACCACCAACGGCACCTCCGGCAACGCCACTTTCGGCATGACCTCGGGCACCAACGGCTGCTCGACCAACGCTGCGCTGACCTATGGCGGTAAATCATGGTTCGCCATGAACGGCATGATGAACGAACTCTCCGAAGACATGGCCAAGGGTCAAGGTGAAGCACTGACCACCTATGCCGTGGTGCTCGGTGTCGCACCGGAAGATCGCGCGCACTTCGCCGCGGTTACCCATCAACACTTCCAGGACATCTTCAAAACCGCCGATGTCACGGCTGAAGATGTACACAGCAACACCCTCGCGGTACTGAAAAGCGATCCACGTCTGGCCAAGTACGTCACCCAGGCTTAAGCTCGGCCCACCCGCCCCTTCACCGGGGCGGGTTGTTGTCCGCCTCTATCGGCATCATTCAGACTTAGTTGCCCGACATGCTCAAACGCCTTGCCTACCTGGCGCTCTGTGCCTGCGCCCCGCTGCATGCTGCCCCTTCATTCGATGAAGCACGCCTTAAGCAACTGGCGGCCGACCGCTACTGGATCGCCCTCGGCCATTACGAGACGGCCAAGCTGGGCGGCTGGCGCAGCTATGTCGATGACCAACGTTTCTTTCTTGCCGAAGACGGTGCCCATCACCCCGACCAGGAGCTGCGCGCCACCGTCAAGGCGCTGTACGCACCGGCGAGCCTGGGCGACAAACATGCCCAGTGCGTGTTCCCGGCACGTACCCGCTGGCTGCGCGAGCAGTTGCAACTGGACGACCTGCCGCGCCCGGACTGCAAGGACTACACCCAGTGGTTCAAGGACGTCTCGCCGCACAGTGCGGTGATGATCTTCCCGGCCGCCTACCTCAACAGCCCCTCGTCGATGTTCGGCCATACCCTGCTACGCATCGACCAGGCCGACGTGCAGAGCAACGAAACCGCCCTGCTCAGCTACGCGATCAACTTCGGCGCCTATATCGAAGGCAGCGACAACAGCATCCTCTATGCCTGGAAGGGCCTGATGGGCGGCTACCCGGGCCTGTTCGCCCTGGTGCCCTACCAAGAGAAACTCTCCGAGTACCGTAGCCTGGAAAACCGCGACCTGTGGGAATACCGGCTGAACCTGACCCCGGAAGAAACCGGGCGCATGGTCGAGCACGTCTGGGAACTCAAGCAGATCCAGTTCGACTACTTCTTCTTCGACGAAAACTGCTCCTACCGCCTGCTCGAGCTGCTGCAGGTGGCGCGTCCGAGCCTGGACCTGACCTCGCAGTTCCCGCTGACCGCGATCCCCACCGACACGGTCAAGGCGGTCAAGCAGGCCGGCCTGGTCGAGCGTATCGACTACCGGCCGTCGCGCGAGCGCGAACTGCTGGAGCGCGCCAAGCCGCTGGAGGCCGAGGAACAGCAACAGGTGCTGGCCGTCAGTGCCGACACCGCGCAGCTACAGAGCCCCGCGTTCACCGCCCTGCCCCGCGAGCGCCAGGCCCTGGTGCAGGACGCCGCCTACCGCCTGGAGCGTTACCGCGCCAACGGTCAGGAGCGCGACCCGGCGCGGACCAAGCGCAGCTTCGAGCTGCTACGGGCAATCAACCGCAACCCGCCGCCGGAGCTTGAGATCGAGCGCCCCGGCTTGCCTGAGGACGGCCACCAGTCACGTACCTGGCAATTGGGCCTGGGCAGCCGCGATGATCGCGCCTACGCCGAATATGGCCTGCGCATGGCCTATCACGACCTCAACGACAACGCCTACGGCTTCCCCCTTGGCGCACAGATCGAGATCCTCCAGCTCAAGCTGCGCCAGTACGAAGGCAACGACTGGCAGGTGCAGCGCCTGGACCTGGCGACCATCCGCTCGCTGACCCCGCGCAACGCCCTGCTGCAACCCTGGTCCTGGCAGGTCGCCGGGGGGCTTGAGCGAGTGCTGGGCAAGCACGGCGACGAGGTGCTGGTCAGCCACGTCAACGGCGGCGCCGGCGCTACCTGGCAGTTGGCCGATGACGTACTGGGCTTTGCCCTGGGCACGGTGCGCGTCGAGCACAACAATGACTTCGCCGGCTTCATTGCGCCGGCTGCAGGCTTCAATACCGGGATGCTGTGGCGCAACCCGCTGGGCAACCTGAGCGTCGAGGCCAAGGCCGACTACTTCACCAATGGCGAGGTGCGCCGTAGCCTGAGTCTGAATCAGCAGTGGGAGCTGTCCCGCGATCTGGGTGTACGTTTGAGTGCCAGCCGCGACTTCAGCAAGCTTGCGTCAGCGCAGAACGAGGTGATGCTGGAGCTCAAGTGGTATCACTATTAGCAAGGCCCCAATACCTTGATCACATCCTTTTGACACGCCGCCGACAATTGCCCGCCTAGACTTTCCCTGGCAAGCGGAGAGTCTGAACATGCGGCGGTACTGGCTGGTAATGGTGGTAATGGGTGTGCTCACAGGTTGCCAGACAACCCATGAGCAATTGATCAATCAAGGTTACCCACCGGCCTATGCCGATGGCTTCCAGGACGGTTGCAGCAGCGGTCGCCAGGCCGCCGGGGTGATGGCCGGGGACTTTCGCAAAGACGTGCCGCGCTACCTGCACAACCGCCAGTACGAGTCCGGCTGGGACGACGGCTTTCGCCAGTGCCACGCCATGCAGGAGAACCAGGACCTGCAGGAGTATCGCGCCCGTCACTGGGATGAGCGCGATGAGCAGTGGCAGGAAGAAAAGGATCGCGACGCCGCGCGCGCCTATCGACACAAATAGGCCGCAAGCACCCGAAGTCGTCGCCGTCGAGCCCGAGACTTAAACCACGCCCTGGGCCAGCATGGCATCGGCAACCTTGACGAAGCCGGCGATGTTGGCGCCTTTGACGTAGTTGATGCGGCCGTTCTCTTCGCCGTAGTGCACGCAGGCGTGGTGGATCGACTGCATGATGTTGTGCAGCTTGCTGTCCACTTCACCGGCGGTCCACAGCAGGCGCATGGCGTTCTGCGACATCTCCAGGCCACTGACGGCCACCCCGCCGGCGTTGGACGCCTTGCCCGGGGCGAAGAGGATGCCGGCCTCGATGAAGATATCCACAGCCTCGAGGGTGGTCGGCATGTTGGCGCCTTCAGCCACGCAGAGGCAGCCGTTGCGCAGCAGGGTGCGGGCGTCTTCGGCGTCCAGTTCGTTCTGCGTCGCGCATGGCAGGGCAATGTCGCAGGCCAGGTTCCAGGGGCGCTGGCCCTTGCGGAACTCCAGGCCGAAACGTTCGGCCAGCTCGCTGATACGGCCGCGCTTGACGTTTTTCAGCTCCATCAGCGCATCCCACTGCTCGTCGCTCATGCCGGCTTCGCAGTACAGGGTGCCTTCGGAGTCGGACAGCGAGATCACCTTGCCGCCCAGGTCCATGACCTTGCGCGCCGCATACTGGGCAACGTTGCCGGAGCCGGAGATGGCCACCCGGCGACCGTCGATGCGCAGGTCCTGGCGCTTGAGCATTTCTTCGGCGAAGTACACGCAGCCGTAGCCGGTGGCTTCCGGGCGGATCAGGCTGCCGCCGTAAGTCATGCCCTTGCCGGTCAGCACCGAGGTGAACTGGTTGGCCAGGCGCTTGTACTGGCCGAACAGGAAGCCGATCTCGCGGGCGCCAACGCCGATATCGCCGGCCGGCACATCGAGGTCGGCGCCGATGTGGCGGTACAGCTCGCTCATGAATGCCTGGCAGAAGCGCATGACTTCGGCATCGCTCTTGCCCTTCGGATCGAAGTCCGAGCCGCCCTTGCCGCCGCCCATGGGCAGCGAAGTCAGGGAGTTCTTGAATACCTGTTCGAAGGCCAGAAATTTGAGCACGCCGAGGTTCACCGAGCGGTGGAAGCGCAGGCCGCCCTTGTACGGGCCGATGGCACTGCTCATCTGGATGCGGTAGCCGCGGTTGACCTGGACCTTGCCCTGGTCATCGACCCACGACACGCGAAACAGGATCGCCCGCTCAGGCTCGACCATACGCTCGAGGATACCGGCCTGCAGGTAGTGTGGATTGGCTTCGAGGAACGGCCAGAGGCTGCGCAGCACCTCTTCGACCGCCTGATGGAATTCAGGCTGGGCCGGGTCGCGTTGCTTGAGGCGGGCGAGGAAATCTTCGACAGATTCGATCATGTAGACATTCACCAGATGGAGTTGGACTTATGTTTTTTCCTCGACTTTACCAAGAAGCCACGGCACCGCAACAGGGCGCAATGTCGTTTTTATGAAATTAAATGGTGCATTTGTATAAGTGTATACATGTTAAGCCGTATCGCGAGGCAAGCCCGCTCCTACAGGGCCGGGGTAAATTTCGGGCAAAAAAAACGGGACCCGAAGGCCCCGTTTCAGTGCAAACCCCTGAGGGTCATGCCAGTTTTTTGTGCCGTACGCGGTGCGGCTGGGCAGCCGCTTCGCCCAGGCGTTTCTTGCGATCGGCTTCGTACTCGGTGTAGTTGCCTTCGAAGAATACCGCCTGCGAATCGTCTTCGTAGGCCAGGATGTGGGTCGCCACACGGTCCAGGAACCAGCGATCGTGAGAAATCACGATGGCGGCGCCCGGGAAGTCCAGCAGGGCTTCCTCCAGCGAACGCAGGGTTTCGACGTCGAGGTCGTTGGACGGTTCGTCGAGCAGCAGGACGTTGGCGCCCTCTTTCAGGGTCAGGGCCAGGTGCAGACGGCCGCGCTCACCACCGGAGAGGTCCTTGACGAACTTCTGCTGGTCGCCGCCCTTGAAGTTGAAACGGCCAACGTAGGTGCGCGACGGAATCTCGTAGGTGCCGATGCGCAGCTGGTCGGAGCCGTCGGAGATCTGCTGGAACACGGTCTTGTTGCCGTCGAGGTCTTCACGGCTCTGGTCGACGCAGGCCAGTTGCACGGTTTCACCGATCTCGATGCTGCCCGAGTCCGGTTGTTCCTTGCCCATCAGCATGCGGAACAGAGTCGATTTACCGGCACCGTTACCGCCGATCACGCCGACGATCGCGCCTTTTGGCATGGAGAACGACAGGTTGTCGATCAGCACGCGATCGCCATAGCCCTTGCTGACGTTCTTGAACTCGATGACCTTGTCACCCAGGCGCGGACCGGCCGGGATGTAGATCTCGTTGGTCTCGCTGCGCTTCTGGAATTCCTGCGACTGCATTTCTTCGAAGCGTTGCAGGCGGGCCTTGGACTTGGACTGACGTGCCTTGGCGCCTTTGCGCACCCACTCCAGTTCTTCCTTCATGGCCTTTTCATGGGCCGACTGCTGCTTGGATTCCTGGGCCAGACGATCGGACTTGGCTTCCAGCCAACCCGAATAGTTGCCTTCATACGGAATACCGGCGCCGCGGTCGAGCTCGAGGATCCAGCCGGCAACGTTGTCGAGGAAGTACCGGTCGTGGGTAATCGCGACCACGGTGCCCGGGAAGTCGTGAAGGAAGTGTTCCAGCCAGGCGACGGAATCGGCGTCCAGGTGGTTGGTCGGTTCGTCGAGCAGGAGCATGTCGGGGGCCGACAGCAGCAGGCGGCACAGGGCCACACGGCGCTTCTCACCACCGGACAGGTGCTCGACCTTGGCTTCCCACGCTGGCAGGCGCAGGGCGTCGGCGGCCACTTCCAGCTGGCGCTCGAGGTTGTGACCGTCGCTGGCCTGGAGGATGGCTTCGAGTTTGGCCTGTTCGGCGGCCAGCTTGTCGAAGTCGGCATCCGGCTCGGCGTAGGCGGCGTAGACTTCGTCCAGGCGAGCCTGGGCATCCTTGATCACGCTGACCGCTTCCTCGACCACTTCACGCACGGTCTTGGACGGGTCCAGCTGTGGCTCCTGCGGCAGGTAGCCGATGTTCAGGTCCGGCATCGGACGGGCTTCGCCGTCGAACTCGGTATCGACACCCGCCATGATTTTCAGCAGGGTGGATTTACCCGAGCCGTTGAGGCCGAGCACGCCGATCTTGGCGCCGGGGAAGAAGGACAGCGAAATGTTCTTGAGGATTTCCCGCTTCGGCGGGACAACCTTGCCCAGCCGATGCATGGTATAGACGTATTGAGCCATGGAAAAACCTAGCGTCAGAGACGAAAAAATAGAAACGAAACAGATGAAGGGCGCCGTGGCGCCCAGGAAAGGGCCAAAGCTACCGTAATGCGCCGGGTTGGGCAAACCGCCGACGAACAGGGCTGGCACTTTGCCACGTTTGCGGGCATGCTAGCCGCCCTTCGGGCGTCCGGCTTATAGTGCGCAACCGGAGCCGTCGCCAGGAACGCGGCACTTGCCAACCAGCAGCTCTAAACCTGCCATCCAGCCATACCGCAGGATCAACGTTTGACCAATCTCACTCAGCCGTCATCCCTGCGCAAGCCGGCCACTGCGTCAGGCTCGCCGCTGCGCGGCTCATTGAAAGGCGCGCTGGCCCTGTTGGTGCTGTTGCTGCTGGGCCTGCTGCTGTGGCAGTTGATCGCCCAGTTCCGTCATACCCAGGCTGACCAGTACCAGCACAGCCTGAACGCCAGCGCCGAGCTCGCCGACCACATGAGCCTGAACATGGCGCTTAAGGCCCAGGTGGCGCTCAACCAGATCCAGCCCTACCGCTCATCGCCTGCCCCTGAGCAACTGGCGCAGGTCATCGCGCAACTGCGCCAGCAGCAGCCCAAGCTGCTCAGCGTCGCCTGGATTGGTGCCGATGGCAGCCTGCAGGCCGACAGCCTGAAGGATACACCCGATTACCAGGCACTGGACGAACTGCTGCGGCTCAACCAGGGCCGCGACTTCTATTACAGCAACAGTGCCGACAACCAGCAGGTCTACCTGTTGCTGCGCCAGCCGGGCGAGGCGCCCAGCGGCTACTGGTTCCTGCGCCTGGCCCCGGGTTACTACAGCGACCTGACCAACCACCTGGACCGCCCCAATCACCCGTTGTGGCTGCTGGAAAACAGCCGCACCGGCGAGATCATCAACCGCCACCAGCCGACCCCCGGCAGCGACGAGCCGCTGCAAAGCGTGATGCTGGCGTTCCTCGACAACAGTACCTGGCAACTGCGCGGCCTGTTCGATGCCGGCCTTGCCCGCCAGCAACTGCTGCCGGCGCTGATCGGCAAATGCATGCTCGGGCTGTTCTGCGCGCTGATCCCGCTGCTGGCGCTGATCAACATGCGCCGCCGCCATCGCCTGCTGCAGGAAAGCCGCCGACGCTATCACGATATCTTCGAAGGCACCGGGGTCGCCCTGTGCGTGCTCGACCTCTCGGGCCTACCCAGCCAGCTCGAGCGCTATCGCCTGCGCAGCCGCCCGGCGCTGGAACAGCGCCTGGCTTTCGACCAGCCATTGCGGCGGATTTTGCTCCAGGAGCTGAAAGTCACCGAGGTCAACCAGGTGGCCTTGCAACTGCTGGGCGTCAACTGTTGCGACAGTGCCTGGCAACGCCTGGTCGAAGGCTCGCAGACCGGCAACGAAGGCATCGGCATCCAGCTCCTCGGGGCGATCCTCGACAACCAGCAGCAGCTGGAGCTGGAAGTGCGCCTGCCGGTGCCCGGTGGCGACGACCTGCACCTGTGGCTGATGGTGCGTTTCCCGCAGCAGCGCCGCGATTACCAGGCAGTGATCCTCAGCATCAGCGACATCACCAGCCGCAAGCAGGTCGAGCTGTCGTTGCTCGAACGCGAAAGCTTCTGGTCGGATGTGGTGCGCACCGTGCCCGACCAGTTGTACGTCCAGGACGTGCATAGCCAGCTGATGATCTTCAGCAACCGCAACCTCGGCCAGACCCTGGGTTACAGCCGCACCGAGCTTGCGCAGATGGGCGACCATTTCTGGGAGGTGCTGCTGCACCCGGACGACGCCCAGCTCTATCACCAGTTGCGCCAGCAGCAACGCGATTCGGGCTACGTCGAGCAACTGCATTGCCAGCTGCGCTTCCGTCACCACGACCAGCGCTGGCTGCGTTTCGACATCCGCGAGCAGGCCCTGACCCGCGACAGCGCAGGTTGCGTGACGCGGATCATTGGCGTCGGCAAGGACGTTACCGAGCAGATCGAGGCCAGCGAGTCTCTGCGCGACAGCGAACAGCGCTACCGCATGCTCGCCGAAAGTATCAGCGACGTGATCTTCTCCACCGACAGCCAGTTGCAACTGAACTACGTCAGCCCGTCGATCCAGGCGGTGCTGGGCTTTGAAGTGGAGTGGATTTTCGAGAACGGCTGGCACTCGACCATCGCCAACCCGGCCCAGCTCACCGGCATCTACAGCCTGGTCGAGCGGGTCAACAAGGCCCTGGGCGACCCCGAACAGATGGAACTGCTGCGCACCCAGTTGCCGACCCAGCTGTTCCTGTTCGATTGCCTGCGCGCCGACGGCCGCAAGATCCCGATCGAGCTGCGCCTGGTGCTGGTCTGGGATGACCAGGAGCGCTTCGAGGGCATCCTTGGCGTGGGCCGCGACATCAGCCAGCAACGCCGCGCCGAGAAAGACCTGCGCATGGCCGCCACGGTGTTCGAGCACTCGACCTCGGCGATCCTCATTACCGACCCGGCCGGCTACATCGTCCAGGCCAACGAAGCCTTCAGCCGCGTCAGCGGCTATGCCGTGGCCGACGTGCTGGACCAGTTGCCGAGCCTGCTGACCGTCGATGAGCACCAGGATGCACACCTGCGCTACGTGCTCAAACAGCTGCACCAGCGCGGCACCTGGGAAGGTGAAGTGTGGCTCAAGCGCCGCAGCGGCGAACATTACCCGGCCTGGGTCGGCATTACCGCGGTGCTCGACGATGAAGGCGACCTGGCCAGCTATGTGTGCTTCTTTACCGACATCAGCGAGCGCAAGGCCAGCGAACAGCGCATCCATCGCCTGGCCTACTACGACGCCCTGACCCACTTGCCCAACCGCACCCTGTTCCAGGACCGCCTGCACACTGCCCTGCAGCAAGCCGAGCGACAAAAGGCCTGGGTGGTGCTGATGTTCCTCGACCTCGACCGCTTCAAGCCGATCAACGACTCCCTCGGCCATGCCGCGGGCGACCGCATGCTCAAGGACATGGCCGAGCGCCTGCTCGACTGCGTCGATGACGACGACACCGTGGCGCGCATGGGCGGCGACGAGTTCACCTTGCTGCTGCAACCGCGCGCCACCCGCGAAATGGCCCTGAACCGGGCCATTCACGTGGCCGAGCAGATCCTTGGCAGCCTGGTGCGGCCATTCGTGCTGGAGAACCGCGAGTTCTTCGTCACCGCCAGTATCGGCATCGCCCTGAGCCCGCAGGACGGCAGCGAACTCAGCCAGTTGATGAAGAACGCCGACACCGCCATGTACCACGCCAAGGAGCGCGGCAAGAACAACTTCCAGTTCTACCAGGCCGACATGAACGCCAGTGCCCTGGAGCGCCTGGAGCTGGAAAGCGACCTGCGCCATGCCCTGGAGCAGAACGAATTCATCCTCTATTACCAGCCGCAGTTCAGCGGCGACGGCAAGCGCCTGACCGGTGCCGAGGCGTTGCTGCGCTGGCGTCATCCGCGGCGCGGGCTGGTACCGCCGGGGGATTTCATCCCGGTGATCGAGGAGCTGGGCCTGGTGGTCGATGTCGGCGACTGGGTACTCAAGGAAGCCAGCCGCCAGCTCAAGGCCTGGCACCAGGCCAAGGTGCGGGTGCCGAAGGTGTCGGTGAACATTTCGGCGCGGCAATTCTCCGACGGTCAACTGGGCGAACGCATCGCCACCATCCTCAAGGAAACCGGCCTGCCGCCGGCATGCCTGGAGCTGGAGCTGACCGAAAGTATCCTGATGCGCGAGGTCAACGAGGCCATGGTGATCCTCGACAGCCTGAAGAACCTCGGCCTAAGCATCGCCGTTGACGACTTCGGCACCGGCTATTCGTCGCTCAACTACCTCAAGCAGTTCCCCATCGACGTGCTGAAGATCGACCGCACCTTCGTCGACGGTCTGCCTGAGGGCGAGCAGGATGCACAGATCGCCCGGGCGATCATCGCCATGGCCCACAGCCTGAACCTGGCGGTGATCGCCGAGGGCGTCGAGACCCACGAACAGCTGGAGTTCCTCCGTGAACACGGCTGTGACGAAGTGCAGGGCTACCTGTTCGGGCGACCGATGCCGGCGCATCAGTTCGAGGCGCAGTTCAGCAACGAAACCCTGTTCATGTTCGAATAGGCAGGAAGCTGCAAGCCTTAAGCTACAAGCGGCAAGTTAGAAGCGTTACGCGTCCGGCCTTTGACTTGCCGCTTGAAGCTTGCAGCTTGTCGCTCATGAGCCCCATTTGTCTGCGACATGATGCCCTTTCATATGCCAGACAAAAGCTGATGAGGTAGAATGCCCGCCTATTTCAGCACGATCCTTGAGGACCGCCATGTTCAGCCGTGATTTGACCATTGCCAAGTACGACGCCGATCTCTTTGCCGCCATGGAGCAAGAAGCTCAGCGCCAGGAAGAACATATCGAGCTGATCGCCTCGGAAAACTACACAAGCCCCGCTGTCATGGAAGCCCAGGGCTCGGTGCTGACCAACAAGTACGCCGAAGGCTACCCGGGCAAGCGCTACTACGGCGGTTGCGAATACGTCGACGTGGTCGAGCAACTGGCCATCGACCGTGCCAAGGAGCTGTTCGGCGCCGATTACGCCAACGTCCAGCCGCACGCTGGCTCGCAAGCCAACAGCGCCGTCTACCTGGCCCTGCTGTCGGCCGGCGACACCATCCTGGGCATGAGCCTGGCCCACGGCGGTCACCTGACCCACGGCGCCAACGTCAGCTCCTCGGGCAAGCTGTACAACGCCATTCAGTACGGCATCGACGCCAACGGCCTGATCGACTACGACGAAGTCGAGCGCCTGGCGGTCGAGCACAAGCCGAAAATGATCGTTGCCGGTTTCTCGGCCTACTCGCAGATCCTCGACTTCCCACGCTTCCGTGAAATCGCCGACAAGGTCGGTGCCTACCTGTTCGTCGACATGGCCCACGTTGCCGGCCTGGTCGCTGCAGGCGTGTACCCGAACCCGGTGCCATTCGCCGACGTGGTCACCACCACTACCCACAAGACCCTGCGCGGTCCACGTGGTGGCCTGATCCTCGCGCGTGCCAACGCCGAGATCGAGAAGAAGCTCAACTCCGCAGTATTCCCGGGCGCCCAGGGCGGCCCGCTGGAGCACGTGATCGCCGCCAAGGCCATCTGCTTCAAAGAAGCGCTGCAGCCTGAGTTCAAGACCTACCAGCAACAAGTGGTGAAGAACGCCCAGGCCATGGCCGGTGTGTTCATCGAGCGCGGTTTTGACGTGGTCTCCGGCGGTACCCAGAACCACCTGTTCCTGCTGTCGCTGATCAAGCAGGAAATCTCCGGTAAAGACGCCGACGCCGCCCTGGGTCGCGCCTTCATCACCGTCAACAAGAACTCGGTACCGAACGACCCACGTTCGCCGTTCGTCACCTCCGGCCTGCGCTTCGGCACCCCGGCTGTGACCACTCGTGGCTTCAAAGAGGCCGAGTGTAAAGAACTGGCAGGCTGGATCTGCGACATCCTCGCCGACCTGAACAACGAAGCGGTGATCGACGCCGTTCGCGAGAAGGTCAAGGCCATCTGCGCCAAGCTGCCGGTATACGGCAACTAAGCTCAGTTGTGAGGTGAAAAAGCCCGGCTCTAGAGCCGGGCTTTTTTGTACCTGTAGGAGCGGGGGGGGGGGGGGCCGCGGCGAGAATGGGGGCACCGGACCCACCGGGGGGCCCCGCCCCCCAACCGCACAAAAACAAAAACCAACACGCGAAAAAACACACAC
>NZ_JBIUWO010000005.1:402281-480887 GCF_044743505.1 Pseudomonas sp. NPDC087612
TTTTTTAAAAATACCCCCGTTCTCTGCCCGTGATTTTTTTCGCGTTTCGGGGGGGGATGCCCCGGGAATAAATTGTACCCCCCCACTGCGCAGGGGGGGGAACCCCCGCTCCTACAGAGTCAAAGCCTCAAACCCTTCGCGAATCTTCGCCTCCGGCAAATCATCGGCAATAAACACCATCACACTCTCGCGCGCCTCGCCCTCTGCCCACTCACTGTCCCAGTCAAAGCCATAAAGCTTGAGCACCCCCTGGAACACCAGGCGCCGATCTTCGCCGGCAATGTTCAGCACGCCTTTGTAGCGCAGCAACTGCTTGCCGTGCTCTTCCAGCAACTGGTTCATGAAGTCGCTGAGGCGATCGATGTCCAGCGGTTTGTCGGTGCGCAACACCATGCTGGAGATCCGGTCGACACTCGGCGCCGCTACTACCGGTCGCACGTTCAGACTGGCATTGAGGTTGAAACCCCGCACATCGAGCAACTCGGCCAGATCGATCTTGCCGTGTTCCACCACCCGGATCGGCGCACGGCGGTTGATCCGCCCCAGGCGCTCGCTCAGGGCCTGGAAGCTGGCGGCGTCGACCAGATCGGTCTTGCTCACCAGCAGGCGGTCGGCAAAACCGACCTGGGCCTGGGCAATGGCCTGGGTCAGGTGCTGATCGGCGTGCGCGGCATCCACCAGGGTGATGATGCCGTCGAGGATGTAGCGCTCGCGCAGCTCTTCATCGATGAAGAAGGTTTGCGCCACCGGCGCCGGGTCGGCCAGGCCCGTGCATTCGATCACCAGCCGGTCGAAGGCGATCTCGCCGCTGTCCAGGCGCTCGAGCAGCAGGAACAGCGCCTTGGTCAGGTCGGTGTGGATACTGCAGCACACGCAGCCGTTGGCCAGGGTCATGACCTGCACCGGCTCATCGCCGAGCAGTTGGGTATCGATGCCGGCATCGCTGAATTCGTTTTCGATCACGGCAATCTTCAGGCCGTGCTCGGCCTTGAGCAGGTGGCGCAGCAAGGTGGTCTTGCCGGCGCCGAGAAAGCCGCTGAGCACGGTAACGGGAATTGGAGGTAACAAACCGAATACTCCTGAACGCTGAAAATGACTGTGGGAGCCCGGCGCGAACCGGGCTCCCACAGCTTTGTCACTGGCCTTGCATGCCGCTTTTCAACAGCACTTTGGCCCACCCTTGCCGCCGTAACGCG
The DNA here is from genome assembly GCF_044743505.1 of Pseudomonas sp. NPDC087612. Lineage (NCBI taxonomy): Bacteria > Pseudomonadati > Pseudomonadota > Gammaproteobacteria > Pseudomonadales > Pseudomonadaceae > Pseudomonas > Pseudomonas sp. NPDC087612. The sequence goes on from NZ_JBIUWO010000005.1 coordinate 403,478, forward strand.
CCTCCTGGCGTTCGCGGAAGAACTCCTCGTAGGTCATTACCGGCTTGTCCGGGTGCTTGGTCTGCATATGCTCGACGTAGTTGTCGTAGTCGGGCATGCCGACCATCAGGCGGGCTGCCTGCCCCAGGTACTTACCCAGTCGACCGAGATCGTTGAACATCACTGCATTCCTCTTGGGTTACGCATCCGGCAGGGCCTGGAACGGGGACTCTTTGTCAGTCCGCTCTTTTTTGCCCAGGGCAGCGATGCCGACCTTGAGGGCGAAGAACAGAATGCTGAAGACCACGAACAGGAACAGGCCGGTCAGGGCCGCGTTGGTGTAGGCGTTGAAGATCACGTGCTGCATCTGCCCGATGTCCTTGGCCGGGGCCAGCACCTGGCCGGCGTCGAGCGCGGCGCTGTACTTGTTGGCCAGGGCCAGGAAGCCAACCGCCGGGTTCGGGTCGAACAGCTTGATGAAGCCGGCGGTGGTGGTGCAGATCAGCAGCCATACCGCAGGCAGCAGGGTGACCCAGATGTAGCGCTGGCGCTTCATTTTGATCAGCACCACGGTGCCGAGCATCAGGGCGATACCGGCGAGCATCTGGTTGGAGATGCCGAACAGCGGCCACAAGGTGTTGATACCACCTAGCGGATCGATCACGCCCTGGTACAGCAGGTAACCCCAGAGCGCCACGCAACCGGCGGTGGCGAGCAGGTTGGCGCCCCACGATTCGGTGCGTTTGAGCGCAGGCACGAAGCTGCCCAGCAGGTCCTGGAGCATGAAGCGCCCGGCACGGGTACCGGCGTCCACCGCTGTGAGGATGAACAGCGCCTCGAACAGGATCGCGAAGTGGTACCAGAAGGCCATGGTGTTTTCACCCGGCAGCACCTGATGAAGGATCTGCGCGATACCCACTGCCAGGGTCGGCGCACCGCCGGCACGGGCCAGGATGGTGTGCTCGCCGATGTCCTTGGCGACCGCTTCCAGCGCATCGGGGGTAATGGCAAAGCCCCAGCTGCTGACGGTTTGCGCTACCGAGACGACATCAGAGCCGACCACCGCGGCCGGGCTGTTCATGGCGAAGTACACGCCTGGCTCGATCACCGAAGCGGCAACCATGGCCATGATCGCCACGAACGACTCCATGAGCATGCCGCCGTAGCCGATGTAGCGGGCGTTGACTTCGTTATCCAGCAGCTTGGGCGTGGTCCCCGAGGAGATCAGCGCATGGAAGCCCGATACCGCGCCACAGGCGATGGTAATGAACAGGAACGGGAACAGTGTGCCCTTCCACACCGGGCCGGTACCGTCGGTGAACTGGGTCAGCGCCGGCATTTTAAGCTCCGGGGCGATGATCAGGATGCCGATGGCCAGGCCAACGATGGTGCCGATCTTGAGGAAGGTCGACAGGTAGTCACGCGGCGCCAGCACCAGCCATACCGGCAGTACTGCGGCAACGAAACCGTAGCCCACCAGCATCCAGGTGATCTGCACGCCGGTGAAGGTGAACGCCGGGCCCCAGACCGGGTCGGCGGCAACCTGGCCCCCCAGCCAGATCGACAGCAACAGCAGCACCACGCCGATCAGCGAGATCTCGCCGATATGGCCCGGGCGGATGTAGCGCATGTAGATGCCCATGAACATCGCGATCGGGATGGTCGCCATCACCGTGAACATGCCCCACGGGCTCTCGGCCAGGGCCTTGACCACGATCAGCGCCAGCACCGCGAGGATGATGATCATGATCAGGAAGCAGCCGAACAGGGCGATGGTTCCCGGGATACGGCCCATTTCTTCACGGACCATGTCACCCAGCGAGCGGCCGTTGCGGCGGGTGGAGAGGAACAGGATCATGAAGTCCTGTACCGCACCGGCCAGCACCACCCCGGCAATCAGCCAGAGGGTACCGGGCAGGTAGCCCATCTGCGCCGCCAGCACAGGACCGACCAACGGGCCGGCGCCGGCAATCGCGGCGAAGTGGTGACCGAAAAGAATGTGTTTGTTGGTCGGCACGTAGTCCAGACCGTCGTTGTTGACCACCGCCGGGGTGGCCCGACGCGGGTCCAGCTGCATCACCTTGGTGGCGATGAACAGGCTGTAGTAGCGGTAGGCGACCAGGTAGATGGCCACCGAGGCGACGACGATCCACAAGGCGTTGATGGCCTCGCCACGACGCAGGGCGACCACACCCAGCGCACAGGCTCCTATGACTGCCAGCGCCAGCCACGGAATGTGGCGTAGCAGGCTATTATTGTTGTTCATGGTTTGCTTCCAGCTAGTGGATAAAAGACAGCCTTTCGAGTCTAGCGATACTGGCAGGAAAGGCCAGCCCCCACGTTGGTCTAGAGCCCTCCAGCGTGGTTGAACAAATCTCGTTATGCGCCCTTGCGCGGGCCTTGGCAAGTGCTGAGCTATAGTCAGGAAGAACCCCGGAGTGCCTGAACATGAGCGACCACCAAGAACGTCGACGTTTCAAACGCATTGCCTTCGACGCCCCCACCGAACTGGTGCAAGGCGAACACCGTTGGCAGGTCAGCCTGCTGGACATCTCCCTCAAGGGCATATTGATCGAATACCCCGAACCCTGGGACGCCGACCTCGAAGAGCTGTTCGATGCGGTGATTCACCTGGGTGAAGGCGCGCAGGTCGAGATGCAGGTGCAACTGCGCCATATCGATGAACAGCAGCTCGGCTTTATCTGCCTGCACATCGACCTGCCTTCGCTGGAGCATCTGTGCCGCCTGATCGAGCTAAATCTGGCCGATCGCACCGAACTGGAGCGCGAGTTCCACCAACTGATCGAAGTTTAGAAACTCTTAGCTTCCTACCTACCTTCCCCCAAATACCTTTCTTGTCCGTTTGGACAGCTTTATAGCCAGCCCCACGGTGCCCGCACGAGGCCCTGTGGCGCTGGCCTGTGGCTCTTGGAACAGAATCTGCATCCAGCCCTGAAGCCAAACCATGGGTAGGACTGTTCCTACGCAAATCTAAAAATTGTATACAATTGTTCTGGCATTAACGTGTAGGACTTGTCTACAGTAGCGCCACAACAATAAAACTGAGAACTTGCCCCATGAATACGTCCTCCCCTAGCACGTCTTCAGCCCAGCGTCCCGAAGACGAGAACCTGGGCCTTGGCGCCAACCTGGCTTATGGCCTGCAGCATGTTCTGACCATGTACGGCGGTATCGTCGCCGTGCCGTTGATCCTCGGCCAGGCGGCCGGCCTGGGCCCTGCCGACATCGGCCTGCTGATCGCCGCCTCGCTGTTTGCCGGTGGCCTCGCCACCCTGCTGCAAACCCTCGGCCTGCCGTGGTTCGGTTGCCAGCTGCCGCTGGTGCAGGGCGTGTCGTTCGCCGGTGTAGCAACCATGGGCGCAATTCTCAGCAGTGAAGGTGGCGGTGGCTTGCCCGGGGTACTGGGCGCGGTCATGGCGGCGTCGCTGATCGGCTTTCTGATTACCCCGGTGTTCTCGCGGATCACCAAGTTCTTCCCACCGCTGGTGACCGGCATCGTCATCACCACCATCGGCCTGACCCTGATGCCAGTGGCCGCGCGCTGGGTCATGGGCGGCAACAGCAAGGCCCCGGATTTCGGCAGCATGGCCAACATCGGCCTGGCCGGGCTGACCTTCGTCATCGTCCTGGTGCTGAGCAAGCTGGGCAGCGCGACTATCTCGCGGCTGTCGATCCTCCTGGCCATGGTCATCGGCACCCTGATCGCCTGGTCGCTGGGCATGGCTGATTTCAGCAAGGTCCTCGACGGCCCGCTGGTGGCGATGCCGACGCCGTTCCACTTCGGCATGCCGACCTTCCACATCGCCGCCATCCTGTCGATGTGCATCGTGATCATGGTGACCCTGGTGGAAACCTCGGCGGACATCCTCGCAGTCGGTGAAATCATCGACACCAAGGTCGACTCCAAACGCCTGGGCAACGGCCTGCGCGCCGACATGGCCTCGAGCATCCTGGCGCCGATCTTCGGCTCCTTCACCCAGAGCGCCTTCGCCCAGAACGTCGGCCTGGTGGCCGTGACCGGGGTCAAGAGCCGCTACGTGGTGGCCACCGGCGGGGTGATCCTGGTAGTGCTCGGCCTGCTGCCGATCATGGGCCGGGTGATTGCCGCGGTGCCGACCTCGGTACTCGGTGGCGCCGGCATCGTGCTGTTCGGAACCGTTGCCGCCAGCGGTATCCGCACCCTGTCCAAGGTCAGCTACAAGAACAACGTCAACCTGATCATCGTCGCCGCCTCCCTGGGCTTTGGCATGATCCCGATCGCTGCGCCGAACTTCTACGCGCAGTTCCCCAACTGGTTCGAGACCATCTTCCACTCCGGCATCAGCTCGGCAGCGATCATGGCTATCGTCCTCAACCTGGTGTTCAACCACTTCACCACCGGCAACTCCGACCAGCAGTCGGTGTTCGCTGCCGCTTACGAACGCACCATCCACTACTCGGACATCTCTGCCCTGCGCGATGGTGACTACTTCGAAGATGGCAAGCTGTTCAACGCCGAGGGCATAGAAGTGCCGGTGATGAGCGAGGGCGAGCATGGAGAACCGCCGGCGCGACGAGAGACGGTTTCGGAACACTGAATGAGTTAGCGGTTGAATCTTCGGGGCCGGTGCACATGCACCGGCCTTTTCTATCGAGTCGCTAGTGTTGCGCCGATGACAGCTGCTGGGTGATGAATCCCTCGTTAGTCAACGCACGTATTACTCCGCGCAATAGATAGCTGTGCGAAAAGCCCAATGTGTATTGTCGTGCGTTGGGCTTGATGGGGACAAGCATGCCACGCTCAACCAGTTTTTTGATCTGGTACGTGCGTTGAGGGCCCTTGAGCCCTGGCATCGCTGCGGCCAGATCACTCGACCTGGCAATTGCACCGTCACTGTCGAGCAACAAGCGCAGGACTCCGTACTCAAGCTCGGTAAGTAATGTCCGCTCACGGGCGTGGGCCAGGGCTGGTGCCAGGATGGCCTGTTTCAGATAGCTGTAGTCCAACAATCGATCCAGCTTCCTGAGTTCGTCGAGAATGCCCCTCAGAACATACTCGCACCAGCGCTCCAACCCTTCGGCGGTGCCTGAATCTGCCTCGCCAAGCATCTCGTAATAGCGCTCACGGTCATTGCAGAACACCGCCGTGGGGTTGAGCAAACGCCCGCCAGCAGCGACGTTGAATCCGTACTTGATCAACATCACATAGGTCAGCAATCGCACCACACGGCCATTGCCATTACTGAACGGGTGAATCCAGCCGAATCGATGATGAGCGATTGCCACCTTCATCAGATCGTACTTTTGCGGATCCCTACGATTGATGAAGGCTACCAGCTCCTCCATATAACCTTGAACCTGCACTGCATCGGGCGGGAAATGCTTCGACTGGGCAATACGTACCTGGCCCGAGCGAAAACTCCCTGGGGTTCGATCGCCTTCTCTGTCGAGATCGTCGACGGTAATGGCATGCAACTCACGCAGCAGGTGCAGGCCTACGTCATCTGCCTCACTGAAATGATCCTCAACGAAAGTCATCGCCTTTTCGATATTGGATACTTCGCGAAGCTGGTCCGATGCTGAATCAGTCCCCTCCACTTTGCTTTCGACGTAATCCGCAAGTGTCGTGTGATTACCTTCGATTCGTGCCGAACCCAAGCTTTCCAGAAGGTGGAAAATACTCTTGAGCTGAAAGAACAGACTGGCAGGCGTGGTCCCCGCAAGCTGATAGCGGCGTAAGTGCTCAAGCTCCGTCAAGACATCCACCAACGGCGAATCGAAGGAAGGGTTGAGCAGTTCCAGTTCGCGGTGTTTGAAAGTCGGCATGTCAAATCATCTCTAGAGCGCTTCCACAGCAAGTCAAAACATAGCACATGAAAGCCCCGTTTTTATTGGACATACCAACAAAGCAGCTAAGCAATTATGTCAAAACCTGGCGAACGACAAGTCAAACGCCTGATTGCTGCAAGTCAAACGGCAAGCTGATCTCAGCGTCCCGCCAGGCCCTGCGAGCGACTCTTAAAATAGCCATTCAATTGCTGCAAATCCTGCGGCTCCAGCACCCCGGCCAGATAACGTAACTGCAGCCAGGCGCGCAGGTAGTCGTAGCGCGCCTGGGCCAGGTCGCGGCGGGCGCTGTAGAGCTGCTGCTCGGCATCGAGCACGTCGAGGTTGACCCGCTCACCGCCGGCCACGCTTCTGCGCGTAGCGCTAATCAAGCCGCGGGCGGATTTGACTGCCAGTTCATAGGCACGGATCTTCGCCGTGCTGCTGGCGCAGAGATTGAATTGCTTGCGCAGCTGGTTGACGGTATCGGCGATCTGCCCGTCGAGGCTGAAACGCGCACTGTCACGCTCGGCAGCTGCCTGGCGGGTCGCGGCCGACACCCCGCCGCCGGCGAACAGCGGCAGGCTGATCTGGATGCCGATGCTGTCGGTGTCATAGCGCTGGTCGTAGCTGCTTTCCGAGCTTGAGCTGGATTTGCCGCTGCTGGCGTAGGCGCTCAACGTTGGCAGGTGACCGGCGCGCTGGCGCTCGACGGCGTAGTCGGCGGCGACCAGGGCGTGTCGTTGGGAGGCCAGCTCGGCGTTGTGGGCAACCGCCAGGTCGCGCCAGCTTTCAAAACCCAGGGGCTGCAAAGGTTGAACGCGAAATTCGCCACTCAAGGGCGCCAGGTCGGCGACTTCCAGCGGTTCGCCGATGATCGCCTGCAGGCTCCGCAAGGCCGCATCGAGGTTGTCGCTGGCTTCGATTTCCTGGGCCTGGGCCAGTTCGTAACGGGCCTGGGTTTCCAGCAGGTCGGTGCGGGTGCCCTCGCCGCCCTTGAGCAGGCGCCGGTTCAATTGCAGTTGCTCGGCATAAGCGCGCCGCTGGGCCTGGGCCAGGGCGATCTGTTCCTTGGCGAACAAGGCTTCACTGTAGGCGGCGAACACCCGCACCGCCAGTTCCTGGCTGCGGCTGCGAAAGCGCTCGTCGGCCAACAGCGCCTTGGCCACGCCCTGGCGGTACTCGGCCCAGGCGCCATAGTCGAACAGCGGCTGTTGCAAGGTCAGGGTCGAGGAATAGCTGCGGTAGTCACGCTGGCTGGTGACGTTGCCGCGGGCGTTGGTCTGGGTCACTTCGGAGTCGTTGCGGGCGTTGTTGTAGCGGTAGGACAGGTTCGGCAGCAGCGCCGCGCGGCCAATGGCGCGGCTCTCAAGGCCGGCATCGCGTTCGGCGATGGCGGCATGGAAGACCGGATCGTTACGCACCGCCAGGGCATAGGCATCGCCCAGGTCGACGGCGGCGGCCGAAAGGCTGGCACCCAGCAACAGCAGGCAGCACATCGCACGCATCGACATCATTCCTCCGCCAGGGCGACATGCACCCGGTCGGTCAACGGCTTGAACAGATAATTGAGCATCGAGCGCTCGCCGGTACGCACGAAGGCTTGCACCGGCATGCCGGGGCGAATGTCCTGGCCGGCCAGTTGCTGCAAGCCGGCATCGCTGACCCTGGCGCGCACCTGGTAGTAAGGTTGCTGGGTTTGCTCATCGACCAGGCGATCGGCCGAGACCAGGGTCAGTTCGCCATCGACCCGCGGAGTTTTGCTCTGGTTGAAGGCGACGAACATGATCTCTACCGGCAGGCCCGGATGCAGGCGATCGACCAGCTCCACCGGGGCGCGAGCATCGATCAGCAAGGGCGCGTCCATCGGGACGATCTCCATCAGTTGCTGACCACGGGCAATCACCCCGCCATTGGTGAACACGCTCAGGCCCACCACCGTGCCGCTGGCCGGGGCGCGCAGCTGGGTGTTGGCCAGTTCGAAGGCGGCGCTGCGCAGGCGGTTGCCGAGGTCTTCAGCACTGGACTGCATGTCGCTCAGCTGCTGGCCGACTTCGCGCTGGTATTCCTGCTGACGTTGGGCCATGCGCAGTTTCAACTCCAGGACCTGGCGGCGGCTGCGGCCGATATTGCCCAGGTCTTCGGAAATCGCGCCGTTGATCTGCGCGTAAAGGCGTTCGCTGTCGAGCAGGCGGTTGCGCGGGATATAGCCGTCACGGGCCAGTTCGCGCAGGCCCTGCAATTGCTCGGCAAGCGCGGCGCGCTGTTCCTGCTTGTGGCTCATCGAGCCCTGCACGCCAGCCAGCATGGCCTCGGCGCCGGCGATGTTTTCGCGCAGGCCGGCCAGCTCCATGTTCAGCGACTGGCGGCGGCTGCTGCGCAACTGGCGTTGCAGTTCCAGGGCGGTGGCGACCCATGGCTCGCTGACCAGTGCCTGCAACTCGGCCGGGAAATTGATGCTTTCCAAGCCGTCACGCTCAGCTTGCAGGCGCGCCTCGCTGGCCCGGGCGTTGACGTATTGCACCCGCAACGAATCATGCTGGGCCTGGGCCTGGGTGGCGTCCATCTGCACCAGCACCTGGCCGGCGCTGACGCTGTCGCCATCGTGCACCAGCAGGCGTTCGATAGTGCCGCCGGTGGGATGCTGCACCGCCTGGCGGCTGCCGGCGACCACCACGTTGCCCGCCACCGGCACGCCTTTGTCCAGCGGCGCCAGGGCTGCCCAGAGGATGAAACCGCCAAAGCCGCCGATCACCAGCCAGCGGCCCAGGCGGCTGTGACGGCGGGCATCGAGGCTCAGCAGGTTGTCGGGAATGGCTTGAGCGTGAAGCGACTGAGGGGCGGTCATGATCAGGATCTCGGGGTGCCATAGCTCATGCTGACGCTGGCCGCGCTGCGCAGCGCCGGAGTCGGAGCAGGCGTGGGAATGCCGGCTGGTTTGTGGCTGCGCTGCAAATCCTGCAGCACCCGCGCGGTCGGGCCGAAGGCCTGCATCTGGCCGTTCTGCAGCACCAGCAGCTTGTCTACTGCGGCCAGCAGGCTGGATTTGTGGGTAATCAGGATCAGCGTGCGCTGTTGCGCCTTGACCTGGCGGATCGCCTCGAGCAAGGCGCGTTCGCCGAAGTCATCGAGGTTGGAGTTGGGTTCATCGAGCACGATCAGTGCGGGTAGGCCGTATAGCGCTCGGGCCAGGCCGATGCGCTGGCGCTGGCCACCGGAGAGCCCCGCCCCGCCTTCACCAAGCTGGGTGTCATAGCCGTTGGGCAGTTTCAGGATCAGCTCGTGGACACCGGCCAGTTGCGCAGCAGCCACCACCTGGTGCGAATCGACTTCACCCAAGCGGGCGATATTCTCGGCAATGCTGCCGGCGAACAACTGCACGTCCTGGGGCAGGTAACCGATGTGCGCGCCGAGCAGGCCCTTGTCCCATTGCTGTAGCTCGGCGCCATCCAGACGCACCTTGCCGGCAGCCGGAGGCGCCGCGCCAACCAGCAAGCGCGCCAGGGTCGACTTGCCTGAGCCCGACGCACCAATGATGCCCAGGCTGTCGCCGGCCGCCAGTTCGAAGCCGAGGTTGGCCAGGCATGGCTTGCGCGTGCCCGGCTGCAGGGCGCTGAGTTGCTCCACCAGCAAGCGCCCGCTGGGTGCCGGCAACGGCATGCCGAGCGCACGCGGCGGTTGCTCGCTGAGCAAGCTGTGCAAGCGCTCATAGGCCTGGCGGGCCGAACCCCACTGGCGCCACACGGCAATCAATTGGTCGATTGGCGCCAGCACCCGGGCCATAAGGATGGAGCCGGCGATCATCATCCCCGGGGTAATCAGTTGCTCGATCGCCAGCCACGCGCCCAGGCCCAGCACCAGCGATTGCAGGGTCAGGCGCAGGCTCTTGGACACCGCAGTCACTGCCGCCGTGCGCTCGCTGCCCAGGTTCTGGCGCAGGAGAAAACCATGGTGCAAGCTGGCCCAGCGCTGGCGCACCGCCGCCAGCATGCCCATGGCTTCCATCACTTCGGCATTGCGCAGGTTGGCGCCAGCCTGTTGCCCGGCCTGCTGCGCCAACTGCCCGGCTTCGGCGAACGGCGCCTGAGTCAGGCGCTCGTTGACCCAGGCGAGAATCGTCAACAGCACCGCGCCCACCAGCGCCATCAAGCCCAGCCACGGGCTGAACAGAAACATCACCAACAGGTACACCGGGAACCACGGCGCATCGAAAAAGGCGAACAGCGCCTGGCCGGTGGCGAACTGGCGCAAGGTGGTCAGGTCGCTCAGCACCTGGTTCGCTGTACCCTTGTGGCCGGCCAGACTGGCTTGGTAAGCGGCCTCGAACACCCGCGGGTTCAAGCGCATGTCCATTTGCGTGCCAAGGCGGATCACCACCAGGCTGCGTACCCATTCCAGCAGGCCCATGAAGGCGAACAAGCCCAGCACCATCAGGCTGAGCATCAGCAGGGTCATCTCGTTGCCCGAGGACAGCACCCGGTCGTAGACCTGCAGCATGTACAGCGCCGGCGCCAGCATCAGCAAGTTGATCACCGCAGTGAACAGGCCGATGTTGGCAAAGCCGGCGCGGCAGGCCTTGAGCGCCTGCAACACTTCGTTGGCAGGGCGGGAGCGGGTGGATTTCATGAACGTCCTCGACAGGGCAAGCCTGCGGGCGATTGACCTCGCCGGCGCAGGCTCGCAGAATTCGCACCACCGCCACCTGGGCCCGGCAAAGACGCAGGCGGCGGGGTAAGCAAGCAGCGAATGGAGGAGTGATCTTCCATTCGCTTTTTTTACCTGGGGTCAGGCGGCCAGGGCGAAGTCTTCAGCCAGGGCCTGGACACCCACGACATCGGCCGAGGCCACGCTCAGCGGGCCGGCAGCCAACGCAGCACTGACCACGTCGAAGCTGTCGTCGGTGGACACGCCGTAACCGGCCAGCAGGTTGTCCAGCACGCCTTCCAGGGCCGAGGTGTTGCCCTGCATCAGGCCGTAGATCACGCTCTGTACTTCGTTGCCAGCACGACCGGCACCCAGCGCCGCATCCAGATCCAGGCCATTGAAGCTGACCACGTAGTTGCTCAGGGTGAAGTCGCTACCGCTACCACCGCCCAGCACCTGGCCCAGGGAAACGTTGTCCAGTTCGCCCCACAGGTAGTGGTTGAGGTTGTCACCGGCTGGCAGGCCGCGGTCGAACACATAGTGCAGACCATTGGCAGTGTTGCTGTCGGCGATGAATGCGTAGTCGGAGCCCTGGCTACCATGGGTAGCGTACTGGTCGCCGCTCAGGCTGCCGTTGCTGAAGCCGCCGGTATTGCTTTGTCCATGACCTGCAGTGACGAAGCCCGAAGTCCAGAACGCCAGGTAGTCATCGATCGACGAGCTGGAGAAGGCGGCATCGTACGTAACGGAAAGAGTCATAACGGTTCCTCGTTGCATTGCATGATTGCGAAGGCGTATTCCCTGCCTTCGTGTCGCCCGACATGGGCAAACCCGGTGTGGATCAGAATTTGTATTCGAGCATCCCGCTCAAGGTCCGGCCGCGGGCCAGCGACAGGTTGTCGGTGTCGCCCATGGCCACGAAGTAGGCTTCGTCGGTGGCGTTCTCCAGCGACAGCGCGAGGTTCAGGCTCGGCGTCATCCAGTAGCTGGCGTACAGGTCGTAGACCTTGTATTTGGGCCACTGCGCCTGGTCGATCAGGCGGTAGCCGTGGTCGTTGAGGTTCTCACCATTGCCCTTGCTGTAACGCAGGCGGGCGCCGACATCGAGGGTGCGGTCAAGAAAGCGCATGCCGACCGTCAGCGACCCTCGGTCTGCCGGCATGTAGCTGGCGTTGCCCATGATGTGACCGCAGCTGACTGTCTGATCGAGGTCGGCAGCGTCCTCGGCCCGCGAAACGCGCACTGGCAACATGATCACGCGGCTGCCGACCCGCACCGGGCGCAGCACCGTCCCGGCGCTGACCAGGCGCTGCCCTCCCCCCATGTACAACTGCTTGGAGCAGAAATCGTTGCTGCCAATCATGTGGGTATAACTGAGCTGGCTGTAGTAACGCCCGGCGTCGTAGTCGAGGCTGTATTCGACCCCGCGAAAACGCGTCTGCTCCAGGTTGTTCTGATAGGCCGAGCGCCCGAGTGAAGTCCCCAGTGCAGAGGCGCCGGGCACATCGGCGTTGACATCCATGAACGAGAAATTGTCGATGCGGGTGTCGAAATAGGCGACCTTGGCGCCAAAGCGATCACCTTCCTGCAGCAGCGACTCCTTGAACAGGTTCACCCCCAGTTCCCAGTTGTGCGACTCCTCGGGCTTGAGGAAGGGGTTGGGATAGAGCATCTCGCTACCGCCACCATGGGGACGACCGCTCATGAATACTTCAGTCACTGACGGCGGACGCCAGCCACGTCCCCAGCGGGTGTAGACCTGCATCCAGTCGACACCGGGCTTCAGCGCAATGCCGAAGGTGGGCGAGAAACGGCCCTGCTCCTGTTCTTCGTCAAAGATCAGGTGAGTCTGCACGCGTTGAAGGTTTTCACCCGTGACACCCCTTGGGTACATCCAGGTGGTGATGCCGGTTTCGCCGGTGAGGCGGTAACGGTCGTAGCGCAATCCGGCATCGACCGTCAGCCAGTCGCCATGCTCGTACTGCACATCGCCGAACAGGCTGGCCATGATGCGCTTGCCTTCAGGCGTGGCCCCCTGAACGTAAGGCAAAGCCTGTTCGTTGAGTGCCGGGACCCGATCGGTTTTCGGTTTGAAGCGATCCTGGAAGAATTCGGTGCCGTAGTTAAAGGTGAGCTTGTCGGCGTCCCCCAAATAGAAGCGCGAAGTATTTTCCAGTTGCAGGCCCCAGGTATCGGTCTGAAAACGATCGTCATACGCCTCGACGCGGTTGTTGCTGCTGGCCGAGGCGTCATTACCGGCGTTCCAGCGATCCTGGCGGGTCGAAACGAAATACAGCTTGGCCTTCAGATCGACCAGGTCGTTGTCCGGGCTGTAGCTGTAGTCGAGCGAGGCGTTGCGGGCGTTGAAATCACTGCTGCCGGTGCGCTTGTAATAGAACTGCCGAGTCTGATTGTCGTAATAGGTCCAGGCGTCTTTGCTGTCCGTGTCGGTTTCCATGTAGTTGAGCTGCAGGCGCTGGTCGTTGGGCAGGTTCAGGCCCAGCTTGAGCAGTTGCGAGCGCGTGACGCTACCGGTCTCGCCGACCTCGGAGTGCAGCCAGTCCTTCCAGGCTTCGGGGTAGCTGGTCTTGCCGCGGATCTGGGTGCCGAGGTTGTCAGCGTTGTTGGTGCCGGCGCGGTAATCACCGAAGTGCCGCTCACTGACGCCCAGCAGTACATCGCCTAGCTCATTGCCGAAGGCAAACAATGCGCTGCCATTGAAGTTTGTGCCATTGCCCAGCTCACCGATGCCGTTGCCGGCGCGCAGGCGGCCACCGTACTCCTTGTCGGGGCCGAGAAAATCACGGGCCTGGACCGTGTTGAAGCTGGCAATACCGCCAATAACACCAGCACCGCCCATGCCCGCCTGGGTACCTTTTTCGATCTCGATGGAGCTGATGAACTCCGGGTCGATGAACATCACCCCGTTGCGCTGCTGATGGCCGTTGACGTTGAAGTTCTGGCGCATGCCGTCGATGTTCATGTTGACCCGGCCATAGTCCTGCACGCCGCGGATGTTCACCGACAGCCCGGGGTCGCGTTGGTTGACCGCGGTGTAGACGCCGGCGGTTTCTTCGAGCATGTCAGCGGCGTGGCGCGGTGGGCGCTTGTCGATCTGCTCGCGGGTGATGACGCTGACCGAACGCGGCGTCTGGTAGACCCAGTCGGCATCGCTGTTGGAGTCGACATGGGTGGTACCCAGCTCGAGGGTCTGGCCATCATCACTGACCCGCTCCAGGCCGACCCGGTCAGTGCCGCTGAAGCGATAGCGCACGGGCGAACCGCACAACAACAGGCCTAGCCCTTGCTGGGCCGAGTGCTCGCCGCGCAAACCCTCACTGCGCAGGCCAGCCAGTTTGCGGCTGTCGAAAAACACCTGGACCCCAGCCTGTTCGGCGAAGGCCAGCACGGCGCTGTCCAGCGCCTGGGCGGGAATGTCAAAGCGGATCAGGGCAGTAGTTTGGCTCGGGTGAGCGGGCTCGGCGGCCTGCACGCTACCGATCCCCATCGGCAAGGTCCAGGCCGCCAGCATCAGGCTGCTGGCAAGGGCTACCCGACCGAACGGCCGGGTGCGTCGTTGTTGTTGATTGCTCACGTCTGTTGCTCGCTGTGTTGGCGTTTTCTAGTAATGAAAATCAATCTCAACAAACAGACGTGCAACGCGGGAAAAGTCAGTAACGAAAATTCAAAAGAATTTCAGGGTGCTTGTTTCAGACGCCGCAGGTGAGCGCCGACAGCCCTTGTTGGCGGGCCTTGTCGCTGGTTTCGATGATCGATGCGGTGACCGCGACCTCATCACCACTGGCCGACATGTCACCGTCTTCGGCCACGCGGTAGCCCAGTTGGCGAAACAGCGAACGCACCTGCTCGGGCGGCGCATCGAAGTAGATCCCGTGCCATTCATAGCCGATGAACACCGCTGTGACCTTGATGCCGTGGAAGGGCAGATCGACCGGGTAGCTCACCTCCTCTTCCTGCGCCTGGGCAGGCAACGCCTGACGTTTGGCGATGGCCTTGTCGTAGTACGGCTCAAGCTTTGCGCCGAACTCGCACGTAGCGGGATCGAATTGCACCAGGTCGTCGGCCGCCAGCACGTGAGTGCTGGACACTCCGAGCAGCAAGGCGCCACAGATGGATGAAGCAACACACGCGAGAAAACCACTGGCCATATCCCTGCCTTGAGATCGTTGTCAAAACGCCAGTTTCGTGGAAAACAGCACAACCGACAATCGCCGGCGCAGCGATCAATAGATCAGCGTCAGCCCGGGCAGGTCGAGGCGGCTGGCCTTGAGCTCTTCAGTCAACATGGCCAGCGCGGCATCGAGGTTATCCAGGCGAAACATGCCGCTGACCTCACGCCGGGCCAGGGCCTGGTCGCTGATCAGCACATGACCGCTGCGATAGCGATTGAGCTGTGCGGCCACCTCGGCCAGCGGTTCGCGCTCGAACACCAGCACGCCGCGCTGCCAGGCGCTGGCGCGACGCACGTCCTGCTCAGGCCATGGGCGAATGCCATGGGCGGCGTCGTAGCGCAGGCTTTGGCCTTCCTTGAGCACCTGCTCGGAACTGCCCGCGTGCGGGGTGGCCTGCAAGGTCACGGCGACACTGTGTTCGAGCATGCCGACCCAGGTGCCGCCGTCAGGCTCGGGGCCCACCACGAAACGCGTGCCCAGGGCGCGACTGCTGCCCCCTGCCCGCTCGACCACAAAGGGCCGTTGTTCAGCGCCAGAAACCGCTGCAACGGTGAACACTGCTTCACCGGCCAACAGGCGCACGCGGCGCTCACTGTCGTTATAGGCCAGCTCGATGCCACTCTGGCTGTCGAGGTCGACCTGGCTGCCATCGGGCAGCGTCACCTGGCGAACCTCACCCTTGGCCGTGGTGTAGTCGGCGCGCAATGCCAGCGCCAGGCTCGGCGCCTGCTCCACGCCCACTACCGCCAGCACCAGCAGCGCCGCCGTACTCAGCGCCCAGCGCAGGCGTGAACGGCGCCGACGCCCGGCCAGTGGCCGAGCCAGCGCCGGGGCTGCCATTGGCGCGGACTGGTGCATGCGCCCAAGACGGCCGAGATCAGCCCAGGTCGCCTGGGCAAAATCCAGCGCCTGGGCATGGCGCGGATCACAGGCCAGCCAGCGCGCCAGCGCCTGCGTCTGCTCGGGGTTCAACGGGCCGGCGCAGCGCAGCACCGCCCACTCGGCGGCCTGCTCGCGAATGGCTTGCTCTGGCGAGTTCTGGCTGGTCACACGGTTCTCTCGAATTCTGGTTATGTGAGTGCTGACGTCTGAAGGCGCATTTCCCAGTAAACCGTTCGTCATCCTGGTTCCTGCAGACACTGCATCACATAGGCCAGGGCCTTGGCCAGATGCTTCTGTACCGAGCTGTCGGAAATATCCAGCGCCCGCGCCACCTCGGCGTGGGTCATGCCCTCAAGGCGGTTCAGACGAAACACTTCCTGGGTGCGTGGCGGCAAGTCGGCCAGGGCCCGGCGCAGGCGGCGCATGTGCTGCTCGGTGGCGGCGTTTTCGTCCAGGCCCGCGCTGTCTTCGACGATGGTTTCCAGTGCTTCGTGGGGCACCGAATCGGTCTTTCGCCGTTGCTGCTGGCGCACATGATCGATCATCAGGTTGTGCGCGGTGCGATACAGGTAGGCCGGGGTGTTGTCGATTCGTTCGCGGCCCTGTTGCTCGGCCAGGCGCAGGAAACTTTCCTGCACCAGGTCGGCAGCCAGCTGCGGGTCACGCACCTTGCGCGTCAGCAACCCCTGCAAGGTTTTCGCGTGCTTGAGGAACAGCCGCTTCAAGTCGGACTCCGCCACGCGAACTCCCTGTGGATGGCCGGAAAGAAGGCGGTATGCTACTCGTTAGTGAGAATCAGTTGCAACTTCACCCCGACACGCCTTGCACGTGCCGGGACGCGAAGATCACTCGAACAGCGCGTCCAGCGCCTGTTCAAGTCGGGTCACGGCAATCACCTGCAGCCCAGGCGGCGCTTCCTTCGGGGCGTTGCCCTTGGGCACGATGGCGCGCTTGAAGCCATGCTTGGCCGCTTCCTTCAAACGCTCCTGGCCGCTCGGCACCGGGCGCACTTCGCCAGACAAGCCAACCTCGCCAAACACCAGCAGGCCGTTGTCCAGCGGGCGGTTGCGCAGGCTGGACATGATCGCCGCCATCAGCGCCAGGTCGGAGGCCGTCTCCAGCACCTTGACCCCGCCGACCACGTTGAGGAACACGTCCTGGTCATGGGTAGGAATGCCGCCATGGCGATGCAGCACCGCCAGCAGCATGGCCAGGCGGTTCTGGTCCAGGCCCAGGGTGACCCGCCGCGGGTTGGACAGGTGGCTGTCATCGACCAGGGCCTGAACCTCCACCAGCATCGGCCGGGTACCTTCCCAGGTGGCCATGACCACGCTGCCCGGTACTTCTTCCTGGGCACGCGTAAGAAAGATCGCCGATGGGTTGGAGACTTCCTTCAGGCCACGGTCGGTCATGCCGAACACGCCCAGCTCGTTGACCGCGCCAAAACGGTTTTTCACCGCGCGCAGCAAACGCAAGCGGCCGTCGGATTCGCCCTCGAAATACAGCACGGTATCGACCATGTGCTCGAGCACCCGTGGCCCGGCCAGCGCGCCTTCCTTGGTCACGTGACCGACGAGGAAGATCGCCGTGCCGCTCTGCTTGGCATAACGCACCAGCAAGGCTGCGCTTTCGCGCACCTGGGAAACACCGCCAGGCGCCGACTGCAACTGCTCGGTGAAGATGGTCTGGATCGAGTCGATGACCATCACCTTGGGCTTCTCCAGCCGGGCGGTGGCGATGATGGTCTCGATACAGGTTTCGGTCATCACCCGCAGCTTGTCCTGGGGCAGGCCCAGGCGCCGGGCGCGCATCGCCACCTGCTGCTGGGACTCTTCGCCGGTGACGTACAGCGCCGGCATGCGCGTAGCGATGTTGCACAGGGTCTGCAGGAGGATGGTCGACTTGCCGATGCCCGGATCACCACCGATCAGCACCACCGAACCGTCGACCAGGCCGCCGCCGAGTACCCGGTCGAGTTCGGCACTGGCGGTAGTGAAGCGCGGGATTTCCTCGACACTGACTTCGGCCAGGGTCTTGATCTGCGCCTGCTGCCCGGCCCAGCCGGTGCGCCCGCTCGGTGCTGCGGCCGCGCCACTCTCGAGCACGGTCTCGACCAGGGTGTTCCAGGCACCGCATTCAGCGCATTGCCCGGCCCATTTCGGAAAGGTCGCGCCGCACTCGGTGCAGCCGTACATGCGCTTGGCCTTGGCCATGGGGACGGTCCTCTGGAAAAAGGCACCATCATAGCCGACCTCGGACGCCCCGGCGGGCAGAGAAAACGACAAAACTATTCGGTATAACCGCAGTCTGTTGCAGCAGCGCGGAGCATGAAGCGCATAGCTGAATTACACTGCGTTTACCCAACTCATCTGTTACAAGGAATAAACCATGGGCGTGCTCAATGAATTCAAGGCCTTCGCGGTCAAAGGGAATGTCGTCGATATGGCCGTCGGTATCATTATCGGCGCCGCCTTTGGCAAAATCGTTTCATCTTTTGTAGGTGACGTGATCATGCCACCGATCGGTTTGCTGATCGGCGGCGTCGATTTCAGCGACCTCGCGGTCACCCTCAAGGCCGCCGAAGGCGACATACCGGCGGTGGTGATGGCCTATGGCAAATTCATCCAGACTATCCTCGACTTCATCATCGTCGCCTTCGCGATTTTCATGGGCGTCAAGGTCATCAACCGCCTGAAACGCGAAGAAGCCGCCGCGCCGACCCTGCCGCCGGTGCCGACCAAAGAAGAAGAGCTGCTCACCGAAATTCGCGACCTGCTCAAGTCGCAGAATCGGCAACCCTGAACCCAGGGCTAAAAAAACGGCGCCTGCGGGCGCCGTTTTTGTTGGCGCTTACCAGTAGGTCTCGACCGCGACCTGACCGGGGCGGCGGCTGAGGCTGAGGTTCATGTCGCGCTGCTTGAGCACTTTGCGGGTGTCGTCGATCATCTGCGGGTTGCCACAGAGCATTACCCGCGAATGTTCCGGAGTCAGCGCCAGGCCCGCCGCGCGTTCAAGCTCGCCGTTCTCGATCAGGGTGGTAATGCGCTGGTTCAGCGCTCCCGGATGCCGCTCGCGGGTGACGATCGGGATGAACTGCAACTTGCCGGCGTACTCGGCCAGGTAGTCGCGCTGCTCCAGGCCGGCGATCAAATCCAGGTAGGCCAGCTCGCGGGCCTCACGCACCGAATAAACCAGTTTGATCGACTCGAATCGCTCCCACACTTCGAAGTCCTGGAGGATCGACAGGAATGGCGCGATACCGGTGCCGGTCGCCAGCAGCCAGAGGTCGCGGCCATCAACGAAGCGGTCGAGGGTCAGGTAACCGAAGGCCTGGCGATCGATCAGCAGGCTGTCGCCGGCGCCCAGGCGGCTCAGCTCACTGGTGAATTCGCCGCCCGGCACTACGATGGAAAAGAAATCCAGATGCTCGTCGAACGGTGAGGACACCATCGAATAGGCGCGCCAGACCACACTACCGTCTGCCTTGGTCACCCCAAGACGGGCGAACTGCCCGGCACGAAAACGAAAGCCCTGGTCGCGGCTGGTCCGCAGGCTGAACAGGCTGGGGGTCAGCGGCTGGACGTCGAGCAGCGTCTGGCGGGTGAACTTTTCAGCACTGGCAGTCATGGCTTGCTCCAAAAAACAGATGCCCCAGTGTCGCGCAAACGCCGAGGGATAAACACCGTTGGTTTGTAGTGGCATCCGCCGTCGTTGAGAAGAATGGATTCGAAATAAATTATTACATTTAGATAGTGGCACACAGTCACTTCCTGCACTCAAAAAACAGGGTGTTCATCTACTCGATAGTGGCTTTGCAACATCAAAAAGATATCAAGTTTTTCATTCGTAACTGGCAAAGAACAGCCCTGCCAAAATGTTCACATTTCTATAGCCAAAAAACCCAACAAAACCGTGGGACATTTCCTACACTACGTTGCACCTCGCCAGATCTTGGATCCACCCCATTGAGATCCCCATCATGCCGCATTGGAAAGAACAGCAACTCGAGCAGTTGCTAGCCGAAACCAACGAACAACGGATGTTTGACCTGGCGGTTTCCCTGGCCCAGCAACTGGACATGGAGTACCTGTGTTTCGGCATGCGCGTGCAGATCGCCACTTTCGCGCCGCAAATGCGATTCTTCAACAACTATCCCGACGTCTGGAACGAACGCTACCAACGTTGCAACTACGTGGACATCGATCCCACCGTCGCCCATTGCCACCACTCCCTGATGCCGTTGCTGTGGTGCGATGATGTGTTCCGAGAGACACCTGAATTTCGCGAAGAGGCAAAATCCTTCGGCTTGCACCACGGCTGGAGCCAGTCGGCCCACGACATGCGTCACAACGAAAGCATCCTCAGCATCGCCCGCAGCCAGGGCGCAATCAATCTAGACGAACTCTATGACAAGGCCGGCCAGACCATCTGGCTGTGCAACCTGCTGCACACGCTGATGATTGACCGCCAACCCGGGCAAGCAACCCCGGCGTACAACCTTTCGGAGCGGGAAACCGAAGTGCTCAAATGGTCGGCCGCCGGCAAGACCGCCGCCGACATCGCCTGCATCCTTTCGCTGTCACAGAGCACGGTGAACTTTCACATCCGCAGCATCATCAACAAAACCAACGCCAGCAACAAAGCCGGCGCAATCGCCATTGCGGCGATGCGTGGCCTGATCTGAGCCAACGCCCCCGTACCTTCGCAAAGCACGGTAGAATCACGGCCCTGTAGAGCGCGCCGCGCGCACGCACATCAATGCCCCAGAGCCTTACACCATGCCCCTGCTGACCAGCCCCTTCGCCGAACTCGACCTGCTTCGCCAGCCCGAACAAGCCAACGATCCCCTGCAAGCCTTCGATGCTGCCGACGAGTACCTGCTGGAGCACCTGGCCGAACAGGCACCTACCGCGACCAGCCGGGTTTTGGTGCTCAACGACAGTTTCGGCGCCCTGGCCATCAGCCTGGCGCCGCATGTCTCGGTGCTCAGCAGCGGCGATTCGCACCTGGCGCATCTGGCCCTGGAAAAGAACCTGGTGCGCAATGGCCTGGCCTTCGACGCGGTGCCGTTCGTGGCGGCCAGTAGCACCTGGCAAGGCCCGTTCGACCGGGTACTGGTACGCGTGCCAAAGACTCTTGCCCTGCTCGAAGAGCAACTGATTCGCCTGCAAGGCCAACTGGCGCCCGGTGCCCAGGTTGTTGCCGGGGCCATGATCAAGCACCTGCCACGGGCTGCTGGCGATTTGCTGGAGAAATACATCGGCCCGGTGCAGGCATCGCTGGCGCAGAAAAAGGCCCGGCTGCTGATTGCTACCTTCGAGCCGAAGCCGGCGTTCGTTTCGCCCTACCCGACCCGCTACCAACTCGACGCGCCCCCCCTGGTGCTGCTCAACCACGCCAACGTGTTCTGCCGCGAAGGCCTGGACATCGGCACCCGGGCGTTCCTGCCGCACCTGCCCAAGGACCTCGGCGATGCACGTGTCGCGGACCTCGGTTGCGGCAATGGCGTGCTGGCCATCGCCAGCGCCCTGGCCAACCCGCAGGCGCAGTACACCCTGGTCGACGAGTCATACATGGCCGTGCAGTCGGCACTGGAAAACTGGCAGGCGGCGTTGGGCCCGCGTGAAGTCATGGTGCGCGCCGACGACGGCCTGGCCGGGCAGCCAGCGCAGTCGCTGGATGTGGTGCTGTGCAATCCGCCGTTCCATCAACAGCAGGTAGTCGGTGACTTCCTCGCCTGGCGGATGTTCCAGCAAGCGCGCGAGGCGCTGGTGGTCGGTGGTGCGCTGTATATCGTCGGCAATCGTCACCTGGGTTATCACAGCAAGCTGGCGCGCTTGTTCCGTGGGGTCGAACAGGTGGCGGCAACGCCCAAGTTCGTGGTGCTCAAGGCGCGAAAGTAAACCAGCACTGCGTCGCCTGCATCGCTGGCAAGCCAGCTCCCACAATAGACCGGTGTCCACTGGCCATGTGGGAGCTGGCTTGCCAGCGATGAGGCCCTAAAAAAACCCTCCGCAGCTGACGCTGCGAAGGGCTGTAAATCCGCCGCAAGGCGGGATGGGAAATATCGTACTAGTGCGTGCTCAATCCAGCCGCACTCATGAACAGGCGCATCAGCCAGGCGACCAGGGCCAGGCTCACCACGCTGCCGACCCAGATCGCTACCAACCAGCCCAGGCGCTGCCAGAGCGGTTTCTTCTCTTCGTCCATCGTGCCTTTGCCAGTCATTGCCATGCTCCCCTAGTGGTAGCCATCTTCGTGGGTCACCTTGCCGCGGAACACGTAATAGCTCCAGAAGGTGTAACCGAGGATGAACGGGATGATGAACAAGGTCCCGACCAGCATGAAGCCCTGGCTTTGCGGCGGCGCGGCAGCGTCCCAGATCGAGATCGACGGCGGGATGATGTTCGGCCACAAGCTGATGCCCAGGCCGCTGTAGCCGAGGAAGATCAACACCAGGGTCAGCAGGAACGGGGTGTAGTGTGCGTTACGCGCCACCGCCCGGAGCAAACCGTAAAGGGTTACCAGGACCAGGATCGGTACCGGCAGGAACCAGAACAGGTTGGGCAGGCTGAACCAGCGCTCGGCAATGTCCGGGTGGGCCAGCGGCGTCCAGATACTGACGATGCCGGTCACCGCCAGCAGCACCAGGGCCAGCGGCCGCGCCAGGTCGTGCATCTGCAGTTGCAGCTTGCCTTCGGTCTTCATGATCAGCCAGGTGCAGCCGAGCAAGGCGTAGGCAACGATCAGGCCCAGGCCGCAGAACAGGCTGAACGGGGTCAGCCAGTCGAGGCTGCCGCCAGCGTAGCTGCGATCGACCACCTCAAAGCCTTCGATGAAGGCGCCCAGGGCCACGCCCTGGAAGAAGGTAGCCGCCAGCGAGCCGCCGATGAAGGCCTTGTCCCACAGGTGACGCTTGGCTGCAGTGGCCTTGAAGCGGAACTCGAAGGCCACGCCGCGAAAGATCAGCCCGATCAGCATCAGCATCAACGGCAGGTACAGCGCTGAAAGCACCACGGCGTAGGCCAGCGGGAAGGCGCCGAACAGCGCCGCGCCACCGAGCACCAGCCAGGTTTCGTTACCGTCCCAGACCGGGGCGACAGTGTTCATCATCACATCGCGGTCTTGCTCGCCCTTGACGAACGGGAAGAGGATGCCGATGCCAAGGTCAAAGCCGTCCATGACCACATACATCATGATGCCGAAGATGATGATGATGGCCCAGATAAGCGGAAGATCAACACCCATGGTTCAGTTCCCCTTGTTCAGGCTGGCGTGCTCGCCATTGTCATGATCGTCATCGGCGGCAGACAGCGGCCGTGCCGGGGTGCGTTGCTGGCCGGGGCCACCCGGGTTGGTCTCGTCGCCTTCACCGGTTTTCGGCCCTTTGCGCACCAGGCGCATCATGTAGCCAAGGCCGGTACCGAACAGCGCGAAGTAGACCACCACGAACATCACCAGGGTCAGGCCGAGCTGGCCGTAGCTGTGGTTCGAGGCGCCATCGGCGGTGCGCATCAGGCCGTAGACCACCCAGGGCTGGCGACCGATCTCGGTGGTGAACCAGCCGGCGAGGATCGCGATCAGGCCGGAGGGGCCCATCCACAAGGTCAGGTACAGGAACGGCCGCGAGCTGTAGAGTTTGTCGCTCTTGCGCAGCCACAGGCTCCAGAGGCCGACGAAGATCATCAGCATGCCAAGGCCGACCATGACCCGGAACGACCAGAAGACGATGGTCGAGTTAGGCCGGTCTTCTTTCGGAAACTCCTTCATCGCCGGCACTTGCTTGTCCAGGCTGTGGGTCAGGATCAGGCTGCCCAGCGCCGGGATTTCCACCTTGAAGCGGGTGGTCTCGGCTTCCATGTCGGGGATACCGAAGAGGATCAGCGGGGTCGGTTCGCCTGGCTTGTTTTCCCAGTGGCCTTCGATAGCAGCGATTTTCACCGGCTGGTGCTTGAGGGTATTGAGGCCGTGGAAGTCGCCGATCACCGCTTGTACCGGGGCGACGATCAGGGCCATCCACATGGCCATCGAAAGCATCTTGCGAATCGCCGGGTTATCGCGGCCGCGCAGCAAGTGCCAGGCGGCCGAGGCGCCGACGAAGAACGCTGTAGCAACAAAGGCGGCAGTCGCCATGTGCGCCAGGCGGTAAGGGAACGACGGGTTGAAGATCACCGCGAACCAGTCCACCGGCACGACTACGCCGTTGACGATTTCGTAGCCCTGGGGGGTCTGCATCCAGCTGTTGGAGGCGAGGATCCAGAAGGTCGAGATCAAAGTGCCGATGGCCACCATGACCGTGGCGAAAAAGTGCAGCCCACGGCCCACGCGGTTCCAGCCAAAGAGCATGACGCCAAGGAAACCGGCTTCAAGGAAGAAGGCGGTGAGAACTTCGTAAGTGAGCAGCGGCCCGGTGACGGAGCCAGCGAAATCGGAGAACTTGCTCCAGTTGGTGCCGAACTGGTAGGCCATGACCAGGCCGGAGACCACCCCCATGCCGAAGTTGACGGCAAAGATTTTCGACCAGAAATGGTAAAGGTCACGGTAGACGCTGTTGTTGCTCTTCAGCCACAGCCCTTCGAGAACAGCCAGGTAGCTCGCCAGGCCAATGGTGATGGCCGGGAACAGGATGTGAAAGGACACGGTAAACGCGAACTGAATTCGGGCGAGATCTAGAGCCTCTAATCCGAACATAGTGCTTCCTCTGTCAGGTAATCCGGCGTCAGGCGGTGGCCTTGGCGCCAACTGCCCCCACGGTAGTTGAGTGCGGCAAGTTGGAATTGTTCTGTAAACATCACATCGCAGGGAATTCGGCCGTCTGGCCATGCCGTTGCAAATGAAACAATTGATCCAGATCAACGGATGCCTGAAAGGATAGTCCTGAACGGGCTGTACGCTTGTGTGGTTGATTGCCGCGTGACCGGTTGTCTCACCCCCTTTACCGCGCCCCAAAACAGTGCGTTTACCGCACACAGGTGCCATTCCTCGCAACCTGCTGTTACAAAGTGGTGATAACCTGCAGCGTCGATCCCTGCGCCGAGGCTCTGTTTCGCCGATGTCAGACCCCGTTTTGCTGCTGCGTCATCACCGTCCCTTCCTGGCCTTCTGGCTGGCCCGGGTATTTACCGCCAGCGGCTTTCAGATGCTTACCGTGGCGATCGGCTGGCACCTCTACCAATTGACCGGCAATGTCCTCGACCTGGGCCTGGTGGGCCTGGTGGAATTCGCCCCGCGGGTGCTGTTCATGCTGCACACCGGACACGTCGCCGACCGCTATGACCGGCGCCGGGTCGCCGCCCTGTGCCAGAGTGCCCAGGCCATGATCGCCCTGGTGCTGGTGGTCGCCAGCAGCACCCACAGCGTCAGCCGCGAACTGATCTTCCTGCTGGCGTTCTTGCTCGGTAGCGCACGCTCCTTTGAAATGCCGGCGACCCAGGCGCTGCTGCCCAATGTGGTGCCCTCCGAGCTGTTTCCACGTGCCGTGGCTGCTTCTGCCTCGGCGATGCAGGCGGCGACCATCGTCGCGCCGGCGGTGGGCGGTTTTCTCTATGCCTTTGGCAGCGTCTGGGTGTACGGGCCGACGGTAGCGTTGTACCTGATTGCCTGCGTGTTGACCCTGGGCCTGGTGTCGCGCCAGCAACCAGGCAACCAGGGCCGCGCCAGCCTCGAATCGCTGATGGCCGGCATTCGCTTTATCCGCAGCCGCCCGGACATCCTCGGGGCGATCTCCCTGGACCTGTTCGCCGTGCTGCTGGGCGGCGCCACCGCGCTGTTGCCGGTGTTTGCCAAGGACATCCTGCTGACCGGCCCCTGGGGCCTGGGCCTGCTGCGCTCGGCGCCGGCGGTGGGCGCCCTGCTGATGTCGCTGTGGCTGGCGCGCTTTCCGGTGGAGCGCAAGGTCGGGCGGGTGATGTTTACCGCTGTCGGCGTGTTCGGGGTGGCGACCATTGCCTTTGGCCTGTCCACTTCGTTCTGGTTTTCCCTCGCCGTGCTGGCGGTGCTGGGCGCCGCCGACATGATCAGCATGGTAATACGCGGTGCCTTCGTGCAGCTGGAAACACCGGATGAAATGCGCGGCCGGGTCAGCGCGGTGAACGGGCTGTTCATCGGCGCCTCGAACCAGCTCGGTGAGTTCGAGTCAGGAGTGACTGCGCACTGGTTCGGCACGGTACCGGCGGTAGTGCTGGGCGGGGTCGGCACGCTGCTGGTGACCGGGGTGTGGATCAAGCTGTTTCCGACCCTGGCTGGGCGCGATCATATGCATAAGCAGTGAGGGCCTGTGGGAGCGGGCTTGCCCCGCGATAGTCACACCCGCAGCTCAGCCGCCACCCGCTTGCGCAGCACCCTGCCCGCCAGTTGCTCGACCAACACCAAGGCAAATTCCAGCGCCGCCGCCGACCCCTGGGCGGTGATGCAATTACCGTCCACCACCACCGGCTGATCGACAAAGCTGCACCCGGACAACCCCTGGCTGACAGCCGGGTCACAGGTCATGCGTCGCTGGCGCAACACACCATAGGCCTGCAGCGCCAACGGCGCTTCGCCGATCGCGGCAAAAAACTTGCCGGCCCTGGCCTGATCCTTGACCTGCTGCGCCAGTGGTTGGTGCGCGGCCATGTGCTGTGCGCCTTTTTCGCCCCCGGGCAAGACCATCAGGTCGAACGGCTGGGCCAGCAGGTCGACCAGCATGCCGTCGGCGGTCAAGCGCGTGCCGCGGGCACAGGTGAGCATCCGCCGGCCTTCGATACTGGCCACCACCACTTCGATCTCGGCGCGGCGCAGCACGTCGATCAGGGTCACGCTCTGCAGGTCATCCACGCCTTCGGCGACTACGATCAGGGCTCTGTGGGTCATCAACTGCTCTCCGCCGGGGTATCCCACAAGCTTAGTCGCTCACAGCAACAGGGTCAGTTGACGCTCGTGGCCCTGGCGTGCGCGGTAGCCGTCGCCGCTGTCGACCCAGCCGCTGGCCAGGTACAGCGCCAGGGCGGCGTGGTTGTCCCGGTCTACAGAAAGCTGCAGGCAACGCACCTCGGGCCACGCCTCGCACACCAGGCCCGGCAACGCCTGCATGAAAAATCGCCCCAGGCCCTGGCCCTGCAAGCGCTGATCGACTTGCAAGGCATTGATCGTCGCCGCATCGGCCCGGGCCCAGGGCGCCAGGAACACCCCGCGCTGAAGCAGCAAGAAGGCCCGCGGCAGGTTGTCCAGCAGCAGCGCCACGCCACGCCGGTCGGGACTGTTGCCACTTTGCAGGGTGTACAAGGCGCTAGCCATATCACCGGCAAAGCGCAGTTGCTCAGGCCGCACCTGGATGTCAAGCAGTTGCTCGCGCTGGGCCGGGTTAAGGTCGCGGTAGTCGGTCAAGTGCACAGCATGGTCAACTCGGGATGGGGGGAACGGCGCAGAACCTGCAGATATCTGCAGTGTATCGCGACATTAATTACCGCTGCCCGAGCATGCTGGTATGATGCGCGGCTTTTTTCCGACCCAGGGAAAAACCACAGTCTCCCGGTACAGTCTGTGCTTTGCTAACTGGGTCGATACATTCACGGCGCCGGGAGCGCCACGGGGAGCAGGCATGCTGGAAAGGCTGTTTCAACTAAAAGCACACGACACCAATGTCCGCACCGAGATTCTCGCGGGCGTGACCACCTTCCTGGCCATGGCCTACATCCTGTTCGTCAACCCGAGCATTCTCGGCGAGACCGGCATGGACAAGGGCGCGCTGTTCGTCGCCACCTGCCTGGCAGCGGCCATCGGCTCGACCACCATGGGCCTGATCGCCAACTACCCGATCGCCCTGGCACCGGGCATGGGCCTGAACGCCTTCTTCACCTACACCGTGGTCCTGCACATGGGCCACACCTGGCAGGTGGCCTTGGGCGCGGTGTTCATCTCGGCGGTGTGCTTCTTCCTGCTGTCGATCTTTCGCATCCGCGAATGGATCGTCAACAGCATCCCGTTGCCGCTGCGTTCGGCAATTGCCGCCGGTATTGGCCTGTTCCTGGCGCTGATCGCCCTGCATAACGCCGGCATCGTCGTCGATAACCAGGCCACCCTGGTGGGCCTCGGTGACCTCAAGAAACCGGCGCCGATCCTCGCCACCCTGGGCTTCTTCCTGATCGTCGCGCTGGAGGCCATGAAGGTCCGCGGCGCGGTGCTGATCGGCATCCTGGCGGTGACCGTGGCCTCGATCGCCCTGGGCGTGACTCCATTCAACGGCGTGGTGTCGATGCCGCCGTCGCTGGCGCCGACCTTCCTGCAGCTGGACATCAAGGGCGCGCTGGACGTCGGCCTGATCAGCGTGATTTTCGCCTTCCTGTTCGTCGACCTGTTCGACAACTCCGGCACCCTGATCGGCGTCGCCAAGCGCGCCGGCCTGATGCGCAAGGACGGCCACATGCCGAAAATGGGCCGGGCGCTGATCGCCGACAGCACCGCGGCGATGGCCGGTTCCCTGCTGGGTACCTCGACCACCACCAGCTACATCGAATCTGCAGCCGGCGTCAGCGCCGGTGGCCGCACCGGCCTGACCGCCATCGTGGTAGCCATTCTGTTCCTGCTGGCGCTGTTCTTCGCACCGCTGGCCGGCAGCGTGCCAGCCTTCGCCACGGCACCGGCGCTGTTGTTCGTCGCCGTGTTGATGGCTTCGGGCCTGGCTGAAATAAACTGGGACGACATTACCGAAGCCGCGCCGGTGGTGGTCACTGCCCTGGCCATGCCGCTGACCTACTCGATCGCCAACGGCATCGCCTTCGGTTTCATTGCCTGGACCGCGATCAAGCTGCTTTCCGGCCGCGCCCGTGACCTCAACGCGGCACTGGTGATCCTCTCGGTCCTGTTCGTCATCAAACTGGGCTGGTTCAACGCATGAGTGCTGTCTTCGACCCTTCGACCTACACCCAGCAGCTCGACGCCAAGGTCGCGCGCCTGCGCGAGCTGCTGGCGCCGTTCGCGGCGCCCGAGCCTGCGGTATTCGACTCGCCGCGCGAGCACTATCGCCTGCGCGCCGAGTTCCGCCTGTGGCGCGAAAACGAGCAGCGCTTCTACGCGATGTTCGCCCCGGGCGAGAAACACACGCCGATTCTGATTGAAGACTTCCCGATTGCCAGTCTGCAAATCAACGACCTGATGCCACGGCTCAAGGCCGCCTGGCAAGCCAGCTCGGCGTTGAGCTTCAAGCTGTTCCAGGTGGAGTTCCTCACCACCCTGGCAGGCGATGCAATGATCACCCTGTGCTATCACCGTCCGCTGGACGAGCACTGGGAGCGCGCCGCGCAGCAACTGGCCAGCGACCTGGGCGTGAGCATCATCGGCCGCTCCAAGGGCAAGCGCGTGGTGATCGGCCGCGATTACGCGGTCGAAGAGCTACAGATTGCCGGGCGCACCTTCCGCTACCGCCAGCCTGAAGGCGCCTTCACCCAGCCCAACGGCGCGGTCAACCAGAAGATGCTCAACTGGGCCTATGAAGCCCTGGGCGAGCGCCAGGATGATCTGCTCGAGCTGTACTGCGGCAACGGCAACTTCACCCTGCCGCTGGCCACCCGGGTGCGCAAGGTACTGGCCACCGAGATCAGCAAGACCTCGGTCAATGCCGCCCTGCACAACCTCGACGATAACGCTGTGGATAACGTGCGCCTGGTGCGTCTGTCAGCTGAAGAGCTGACCGAAGCGTTGAACGAAGTGCGACCGTTCCGCCGCCTCGAAGGCATTGACCTCAAGAGCTACCAGTTCGCCAGCGTGTTCGTCGACCCGCCGCGCGCCGGCATGGACCCGGATACCTGCGAGCTGACCCGGCGCTTCGACAATATCCTGTACATCTCCTGCAACCCGCAAACCCTGGCGGCCAACATCGCCCAGTTGCACGACACCCATCGCATCGAGCGCTGTGCGTTGTTTGACCAGTTCCCGTATACCCATCACATGGAGAGCGGGGTGTTGCTGGTTCGCCGTTGAAGCTATCGCGGGTCAAGCCCGCTCCTACAGGAGCGGGCCCTTCAGCCGAGCCCCGAACACATCAACAGCGGCACCAGCTGATCCTCATCGGTCAACGCCCCATGGTGCCCGCGCCATTGGCTGGCGTGCTTTTCCACCTCGCTGCGAATGATCCCGCCCGCCCCGCGCGGGACCACGATCAGATCGCCAATCCGCCCCTCCGCCTGGCTTAGCAGCACATCGCCGAACAGCCCCTTGGCAATCGCCTGGGCCTTGCTCAACACGTGATAGCCCTCCCCCAGACGATTCTGCCAGCGCTCGTGCACGCGGTCCTGCTGGTGCGCGTGGGTGTACAGGTAGCGCGCGCGAATATCCCCGGCCATCGCCCGCACGCCCTCCTGCAGCGCCGGGTCCAGATCAAAGTCGCGCACCTGTTCGCTGTCCAGCGCCAGCATGCCGTGGTCGGCAATCACCATCAGCCGCGCCTGCTCAGGCAAGGATTGGGCGATGGCCCGGGCCAGCTGGTCGGCAATCTGCAGTTGCTTAAGCCAGCCCTCGGAGCCTGGGCCGAACAGGTGCCCGGCAAAATCCAGGTCGCCGAAATAGGCGAAGCAGAACGCCGGCCCCGGCACGGCCAGGGCGGCATTGACCAACTGCGGATAAGCATCATAGGCCGGCGCCGCGAGGATCTTGCCGGCCCGGTAGATCGCCCGAGTGAAGTCCGAACCGGCATAGCGCCCGAGCATCACCGTGCTGATGGCGATGCCCTGGGCCGCGGCCTGGCCCCAGGCATCGGCGGGCACGATAAAAGTCTCCGGCGGCGGCGCGCCGCTGGCCTGCGCCTCGACCTGCAAGGGCGAGGTGGTCCAGGTCAGCGGCGACAGTTCAGTGTGTTCATCCAGGGCAAAACCACAGCCGACAATACCGTGGGCGCCGCTGCCCAGCCCGCAAGCCACCGAGGCCAGGCTGGTCGCCGTGGTGGCTGGAAAGCCTACCTTGAAGTGGCTGTCCGGCTGCATCAGCGAGGCAAGAAACGGCGCATGCCGGGCGTGGGCCTGCAGCAGGTTCCAGCCCAGGCCGTCGATCAGCAGCAGGCAGGTGCTGCGCGAATGGTCGAGGCGAAAGGCATTGCGAAAACCGTGGCCACCCAGGGCCGCGAAAATCGACTGGGTGAGGTTGGCCAGGCCGGGCCAGGTTTCACCCAGCGACTGCAGGTCGTTGATCGGCGTTGCCATGTTGCCCTCCGTGGTCAGGTGCAAAGCAACAGGTGTAGCACAGGCTGTGCGATCAGCGCACAGAAAACACCCCTGCGGCCTTGCGCCCGATTGACCAAATTAACCATTCGGTACATTTTTAAGCGAAGGCACTCCCGCTTCATCACCAAGAATAACAACGGAGTTTTCAACATGGCTTTGGCCTCTTCTTCCGGCATTCTTGCCGGCCTTATCGGCGCGGGCATCCAGGCTTCGCGCACCCCGGCGCTGCACGAGCACGAAGGCGCCGCGCAAGGCCTGAACTACCTGTACCGGCTGATCGACCTGGACCAGCTCAAGCTCGACAGCAGCGCCCTCGAAGAGCTGCTGACCGCGGCCGAGCACATGGGCTTCACCGGCCTGAACATCACCTTCCCGTGCAAGCAGGCGATCCTGCCGCTGCTCAACGAACTGTCACCGCAAGCGCGCGGTATCGGCGCGGTGAACACCGTGGTATTCAAGGACGGCAAACGCATCGGCCACAACACCGACTGCCTGGGTTTTGCCGAGGGCTTTCGCCGTGGCCTGAGCGACGCGCCGCGCCGCCAGGTGGTGCAGATAGGCGCCGGTGGCGCCGGCGCTGCGGTAGCCCACGCGCTGCTGGAAGAAGCGGTCGGGCAACTGAGCGTGTTCGATGTCGAACCGGCCCGTGCCCAGGCCCTTGTGGACAACCTCAACCAGCACTTTGCCGGCAGCCGCGCCAGGGTCGGTCATGACCTGCAAAGCGCCATGGCCAGCGCCGACGGCCTGGTCAACACCACGCCCATGGGCATGGCCAAGCTGCCGGGCATGCCGGTGCCCAAGGCGCTGCTACGGGCGGATCTGTGGGTGGCGGAGATTGTTTACTTTCCGCTGCAAACCGAACTGCTGCGCGAAGCCCGGGCCCTGGGCTGCCGCACCCTGAGCGGGGCGAACATGGCGGTGTTCCAGGCGGTGAAGGCGTTTGAACTGTTCAGCGGGGTGAAGCCTGATGCGGCGCGGATGATCGAGCACTTCAACAGTCTGGGTGACTGAAAAGCATCGCGGGGCAAGCCCGCTCCTACGGTAGGAACGGGCTTGCCCCGCGAAAATACTCAGGCCTGCAAAAATCTAAGCACCGACTCGCAAATCATCTGCCGATGCCGGTCCTTGACCGCCTTGTCCTCGAAGTCCACCTGGAAGATCTCACCAAAGGTGTGCCGGTTCGACACCCGGTAGAAGCAGAACGAGCTGATCAGCAGGTGCACATCCAGCGCCTCCAGCCCCTGGCGGAATACCCCCTCGCCAGCACCGCGCTTGAGCACTTCATCCAGCGCCGTGAGTACGGTCTTGTTCATCGAGCGAATCGCCGCCGAGCGCTTCACGTACTCGCCGTGGTGCATGTTCTCGTTGCAGACGATGCGCACGAAATCGACGTTGCGATCATGGTGATCGAAGGTGAATTCCACCAGCCGGCGGATGCCCAGGCGCGGCTCGAGTTCGGCCAGGTGCAGGTTGCTTTCAGTGCTGCGAATATCGCCGTAGAGCTTCTCCAGCACTTCTACGTACAACTGCTCCTTGCTGTTGAAGTAGTAGTAGATCATGCGCTTGGAGGTTTGCGTGCGCTCGGCGATCGCATCGACCCGGGCGCCGGCCAGCCCCTGCTGGACGAACTCGCTGATCGCCGCCTGGAGAATGTTCTCGCGGGTCTTTTCCGGATTGTTCTTGCGGCCCTTGCGCGGCGCTTGTTCGGGGGCTGCGCAGAGTGCTGGGGTAGTCGTCATACGGGACTCATGGCCATCGGTTAACCCGGCAATTATGAGCCCCGGGTGCTGAGTAAGGAAGCCTCGGTGCCTGCGCCCTACAACTTGGCCTGGGCCGGCGCGCCGGCGCGGGCCTTGGCCATGGCGGCCAGGCGCACGGCGACGTTGGCCGCGCCATAGCCGCTGTAACCGTTACGCCGCTGCAGCACCTCGAAGAAGAAGCGCTCCTCAAACGGCTCGGTGTACACATGAAACAGCTCACCGCCCTGGGCATCGCGGTCGTAGAGCACGTTGTAGTAAGCCAGTTCGCTGAGGAACTCGTCGTCGAAATCAAAGCGTGCGGCAAGGTCGTCGTAGTAGTTGAGCGGAATGTCGAGCAAAGCCACCCCCGACTCCTTGGCCTGTTTGACCGCAGTAAAAATGTCCTCGCAGTCAAAGGCAATGTGGTGAACGCCGGAACCGCGGTAATGCGACAAGGCATGGGCAATCGCCGTATTACGGTTTTCCGAAATATTCAGCGGCAGGCGGATCGAGCTGCAACGGCTGCGCA
Source organism: Pseudomonas sp. NPDC087612 (assembly GCF_044743505.1). Lineage (NCBI taxonomy): Bacteria > Pseudomonadati > Pseudomonadota > Gammaproteobacteria > Pseudomonadales > Pseudomonadaceae > Pseudomonas > Pseudomonas sp. NPDC087612. Next base: position 436,461 of record NZ_JBIUWO010000005.1, read on the forward strand.
AGGCGCGACTCTTGACCAGACCATAAGGGTCGGGCAACACCACTTCGTCGTCGGCAGTAAAGTCCAGCACGCTCTTGTAGAACAGCGCCCAGCTGTCCAGGCCGTCGGCCGGCAAGGCCAGGGCCATATGGTCGATGCGGGTCAGGCCCAGGCTGCTGCCCGCTTGCGGCTGCAGGCTGAAGTCGGTGTCATAGATAGTCCGGCCCTGGGCATCCTGGTCGACCAGGTAGATCAAGCTGCCGTCCGGCGCACGCACCGCCGCCAGCTCGCGCTCGTTGGGGCCGACCAGGCCGCGATAGGGCTGGCCATGGTAGGCCACGGCACGGGCCAGGGCCTGGGCGCTGTCCTTGACCCGGATCGCCGTGGCGCACAGCGACGGGCCATGGCTCTCAAAGAAGTTATGGGCGAAGGAATAAGGCTCGGCGTTGAGGATCAGGTTGATGTTGCCCTGGCGCAGCAGGCTGACATTCTTCGAACGGTGCACCCCGGCGCGGGTAAAGCCCAGGCGCTCCAGCCAGTTGCCGAGCTTGGCCCCCAGGGCGTCGTCGACGGCGAACTCGAGAAACTCGACGCCATCGTAGGCGCTGGCACGTGGTGGGGCGAACAGCAGGTCGTCGCTGGCCGGCGCTACGCGGTCTTGCTCAAGGCGCTGGCGGGTCTTTTCTTCCAGGTACAGCAGCGAGCGCAGGCCATCGGCGGCATTGGCCCGAGGCGGTGCGGCGCGAAAGCCATCGTTGAAGATCTCCAGCGACAGCGGGCCGCTGTAACCGCTGGCCAGGATCGGCGCGAGAAAACCCGCCAGGTCGAACTCGCCCTGCCCCGGGAAGCAGCGAAAGTGCCGGCTCCACTCCAGCACGTCCATGGCCAGGAGCGGCGCATCGGCCATCTGCACGAAAAAAATCTTGTCCCCCGGCACCTGGGCGATAGCCCGTGGGTCGCCCTTGAGCGACAAGGTGTGGAAGCTGTCGAGGATCATCCCCAGGCTTGCGTGGTCAGCCGTTTTGACGATGTCCCAGACCTGCTCCCAGGTGTTCACGTGGCGGCCCCAGGCCAGGGCTTCGTAGCCGATGCGCAGGCCACGGGCCCCAGCGCGCTCGGCCAGCAGGCGCAGGTCGTCGATCAGCACCTGGCGCTCACCCAGGGAATCGGCGGCGACATTGCTGCACACCAGCACCAGATCGGTGCCCAGTTCCTGCATCAAATCGAATTTGCGTTCCGCGCGTTCCAGGTTGCGCGCCAGGCGATCGCGGCGGCAGCCCTCGAAATCGCGAAACGGCTGGAACAGGGTAATCGCCAGGCCCAGATCGGCGCAGCGCTGGCGAATTTCGCGCGGGCTGCCGGCGTAGTACAGCAGGTCATTTTCGAAGATCTCGACCCCATCGAAGCCCGCGGCGGCGATGGCTTCGAGTTTTTCTGGCAAAGTACCGCTCAAGGATACGGTGGCGATCGAACGCTGCATTATTCTGGCTCCGATGGGCAGGCAAAAACCGGTGGAGGAATTATTGGTGTTGAGCAAATTTTGCTCAATGCAAAAGGTACGAACTAGTTAGTTTTGTGTTCGATTATCGCCCAATATAGCGTTCAGTCAATTGACCCTTTTTTGACCACAGGCGCACCATTTCGACACCAAGGCTTGACCCATAAACATAAAAATACGGGTAACCCGCGATGATCCACTCTCAATCCACCCGCATGGCCCAGCCCCTGGGTACTACTGCGCACGCCGGCATCGGCGACAAGCTGCGTGGCGCCATGGCCGTCGGCAAGACCCGCTGGGTCATGCTCGCGCTGGTGTTCTTCGCCACCACCTTGAACTACATCGACCGCGCCGCCCTCGGGGTGATGCAGCCGATTCTGGCCAAGGAGATGAGCTGGACGGCGATGGACTACGCCAACATCAACTTCTGGTTCCAGGTCGGCTACGCCATCGGTTTCGTGCTGCAAGGCCGGCTGATCGACCGGGTCGGGGTCAAGCGCGTGTTCTTCTGCGCCGTGCTGCTCTGGAGCCTGGCTACCGGCGCCCATGGCCTGGCCACCTCGGCGGTGGGCTTCATGGTCTGCCGGTTCATTCTCGGCCTGACCGAAGCGGCCAACTACCCCGCCTGCGTCAAGACCACCCGCTTATGGTTCCCGGCCGGTGAGCGCGCCGTGGCCACCGGCATTTTCAACGCCGGCACCAACGTCGGCGCCATGTTCACGCCGATGCTGTTGCCGTTGATCCTCACCGTCTGGGGCTGGCAAGCGGCGTTCATCGGCATGGGCGCCCTGGGCCTGGTCTGGGTAGTGTTCTGGGGTCTGAAATACTTCAACCCGGAAGATCACCCGAGCGTCAGCAAAGAAGAACTGGCCTACGTGCAAAGCGAAGTGGAACCGGAACAAGCCCGCGTGCCGTTCTCACGGATCCTGCGCATGCGCGGCACCTGGGCCTTTGCCCTGGCCTACTCGATGACCGCGCCGGTGTTCTGGTTCTACCTGTACTGGCTGCCACCGTTCCTCAACCAGCAATACAGCCTGGGCATCAGCGTCACGCAGATGGGTATCCCGCTGATCGTCATCTACTTGAGTGCGGATTTCGGCAGTGTCGGCGGTGGCATTCTTTCGTCGTTCCTGATCGGCCGCGGCATGGCCCCGGTCAAGGCGCGGCTGCTGTCGATGCTGCTGTTCGCCACCACTATCATCGGCGTAATCTTCGCCGCCGGCGCCAGCAGCCTGTGGGTCGCGGTGCTGGCGATTTCCCTGGCCATCGCCGCGCACCAGGCCTGGACCGCCAACATCTGGAGCCTGGTCATGGACTACACGCCCAAGCACATGATGAGCACGGTGTTCGGTTTCGGCGGCATGTGCGCGGCCATCGGCGGCATGTTCATGACCCAGCTGGTCGGCTACATCCTGACCACCACCAACAACAATTACACCCTGCTGTTCACCATGATCCCGGCCATGTACTTCATCGCCCTGACCTGGATGTACTTCATGGCCCCGCGCAAGGTGCCGAAGGTCGAGGCCTAACGCCGCCGTTGCAACCAGGCGGCGCCCAGGCCGCTGAGGCAGATCAAGGCAATCCCCACCAGCCCGGCCATGTCCGGGCTGTGTCCGAACAACACCAGGCCGAGAACACCGGCGAACACGATCTGACAGTAACTGAACGGCGCCAGCATGGCCGGTGGCGCATGCCGGAACGCCTGGGTCAGGAACAGGTGCGCGGTCATCCCGCAGGTGCCCAGGGCCACGGCCATCAGGCCATGGATGAAGCTCGGGGTCTGCCAGAACATCGGCACCACGGCGCTCATCACCAAGGTGTTGAGCAGGCCGGTGAAGAAGTTGCTGGTGGTCGGGCTGTCGGTGCCGCTGAGCTTGCGCGTCAGCAACTGGTAGAAGCAGAAGCACAAGGCCGAGCCAAATGGCAGCAACACCGCCGGGGTAAACAAGGCCCCGCCCGGATGGATGATCACCGTCACCCCGACAAAACTCACCAGCACCGCCACCCATTGCCCGCGCGTGACCTTCTCGCCCAGCAGCGGCAGCGACAGCGCTGTGACCAGCAACGGCGCGAGGAAGTTGACCGCCGTCGCCTCGGCCAGCGGTATGTACTGCAGGGCGGTGGTGAACAACAGGCTGGTGCCCAGCAGGCACAGCGCGCGCAAGGTCTGCAGCCCCGGTCGCCGGGTGCGCAACACGCGCAGGCCCGACTGCGGCAGGAAGATCACCATCATCAGCAGGGTGTGCACCAGGTAACGCGCCCACACCACCCAGAGAATCGGATAGAACCCCGCCAGGTACTTCGACAAGGCGTCGTGGCTGGCGAACAGAAAGGTCGCCAGCACCACCAGGGCAATGCCCTTGAGCGGTTGGCTGACAGCGTCGAGCGCAGTAGGACGGGGCATCGATAAAAGCTCGCAGGTTCAGAGTTGACGGAGCAACTGACAGGTCTTGTCCAGGGCCATCTGTGCCCGTTGCAAGGCGCTCAGGCCCTGGTCGCGAACGGGAATTTCCAGGCTCAGCGCAATGTTCTGCGGCAGGCTACGCAACAAGCCGGGCAAATCGCAATTGCCATCGCCGGGAAACCGCCGCTCGTTGCGCGCCTGACGCAAGATCTCGGCCATATCGTGCGGACTCGGCCCGGCCACGTCGCACAACTGTGCATAGCGTAGCCGCGAGGCCGGCACCTGGCGCAACTCATCCAGCGACGAGCCGGAGCGGTCAAAGTGAAAGGCATCGACCAGCACCCCGCCATTGTCGCGCCCGGCCTGCTCGACGATGCGCCAGGCCTGGGTGAGGTTCTTGGCGTCGGTCCAGGGCATGAACTCCAGGTGCGGATGCAGGCCGTAATCTGCGGCCAGGTCGCAGAGGGCCGCAAAATTGTCGCGCTGGCGTTGCTCGTCAGGATCGTTGCCGGCCACCAGCAGCTCGCTGGCGCCGAACTCGGCGCCGACCGCCAGCAGGGCTTCGAAGTCGGCCACGCAGGTCTCGGGCTTGAGCCGCAAAATCTCCACATCCAGCACCTGGATGCCGGTATCGCGCAGGCGCGCGGCGGTCTGCCGGCGCAGGCCGGCGTCGGCCACCAGCGGGAAGTGATGCTCCTCGGCCGTGGCCGGTTCCAGGCGCAGGCCGACATGGCTGTAGCCTGCGCGGGCAGCAACCTCGACCATGTCGACAGGCGACAGCTCGAGTACCGTCAGGGCGGCAAGGGACATCACGCGTTGGCTCATTGTTGTTTTCTCGGCGGGTTGAACTTGGAAATATTTAGAACCCAGTTCCAATTTCAATGCAAGCAAAAAAACGACACCCATCGCTGGCAAGCCAGCTCCCACAGGTTCGGTGCATGCAGTACCTGTGGGAGCTGGCTTGCCAGCGATGCTTTTAAACGAACAACTCGGACGCAGGACTCGCCGCCGACAACTCCGCCACCGCCGCCAGCAACACCGGCGCCAGCTCGTGCATACGTGCCTCGCTCATCCGCGCACTGGGCCCGGCAACGCTGAGCACGCCAACCGCATGGCCATCCAGCGGGTGCCGCACCACCGCCGCCAGCGCCGACATCCCCACTGCCGAACTCTCCACCACCCAGGCATAGCCATGCTCGCGGGCAACACGCAGGCGTTCGAGCAGCTCGGCATTGGACTTCGGTGCGTTGGGGCCGAACTGCGTCGGGTCGGCGATGCCTTGGCGCTCCACCAGCAACAAGGCCTGGGCATCGCTCAGGCTCGACAGCCACGCATGCCCGGAGGCGGTGTAGAACAACGGCGCATCACGGCCCATGTCCGGGTCGTAGCGCAAGCCGGAGCGGGCGCCCTGGGCCTTGGCGATCCAGGTCTGGCGTTCGCCGTCGATCACCCCCAGGCGCACCAGCTCGCCGGTCTGCTGGGCCAGTTGATCAAGAATCGGCTGGACGATATCGGCGCCACTGCTGGCCAGATAGCGAAAACCCATGGCCACCAGGCGAGTGCTCAGGTGATAGCGGCTGCTCTCGGCGTTCTGGCGCACATAGCCCAGGCGCATCAGCTCGGCGAGCATGCGATGGGTGGCGCTCTTGGGGATGTCCAGCTCTTCGGCCAGGGTCTGCAGGGGCAGCCCGCGCGGGTCGCTGGTGAGGCGTTCGAGAAGGCTGAACGCGCGTTCGATCTGACTGCCGGCCATGGTCATGGTCCCTGAAATTTGTGCCGATTCTAAAGAGCCCCGGCGAAAGCGCAAATCACTGTCCGATCTTCGCCCACTTTGTCGTGGCACGCCTTGGCTGGGCGACAAATCAAACCATAGAATATGGAATACAGTTCCAAAATATAACAAAACTGCCTGGAGGATACTGCTCATGCCCGTCGATACCCCGCTGGTCGAATGCGATGTACTGGTGATCGGCTCCGGCGCCGCCGGGCTGGCCGCCGCCGTGACCGCCGCCTGGCATGGCCAGAAGGTCATCGTGGTTGAAAAGGACCCGGTGTTCGGCGGCGCCACGGCCTGGTCCGGTGGCTGGATGTGGGTACCGTGCAACCCGCTGGCGCAGCGCGCCGGGATCATCGAGCAGCGCTCGCAGCCGCGCACTTACCTGGAGCATGAACTGGGCGAACGTTTCGATGGGCCGATGATCGATGCGTTTCTCGACGCGGCGCCCAACATGGTGTCGTTCTTCGAGCGCCATACCGCCCTGCAATTTGCCGACGGCAATGGCATCGCCGACATTCACGGCAATACCCCTGGCGCCGGCACCGGCGGGCGTTCGGTAATTGCCGCCCCCTACGATGGCCGCAAGCTGGGCAAAAAGCTGCTCAAGCGCCTGCGCAAAACCATGCGCGAAACCTCGTTCATGGGCATGCCGATCATGGCCGGCAAGGACCTCGGCGCCTTCCTTAGCCTCACCCGTTCCTGGCGCTCGCTGCTGCATGTGAGCAAGCGTTTGAGCCGCCACCTGCTCGATCTGGCAACCCGCGGCCGGGCCCTGCAACTGGTCAACGGCGTAGCCCTGGTCGCTCGGCTGGCCAAGTCGGCTGAAGACCTTGGCGTGTTGCTCTGGGAATCGGCAGCGGCTCGGCAGTTGCTCCGCGAGCATGGCCGGGTCAGCGGTGCGCTGATTGAAACCGCGCGCGGGCCGATCCAAATAAATGCGCGCAAGGCCGTGGTGCTGGCCGCCGGCGGCTTTGCCAACGACATCGAACGGCGCAAGGCGCTGTTCCCGCGTACACCCACCGGCCACGAACACCTGGCGCTGCCGCCGCTGGGCGCCAATGGTGACGGCCTGCGCCTGGGCGAAAGCGTTGGCGGCCAGGTGGCTGACGACCTGCACAGCCCGGTGGCCTGGGCGCCGGTATCGCGGGTGCCTTACAAGGACGGCAGCAGCGGGCATTTCCCGCACATCATCGAACGGGCCAAGCCCGGCATCATCGGCGTGCTCGCCGACGGCAAGCGCTTCGTCAACGAGGCCGACGGCTACTACGACTATGTCAGCGCCATGGTCGCCAAGGCGCCGGGGGACAAGGTCGAATCGTGGCTGATCTGCAGCCATGCCTTCCAGCGCCGTTATGGCCTGGGCATTTCACGGCCGTTTCCGTTGCCGCTGCAGCCGTTGATCAAATCCGGCTACCTGAAGACCGGCGACAGTATCGAAGCCCTGGCGCGGGCCTGCGGCATTGACCCTCAAGGCCTGGTGGCAACGGTCGCCGAGTACAACCGGCATGCCCGCAACGGCGAAGACCCGCACTTCGGCCGCGGCTCCACCCCTTACAACCGCAAGCAGGGCGATGCCCTGCACGGACCAAATCCGTGCGTGGCGCCGATCGAGAACGGGCCGTTCTATGCGGTAAAGGTCGAACCGGGCTGTTTCGGCACCTTCGCCGGGCTCAGGACCAACACCCACGCGCAGGTGCTGGATGAAAAGCGTGAGGTGATTGCCGGGTTGTATGCGGTGGGCACCGACATGGCCAGCATCATGGGCGGGCACTATCCGGCGGGCGGGATCAACCTGGGGCCGGCGGCGACGTTCGGCTATATCGCCGGGCGGCATATTGCCGGGGTGACAGACTACGAGTAAGGCGTACCTTGCAGCATTGCATCACAGGGAAAGTAGACAGGCTGCTCACGATTATCCGCCACGCGAATACTTCACGGCTCCGGCGACCGTTCAAAAGGAATTGAACCGTGAACAACCTGACCCTGCCCGATGGCGACGCAAAGCCAATCGATCAACTGTTTTCCTGTACCACTGCCCGCGTTGACTTGTGGCGTGAACTCAACGCCCTGTGTCGCCGCTGGCGCAACTGCAAAGATCAGCCCGCTAGCGCGAAGGTCCAGCAGCAATGCCTTGCCCAACTCGAGCAGCTTGCGCAATTGGAGGCTTACCAGGCCTACCCGGGCCCTCGCCTGCTGGCCCTGCTGGTCGAACGCGTAGCAGCGGGCAATGGCATCGGAGCCCTGCATCTGGCTCAGCGCATCAGCAGTTCGCTGCTCGACCGCAGTTACAAGCAAGACGCAAACGACTGGGAGGCCAGCGAGGACCTGCCCGACGCACCCGCGCCCCGTAGTTTCGCCGCTGCGTCCGCACATCGTCCGTATTTCGAAACACTGATTGTCAGCCCCGCGCCAATCTCGACATGGCCGCAGCACCTTCAGGCCATTCGCCAGTTGCGCCGCCACCAGGACCCCTTCATCTACGAGCCCGTCATGACCGACTCCTTTGAGGATGCGTTGCTCGCGGTGATACTCAACGTCAACCTGCAAGCGGTGGTGATCTACGAAGGTTTCGCTTTTACATCGAGCTGTCGCGCCGCCTGGGTGCGGGAGCTGCTGGCGCCACACCTGGGCAACAGCCCGGACGGCGAAGACTCCACGAACCTGGCCTTGCCACTGGCCCGAGCGATCAAGTCCATCAGGCCAGAGCTCGATATCCTGCTGCTCAGCGATCGTCAGGTTGAGCGAATTGCCGGTGATGAAGACTACGCGTTCATCAGCCGGGTGTTCTACGAAGTCGAGGAGCCGCTGGAGATCCACCTGAGCCTGCTGCAAGGCGTTGCAAAGCGCTATGAAACGCCGTTTTTCAACAACCTGAAACACTATGCTCAACGTCCTATCGGCACCTTCCATGCGCTGCCCATTGCCCGCGGAAAATCGATATTCAAGTCGAACTGGATCCGCGACATGGGCGAATTCTATGGCATCAACCTGTTTCTGGCCGAAAGCTCCGCCACCACGGGCGGGCTCGACAGCCTGCTAGAGCCCACCGGCAACATCAAAAAGGCCCAGGACCGGGCAGCCCATGCGTTCGGCGCACAGCAGGCGTTTTTCGTCACCAATGGCACCTCGACCTCGAACAAGATCGTTGAACAAGCCCTGCTTGCGCCCGGTGACATTGTCATTGTCGATCGTAACTGCCACAAGTCACACCACTACGCCATGGTGCTGACCGGCGCCTATCCGCTGTATGTCGAAGCCTACCCGCTGCCCCGATACTCGATGTACGGCGCAGTGCCACTGAGCGCTATCAAGCAAGCGCTACTCGACCTGAAAAAAGAAGGAAAACTGCATCGGGTCAAACTGCTGGTGTTGACCAACTGCACCTTCGATGGGCACGTCTACAACACCTTCCGGGTCATGGAAGAATGCCTGGCAATCAAACCGGACCTGGCCTTTCTCTGGGATGAAGCCTGGTTCGGTTTTGCACGCTTTTCACCCCTGCTGCGTCGTCGAACCGGCATGGGCGCCGCCACACAACTCAAGCAGGCGCTCAGTTGCCCGCAGTACCGACACGCCTTCGAATGCCAGCGCGAACGGCTGCAAGCGCTTGCTGGCGATGACCCTGCGCTGCTGCAGGAACACCTGCTGATGGACCCGGACACCACCCGCGTGCGCGTCTACCAGACCAACTCCACCCATAAGTCTATGTCGGCGCTGCGCCAGGGCTCGATGATCCTGGTCGACGATCAGGACTTCCATCACGTCGAAGCATCGTTCCGCGAGGCGGTATTTACCCACACGTCCACCTCCCCCAATCAGCAAATCATTGCGTCCCTGGATGTTGCCCGCCGGCAAATGGAGCTGGAAGGCTATGAACTGGTGATGTCGGCAACCCAGTTGGCCTTCGACATCCGTCGGGAGGTCGGCCGCCACCCGCTGATATCCAAGTATTTCAAGATACTCACGATCGAGGACCTGGTGCCAACGGTCTATCGGGCTTCAGGGCTGCAGGATTACCTGGCCAAGGGCACTGCGTGGTCCACCGTCGTCGATGCCCTGAACACCGATGAAGTCGCCCTGGACCCTACCCGCCTGACGCTGGTCTGTGGCCATGCAGGCTTTGACGGCACCACGTTCAAGAATTTGCTGACCAACCGCTACGATGTTCAGTTGAACAAAACCTCTCGCAACAGCGTGCTGCTGCAAACCAACATCAACAACACTCGCAGTGACGTGGCACACCTGATCCGGGTGCTGGTACGTATCAGCCGCGAACTGGAGGACCGCCTGGGCACCAGTGACGACAACCTGCGTGAAGCCTTTAATGCACGCGTCACGTCACTTATGGAAGATGTGCCGGACCTGCCCGACTTCAGCCATTTCTACCCCGCTTTTCGTGAGTCGGCGAACAGCCGTACGGCAGAAGGAGACATTCGCAGTGCTTACTACAAAGCCTATGACAGTGCAGCGTGCGAGCATCTTCGTCTGTTCGACAAAACCATCGACGAACGCCTGGAAAACGGCCCGCCGTTGATTTCAGCAAACTTCGTGATCCCTTATCCGCCGGGGTTTCCGATCCTGGTACCGGGCCAGGTAATCACTGCTGAAACACTCTCGTTCATGCGCAAGCTCGACGTGAAAGAGATTCATGGCTACAACGCCGATGAAGGCTTGAAACTGCTGAAGTCCGAATCCATTGGCGTTACGACACCACGCTGATCCGAACAAAAAGCCCGCCAATGGCGGGCTTTGCTCATGCCACTCGCTTCGACATTCAAAAATCGAAGAACACCGTCTCGCCTTCACCCTGAATGCGGATATCAAAGCGATACGCCAGCTTGCCGTCCACTTCACAGCGGGTCGCCACCAGGGTCTCGCGCCGCTGCGGCTGCTCGATCAGGTTGAGCACCGGGCACTGGGCATTGGCCTGGGCTTCGTCATCGAAGTACAGGCGCGTCTGCAGGTGGATATTGATACCCCGGGCAAACAGGCTGACGTTGATGTGCGGCGCCATCGGCACGCCGGCGGCGTTCTTGGCCACGCCCGGCTTGATGGTGTGCAGGGTCCACTCACCGGCATCGAAGGTGGTGGCGGTACGGCCAAAGCTGTTGAAGGGTTTTTCCAGGTTGAAATCGCCCTGGTAATTGCCGTTGTGGTCGGCCTGCCAGAACTCCAGGAACGAGTCGCGCACCAGATGGCCGTTGCCGTCATAGACGTTGCCGAACACCAGGATGTGTTCGCCCGGCGCGTCGGCTTGCGCCATGCAGTTCCAGATTTCCTGGTCGCGGGTCGGGTTGCCGGCGGCCTCCAGGGCCAGGCCGATATGCACGTAGGGGCCGGCGGTCTGCGAAGGGGTTTCCGGCAGCAGTTCGATAGGCATGGGGCGCCTCCTCAGCAGTTTTCGAAGTGGGTCTTGCGCTGTCCGCGCAACACGATGTCAAAGCGATAGGCCAGGCAATCCATGGGGTTGGCATTGCTCATGTCCAGCCGGGCGATCAGGCTCTGCACCGCGTCAGGGTTGGCAATCGACTTGACGATCGGGCACATCGGGATCAACGGATCGCCTTCGAAATACAGCTGGGTGATCAGCCGCGTGGCAATCGACGGACCGCTGATCGACACATGGATATGCGCCGGGCGCCAGTCGTTGGGGCCATTGCGCCATGGGTACGGGCCCGGCTTGATGGTGCGGAAGCTGTAATAACCTTCACTGTCGGTCAGCGCACGGCCGACACCGCCGAAGTTGGGGTCCAGCGGCGCCAGGTAGCGGTCGTTCTTGTGCCGGTAGCGGCCACCGGCGTTGGCCTGCCAGATCTCTACCAGGGTGTGCGGGATTGGTTTGCCGTGCTGGTCGCAGACGCGCCCGGCAAGGACGATGCGCTCACCGATCGGCAGGCCGCCGTTATTGAAGTTGAGCAGCAGGTCATGATCGTTAGGGCCGAATTTCAGGTGGGAGAAATCCGGACCGGTGCTTTCGCTGATCGACTGCGGGATGCTCACCAGGGCCTGGCGCGGCGAGCGCGCGACGGAGGTCTTGTAATCTGGGGTCAAGGCTTTCGGGTGCCAGTTGCGATCACGGATAGCGAAGCGACTGTTGTCTTGTGCAGACATGCCGTTCTCCTGTCTTGGAATTATTGGAGGGCCTGGGCGTGGCAGGCGAGCTTGCAGTTTCCGGTATGCAGGGTCCGGCGAATACTGAAAAGAACAGCACTATTCATAACCAAATGGTTATGTATAAATCAGGAATCTGACAGAGCCCCGCGCCGTGAACTAATCTTTGTCCTCATGTTTCCAAGCTCCGGAGAGCACTCATGCAATGGCGAAAAGGCAGGCGTAGCGACAATGTGGTCGATGCCCGTGGCGAGGGCGGTGGCGGCATGCGCTTCGGCGGTGGCAAGGGCCTGAGCATCGGCGCGATCCTGTTGATTGTCGGGATTGGCTGGATCACCGGCCAGGACCCGCTGCAGATCCTCGGCCAGCTGGCCGGGCAGATGGGCCAGCAACAGACCGCGCCAGTGACCACCGGCACCGGCAAGGCACCACCGGCCAATGACGAGCAGGCGGAGTTCGTAAGGTCGGTGCTGGGCGACACCGAAGACACCTGGAAGGCCATCTTTGCCCAGGCCGGCCGCCAGTATAAAGACCCCAACCTGATCCTCTTCAGCGGCCAGATCAACTCAGCCTGCGGCTTTGCCTCTTCGGCAGTCGGGCCGTTCTATTGTCCGGCCGACCAGAAGGTCTACCTGGACATGAGCTTTTTCCGTGAAATGGAACAGCGCTTCTCGGCCGCCGGCGATTTTGCCCAGGCTTACGTGATCGCCCACGAAGTCGGCCACCATGTGCAAACCCTGCTGGGCGTTTCGGCCAAGATCCAGGCCGCACGCCAGCGCGGTGAGCGCATGGAAGGCGACAACGGTTTGCTGGTACGCCAGGAACTGCAGGCCGACTGCCTGGCCGGGGTCTGGGCCTACCAGGCGCAAAAACGCCTGAACTGGCTGGAACCGGGCGATATCGAAGAAGCCCTGAACGCCGCCAACGCCATCGGTGACGACCGCCTGCAGCAGCAGGGCCAGGGCCGCGTAGTACCGGACTCGTTCACCCACGGCACCTCGCAACAGCGCCAGCGCTGGTTCAAGACCGGCTTCGCCAAGGGCGATATCAACCAGTGCGACACCTTCGGCGCACGCTCGCTCTGAGCCATTTTGCGGCCGCCTGAAGCCTCGGGCTGGCCGCAGAAATCCCCTGTTACCTACCGCTGATCATTTTTGCTGAAAAAGCGTTTCAGCTCCGGCGCAAGCCGCCGATAAACCCTGCTCAGAACATCGGCTGGCCATCAATAACAACAACCTTCCACCGATTCGGATCAAGAAGCACAACGTTCCTGGAGGGATTGCATGAATAGCTGGTTTGCCAACATCAGCGTCAACCTGAAACTCGGCCTGGGCTTTGGCCTGGTGCTGTTGCTGACCGGCCTGCTGGCCCTGACCGGCTGGAATAGCCTGGGCAGCCTGATCGATCGCAGCAACTGGATGAGCGACATTACCCAGCTCAACAGTGACCTGACCAACCTGCGCATCACCCGCCTGCAGTACATGCTGACCAATGGCGACGACGCCGCGGCCGGCAACGTCCAGGTCAAGCTCAATGCCTTCAGCGAGCAGCAGCAAAAACTGCTCAAGAGCTTCAAGAGCCCGGAGAACATCAAGCTGCTCCAGGAGCTGGGCCAGACCATCAGCGAATACCAGGTGTCGATCAACAAGATGCGCGCCGGTTACAAGACCAGCCTGGCCGCACGCGACTCGATGAACCAGGCCGCAGCCCGCGCTATCGAACTGATCGAAGCGATCAACCGCGACGTGCTGGCCCTGCCCGAGGGTGACGCCAGCCGCCTGGAGCAGTTCCGCACCATCACCCAGGCCAAGGAGCAACTGCTGCTGGTTCGCCTGGCCGTGCGCAGCTACATCGCCGACATCAGTAGCGAGACCGAGCAACTGGCCCTGCGTCAGCTCGATACCGCCCTGGCCGAAATCGCCGGCCTGAACCGCCAGATGCCAGGCGAAGCGACGCGCATCAAGCAGTTTGAATCCGCAGTGATGGCCTACCGTGACGCTGTACGCCAGTTCCGCGACGCCACTGCCGATATCGCCGTAGCGCGTCAGGAAATGACCGTTCAAGGCGCCGATATCGTCAAGACCAGCGACGCCCTGTACCAGATCCAGCTGGACCGCCGCGACAGTGAGAGCACCCAGGCCCGCTCCCTGCAGCTGACGGCCACCTTGCTGGCACTGCTGGTCGGCATCCTGGCTGCGGTAATCATCACCCGTCAGATCACTCGCCCGTTGCGTGAAACCCTGGCCGTGGTCGAGAAGATCGCCGCCGGCGACCTGACCCACAACATGCGCGTCACCCGCCGTGACGAACTGGGCGTGTTGCAGCAAGGCATCCAGCGCATGGGCTCGACCCTGCGTGACCTGATCACCGGCATCCGCGACGGCGTCACGCAGATCGCCAGCGCTGCCGAAGAACTCTCGGCTGTTACCGAAGAGACCAGCGCCGGGGTCAACAGCCAGAAAGTTGAAACCGACCAGGTCGCCACCGCCATGCACGAAATGGCCGCCACCGTGCAGGAAGTTGCGCGCAATGCCGAGCATGCTTCCGAGGCTGCCACCGAAGCCGATGGTCAGGCCCGTGCCGGTGACCAGGTTGTCGCCGAAGCGATCAGCCAGATCGAACGCCTGGCCGAAGAGGTGCACCGCTCCACCGAGGCCATGGGCCTGCTGCAACAGGAAAGCCAGAAGATCGGCAGCGTCATGGACGTGATCAAGTCGGTGGCCGAGCAAACCAACCTGCTGGCCCTCAACGCGGCCATCGAAGCGGCCCGCGCCGGTGAAGCAGGGCGTGGTTTTGCCGTGGTCGCCGACGAAGTTCGCGGCCTGGCCCAGCGTACGCAGAAGTCCACCGAAGAGATCGAAGAGCTGGTCGCCGGCCTGCAGAGCGGTACCCAGCAGGTGGCCAATGTCATGCTTGGCAGCCGCAACCTGACCGACAGCAGCGTCGAGCTGACCCGCAAGGCCGGTGCTTCGCTGGAAAGCATCACGCGTACGGTGTCGAACATTCAGTCGATGAACCAGCAGATTGCGGCGGCGGCGGAGCAACAGAGCGCAGTGGCCGAACAGATCAGCCGCAGCATTCTCAATGTTCGCGATGTGTCCGAGCAGACCGCCGCGGCCAGTGACGAGACCGCGGCGTCGAGTGTTGAACTGGCGCGGCTGGGCAACCAGTTGCAGACCATGGTCAGCCACTTCCGCGTTTAAAAGCATCGCGGGTCAAGCCCGCTCCTACAGGTTTGTAGGAGCGGGCTTGACCCGCGATCAACTCAACACCTATTTAACGATCTGCCCCACACCCCGCCCACGCGGATCGGAAGCGGTTTCCAGCGCCGTGCCGTTAACCCGGATAGCCTGGATGTCGCCCATCTCCCAACCCTGATCTTCCAGGGTGTAGCCCATCTTCTTCAGCTCCTCAGCAACCTTGCCGTTAAGCGGTGCAAAAGCATCGAAATAAATCGTGTCCTTGGGCAGCAACTGGTGATGCACGCGCTGCGCAGCCACGGCTTTTTCCAGCGGCAGGTTGTAGTCATAGAGGTTGTTCAACACCTGGAAGATCGAGGTAAAAATCCGCGAACCACCGGGGGTACCCAGTACCAGGGTGACATTGCCATCGCGGGTCACCAGGCTCGGGCTCATCGACGACAGCATGCGCTTGCCCGGCTCGATCGCGTTGGCGTCGCCACCGACCACCCCAAAGGCGTTGGCCACGCCCGGCTTGGAGCTGAAGTCGTCCATTTCGTCGTTGAGCAAAAAGCCTGCGCCCTTGACCACCACACCGCTGCCGTAGTCCCAGTTCAGGGTGTAGGTGTTGCTGACCGCATTACCGTCCTTGTCGACGATGGAGAAGTGCGTGGTCTGGTGTGGTTCAAGGCCAGGGCGGACTTTCTCGGTGTCCGAGATGGCCGTCGGGTTGACCTCCTGGGCGCGCTTGGCGATGTAGTCCTTGGCGATCAGTTGCTCGACCGGCACCTTGGAGAACGCCGGGTCGCCAAGGTAGTCGGCGCGGTCGGCGAACACGCGTTTTTCGATCTCGGCCAGCAGGTGGATATAGCGCGCCGAGTTCAGCTCGACGCCCTTGAAGTCGGCGGCGCGCGCTTCCTTGATGCCCAGCAGCTGGGCCAGGGCGATGCCGCCCGAACTTGGCAGCGGCGCGGTATAGACCGTGTTGCCGCGCCAGTCGATCTTCATCGGCTCGCGCCAGACGGCTTTGTAGTCCTTGAGGTCGTCCTTGCTGATCAGGCCCTTGTCGGCCTGCATCTGCGCCACCAGCAGGTCGGCGGTCTTGCCCTGGTAGAACTCGCTGACACCCTTGTCGGCAATGCGCTCCAGGGTTTGCGCCAGCTCCGGCTGCTTGAAAGTCTCGCCGACTTTCATGCTGCCGAAATAGTCGTTGAAGTTGGTGCTGTCCTTGAACAGGCCCAGGGCGTCTTCGCGGTACTGGTACTGTTTGGAGGCGACCTTGAAGCCGTTCTTGGCATAACCGACCGCCGGGGTCAGCAGTTCGGCCCACGGCAGCTTGCCGAATTTCTGATGCGCCTCCCACAGCCCCATCACCGTACCGGGCACGCCGGCAGCGCGGGAACCGACCAGGCTGAGGTTCTCGATGATCTCGCCCTTGTCGTCCAGGTACATGTTGCGGCTGGCGGCCTTCGGCGCGGTTTCGCGGTAGTCGAGGAAGTAGGCCTTGCCGTCGACATACAGGGTCATGAAACCACCACCACCGATGTTGCCCGCCTCGGGGTAGGTGACCGCCAGGGTGAAGGCGGTGGCCACGGCCGCATCCACCGCGTTGCCGCCTTTTTTCAGGATATCGGCGGCGACCTGTGCACCATATTGATCGGGTGCCGCAACTGCACCGCCCTCCAGGGTAACCGCGTAAGCCGCATTACTGGCGAGGATCGCGGCGCCGAGGGCCAGGGATCGGAACATCACAACGCGCATGAGAGCTTCCTTAGTGTTGTTTTCGTTGAACAGCCATTAAGGCTGATGTCAGACGAGTTATCAAACACCGTAGGAGTTTTCGCCGCGCATAGGCAGAAGCTGTCGCAGATGGACGCTTCAGCAGGCGTAGATCGCCAGCTTGTTCTGAATGAAATCGAGAAAGCACTGGATGCGTAGCGCCAGTTGGGTGTTGCGGTAGTACACCGCATTGATCGGCTGGCGATAGCCGCTGTTGTGCTCGGCCAGGAGCACCTGCAGGCGCCCGCTGCGGATGTCTTCATGGGTCATGAAGTGCGACAGGCAGACGATGCCCTCACCGGCCAAGGCCAGTTCGCGCAGGGTTTCACCGCTGGAGGCCGACAGCGCCGGGCGGATCAGCAGGCGGTCGCCTTCGGCATGGCGCAGCGGCCAGTGGTTGAGGGTTTCGGTCTGGGTAAAGCCAAGCAGCGCGTGGCCTTGCAGGTCTTCAACCCGCTCGGGCGTGCCATGCCGGGCCAGGTACTCGGGGCTGGCCAGCAGGTTCAACGGGCTGCAACCGAGGGCGCGGGCATGCAGGCTGGAGTCGGCCAGCTCGCCGATGCGAATGGCGACGTCGGTGCTCTGCTCGATCAGGTCGATGATCAGGTCGCTGGTGTTGAGCTCCAGTTGGATCTGCGGGTACAGCGCGCGAAACTCACCAACCCAGGGCACGATGGCGTGGAGCATGAACGGCAGCGCGGCGTTGATGCGCAAGCGCCCGGACGGCGTCTGGTGGTGCACCGACAGGTGCTCTTCGAGCTCGTCCATCTGCTGCAGGATCGACTTGGCCCGCTCGAAGAAAAACCGCCCTTCTTCGGTCAGGTCCATGCGCCGGGTGGTGCGGTTGATCAGGGTGGTGCCGAGTTTGGTTTCCAGGCGCGACAGGGTGCGGCTGATCGCCGACGGCGTCTGCCCGCCCTGCTCGGCGGCCGCGGAAATCGAGCCGCACTCGATCACCGAGACGAACACCTGCAATTCATCGGACCTGGCTTTCACGGCTGTACCCCGGGGTTGGCAACAGCCGTGATAGATAGCCGCTTGGCGCGGCTTGCGCAAGGCTTCATCAGGCCTGGGTCTGGAAAACCTCGGCCAGGTGCTGCTCGTAGGCGGCCACAGCGGCCTCGACGTTGGGGCGCTTCATCACATCCACCGCAAGGTAAGTCGGCAGGCCGCTCATGCCGAGGAACTGGTTGGCCTTGTGGAACGGGAAGTACACCGCGTCCACGCCCTTGCCTTCGAAGAAGTCGGCCGGGTCGTCAAACGCCTGCTGCGGTGCGTTCCAGGTCAGCGACAGCATGTACTGTTTGCCCTGGATCAGGCCACCGCTGCCGTACTTTTGCGACGCATCGGAACGGGTGCGGCCGTCGTTGGCGTAGAGACTGCCATGGCCAGCAGTGAAGACTTCGTCCAGGTACTGCTTGACGGTCCAGGGGGCGCCCATCCACCAGCCGGGCATCTGATAGATGATGACGTCGGCCCAGAGAAATTTCTGCACTTCTTCGGCGTTGTCGTAGCCGCCATCGATGTAGGTGGTTTTCACATCGAACCCTGCGCGGTCCAGGAAGGCCAGCGCGGCTTCGTGCAGGGTTTCGTTCAGGCGGCCATCGGAGTGGGCGAACTTCTTGCCACCGTTGAGCAACAGGACTTTTTTCATGGGGTGCCTCATCTATGTTCGATCAGGGGCAAAGAAGCCTGTGACCGAGTGAATTTGATGGCGGCAGATTAGAGGCAGGCCTCGCGGGGAAACAGCCGTGCCGGGGCAAAATACATTTGCCTAAAAAGCACGAATCAAACGCTTATTGTTGCCATAGAATCGTTTCACTTCTTCCATTCAGAGGCATCTCCATGAGCGAGCAGTACGGTTTCATCCTCAAAGCCAAGACCCGACCGCAAATGTCCGAAGCCTTCGAAACGCTGTTTCGCGCCTACGTCGAGCCCAGCCGCCAGGAACCGGGCTGCATCGAATACCACATGCTGCGCGACCAGCAGGACCCAAGCCTGTTTGTGTTCTACGAGATCTGGGCCAGCAAGGCCGCACTGGATGTGCACTCGGCCCTGCCGCACATGGCGGCGTTCTTCGAAAAACGCATGGACTACCTGGAGCGCGACTTCGATATCCAGCTGATCGAAATGCTCAGCCCCTCCTCGGCTAGCCGTTGAGCAACAGGTGGGTGCCGAGCAGCGCCAGGCCGATAAAGAAGCAGCGCTTGAACAGCACCGCACTAATGCGCTGACGCAGCCACTGGCCGCCAAGCATGCCCAGCAGCGCCGGCGCCAGCACCAGCATTGACGCGCCCAGGGCCTGGGCGCCGAGCGCATCCTGGCCGGCCAGGCCGATTGCCAGGGCCAGGGTCGAGACGCTGAATGACAGGCCCAGGGCCTGGACCATTTCCTCGCGACTCAGGCCCAGGCTTTGCAGATAAGGCACTGCGGGAATCACAAAGACTCCGGTGGCCGCCGTGATCACCCCGGTGATCAGCCCGCAAAACGGTCCGATCCAGGACTCATGCGCAGGCGCAAGCCTCATCCCGCGGCCGCACAGGCCGTACAACGCATACACCAGCAACGCCCCTCCCAAGGCATGTGCCGCCCAGGCGCCACTGTTGATGCCCAGCCAGGCGCTACCGAGCAAGGTGCCGATAAAGATCAGCGCCAGCATCGGCCACAGCCGTTTCAGCAAGGCGCGCAGGTGCCCGCCAAAGGCCAGTTGCCAGAGGTTGGTCAGGGTCGAAGGCACAATCAGCAAGGCCGCTGCCTGCGCCGGAGACATAGCCATGCCGAGCAGGCCCATGGCGATGGTCGGCAGGCCAA
This sequence comes from Pseudomonas sp. NPDC087612, assembly GCF_044743505.1. Classification (NCBI taxonomy): domain Bacteria; kingdom Pseudomonadati; phylum Pseudomonadota; class Gammaproteobacteria; order Pseudomonadales; family Pseudomonadaceae; genus Pseudomonas; species Pseudomonas sp. NPDC087612. Next base: position 456,002 of record NZ_JBIUWO010000005.1, read on the forward strand.
GGCCGATCACACCCTTGACCGCACCGGCCAGCACGAAGGTGACAATGACCAGCAGCGACAGCGCTGGACCGATATCCTGATAGAAGCCAAAGAAGGTAGTCATGGCACTATCCTGCACCCTGCCACCCAGGCTGAAAATCTGCCATATACTCAGCCAGACTATTGCCCAGGAAGAGGCTGATGCATTTCGACCTGATTGACCTGCGCCTGTTCCAGCACACCCTGGAGTGCGGCAACATCACCGCCGGCGCCCAGCGCAGCCACCTGTCGCTGCCCGCCGCCAGCGCGCGCATCCGCGCCATGGAAAGTTCGCTGGGTACGCCGCTGCTTGAACGCAACCGTCGCGGGGTGCAGGCCACGCCTGCCGGGCAGGCGCTGCTGCAGCATGCGCGGCTGATCGCCCAGCAGGTCGAGCGCCTGCAGTTCGACCTCGGGCAATACGCCCAGGGCCTGCAGGGCCAGGTGCGGCTGTTGTGCAATACCGCAGCGCTGACCGAATACCTGCCGGAATTGCTCGCCGGGTTTCTCCGGCAATACCCGGCCATCGATATCGACATCCACGAACTGCCGAGCCTGCGCATCGTCCAGGCCATCACCCAGGGCGTGGCCGATATCGGCATCATCTCCAGCGCGGTGGCCAGCGAACACCTGCAAACCCTGGCGTTTCGCGACGACCCGCTGATGTTGATCATGCCGCCCGCCCATCCGCTGGCCGCCAACCCCAACCTACGCTTTGCCGACACCCTCGGCCACGGCTACGTTGGCCTGCAGGCCGACAGCGCCCTGACCCTGCACCTTGAAGAACAAGCCCTGCATCTGGGCCGGCGCCTGCAGGTGCGGGTGCGCGCCGAAGGGTTTGACGGGGTGATCCGCATGGTCGCCCACGGCGCTGGCCTGGGCATCGTGCCGATGGCCGCGGTGCAGCGCTGGCAGGGGCTATTGCCGTTGCACAGCCTGGCGCTGAACGAGCCCTGGGCAAAACGCCAGCTGCGCCTGTGCAGCCGGGATTTTGCCAGCCTGCCCGGGCATGCCCAGGCCTTGATCGACTGCCTGAGTGCCAGCGCTATTGCTCCGGCAGGGGCAATCCACCGACAATCGCCCCCGCGGACCTAGCTGTTGCTGCACTGATCGCCAACCGAGTCGTAAAAGGGAGTTTCACCGTGCCGTCGATCTACCAGCTCAAACCCCGCTTCCAGGCGCTGTTGCGCCCGACGGTCGAGCGCCTGTACCAACGCGGCGTCACTGCCAACCAGGTAACCCTGAGCGCCGCCGTGGTTTCCGTTCTGCTCGGCCTGTTGCTGGCCTGGCTGCCACACCTCACCTGGCTGTTCGCCCTGGTGCCGGTATGGATGCTGCTGCGCATGGCCCTCAATGCCATCGACGGCATGCTCGCCCGCGAATTCGGCCAGCAATCGAAGCTCGGCGCCTACTACAACGAACTCTGCGACCTGGTCGCCGACAGCGCCCTGTACCTGCCCTTCGCGCTGCTGCCGGGGGTGTCGTCGGCGCTGGTGGTGATCGTCGTGCTGGCGGCGCTGATCAGCGAATACGCCGGGGTCATGGGCCCGTTGGTCGGCGCTGAACGCCGCTACGACGGCCCGATGGGCAAAAGCGACCGGGCCTTTGCCTTCGGCGTGCTCGGCGCCGGCGTTGCCAGCGGCCTGTTGCCGGCCAGCTGGCTCAACGGCGTGCTGCTGGTGATCTTGCTGCTCTCGCTCTATACCCTCTACAACCGGGTCAGCCGCGGTCTGGCGCAAACCCGCTGAAGCACTTTGTGCCAGATAAGGATATTTGCCATGCGCAACGCGCAATCGCTGCACTTCACCACCCACGACGGCGTCGAACTGCATTACCGCCACTGGCCCGCCGAGGTCGCTGACGACCAGCCACGGCGTGCCGTGGTGTTGTTCCACCGCGGCCACGAACACGGCGGGCGCATGGCCCATCTGGCCGATGAGCTGCAACTGCCCGACCACGACTTCTTCGCCTGGGACGCCCGTGGCCACGGCCAGTCGCCCGGCGCCCGTGGCGACAGCCCAAGCTTTGCCTGCAGCGTGCGCGACGTGCAGACTTTCATCGAGCACATCGCCCGCGAGCACGGCATCGCCGAAGAGGATATGGCGGTGCTGGCGCAAAGCGTCGGCGCCGTACTGATCGCCACCTGGGCCCACGACTACGCGCCCAAGGTACGCTGCCTGGTACTGGCCTCGCCGGCCTTCAAGGTCAAGCTCTACGTGCCTTTCGCCCGCCCGGGGCTGAAGCTGATGCGCGCCTGGCGCGGCAACTTCTTCGTCAACAGCTACGTCAAGCCGCGCCTGCTCAGCCACGACCCCGAGCGCATCGCCTCGTACGAAAGCGACCCGCTGATCAGCCGACCGATTTCGGTGACCATGCTGCTTGGCCTGTATGAAGCCGCCGACCGCGTGGTGGCCGATGCCCAGGCGATTCAGGTGCCGACCCAGCTGTTGATTTCCGGCGCCGATTTCGTGGTCAAGCGCAAACCCCAGGAGCAGTTCTTCGAACGCCTGGGCAGCGTGCACAAAGAGAAACACATCCTCCCCGGATTCTTCCACGACACCCTTGGCGAGCGTGACCGCAGCCATGCCCTGGCGCGGATCCGGCGGTTTATCGAGCACTGCTTCAGCCTGGCGCCGCAGCGCCCTTCGCTGCTCGCTGCCGACCAACTGGGCGCCAGCTGCGCCGAAGCCGAAAGCCTGGCCGCGCCGCTGCCGCGCAACTCGCCGGCCGATCTTTACTGGCGCGCCACCCGCGCCGGCCTGCGGCTGGGCAAGGGTTTTTCGGACGGGGTCAAGCTGGGCTTTGACACCGGCTTCGACTCGGGCAGCACGCTGGACTACATCTACCGCAACCAGCCCACCGGCAAGGGCGCGATCGGGCGCATGATCGACCAGAACTACCTCAACGCCATCGGCTGGCGCGGCATCCGCCAGCGCAAACTGCATGTCGAAGAGCTGCTGCGCCTGGCCATCGAATGCCTGCGCGAACAGGGCAAGCCGGTGGATATCGTCGATATCGCTGCCGGCCATGGCCGCTACATCCTCGAAGCATTGCAGGGCCTGGAACGCAAGCCGGAGTCGATCCTGCTGCGCGACTATAGCGAGCTCAATGTCCAGCAGGGCAGCGCGCTGATCGCCGAAAAGGGCCTGGCCGACATTGCCCGCTTCGTCCAGGGTGATGCCTTCGATGCCCAGAGCCTGGCCAGCCTCGATCCACGCCCGACCCTGGCGGTGGTTTCGGGCCTGTATGAGCTGTTCGCCAGCAACCAGATGGTTGGCGACTCCCTGAGCGGCCTGGCCCAGGCGGTGGAGCCCGGTGGTTACCTGGTGTACACCGGCCAGCCCTGGCACCCGCAGCTGGAGATGATCGCCCGCGCCCTGACCAGCCACCGCGCCGGCCAGGCCTGGGTGATGCGCCGACGCAGCCAGGTGGAAATGGACCAACTGGTCGAGGCGGCCGGCTTTCGCAAGGTCTGCCAGCGTATTGATGAGTGGGGCATCTTCAGCGTCAGCCTGGCCCAGCGGGTCGTTTGATGAGCACGGCACGCGAGCCAGGCTTGATCAAGCGCGGGGTGCTCTGGCTGCTGTTGCTGGGGCCGTTGTTCTTTCTCAGCTACGGCCTGACCAACACCTACACCGCCGGGCGCAGCGACGTCGGCAGCCTGGTGTTCGCCTGGGAAGGCCATATCCCGCTGTGGCCCTGGACCATCATCCCCTACTGGTCGATCGACCTGCTTTACGGGCTGTCGTTCCTGTTGCCGCTAAGTCGCCTGGAGATGGACCGCCACGCCCTGCGCCTGCTCAGTGCGCAAGTCATCTGCATCCTCGGGTTTCTGCTCTGGCCGTTGCGTTTTACCGTCGAGCGGCCCGCGCTGGATGGCCTGTTCGGCTGGCTGTTCGATGTGCTGATGGGCTTTGACAAACCCTTCAACCAGGCGCCATCACTGCACATCGCCTTGCTGGTGATCATCTGGGCGATGTTTGCCCGGCATATCCACGCCAGGCTGCCGCGCTTGCTGGTGCATGGCTGGATGGCGTTGATCGGCGTGTCGGTGCTGACCACCTGGCAACACCACTTTATCGACCTGCCCAGCGGCGCGCTGGTGGGGGTGCTGTGTTGCTGGCTGTGGCCGGTTGCGGGTCAGCCGGTACTGCGCCCTATGCAACTTGCCCGTGATCCGCAGCGCTGGCGCCTGGCCTTGCGTTACTTCGCCGGCGCCGCCCTGCTGGGTGGTCTGGCGTTGTACCTTGCAGGCGTTGCCCTGTGGTTGTTGTGGCCGGCGGTGGCGCTGCTGGTGGTGGCACTCAACTACGCACAGCTGGGCGCCGAAGGTTTTCAGAAAAGCGCCGACGGCCAGCTGTCGTACGCCGCACGCTGGCTGCTGGCGCCCTACCTGATCGGCGCCTGGCTCAATTCGCGCTGGTGGACCCGGCGCCATCCGCAAGCGGATGAAGTTTGCGACGGCGTGTACCTGGGGCGGATTCCGGGCAAGGGGCAAGCGGCGCAATTCGCCGCCATCGTCGACCTGTGCGCCGAACTACCCGCCTCGGTTGCCCCGGGCCAGGCTTATCGTGCGCTGCCCAGCCTCGACCTGGTGGTGCCCACGGCCGAGCGCTGCCGGGAAGCGGCGGCGGCCATCGAACAGCTGCGTGCCCAGGGCCCGGTGCTGGTCTGTTGCGCGCTCGGTTATTCGCGAAGCGCCAGCGCCGTAGCCGCCTGGCTGGTGCTCAGCGGCCGTTGCGCCGATGCCGGGCAAGCGCAACAGCGCATCAGCCAGGCTCGCCCTGGGGTGGTCCTGCACCCGCAGCACCTGCAGGTAATCGAACGCCTGCAAACGGAGCCTTGCCTGTGAGCGATGAAATCCACCTGGCCGTGGTTGCCAGCCTGCTCAAGCGCGGCCGCCAGGTCGAGCGCCTGGCCGACGGCATCAGCCTGCTGGCGGTGCTGCTTGGCCTGGCGGCGCTGCTGATCGGCTCGCCTGCCCCGGGATACTGCGCAGTACTGAGCGGCCTGTTGTTGCTGGCAGGCTTGCTGCAGAAGCTCTTTGCCATGCGCGTCGCGCTGGACGCCGACCTGTTTGCGCACCTGGCCACGCGCAGCGATCAGCTTGGGCAACACACCCAGGCGCTGGACCAGTCGTTGTTCAGCCTGGGCCTGAAAGCCAACCCGGCCGATAGCCGCGACTGGCAGGCACGCGGCCTGGCGGCGCTGGGCCTGCTGCGCAAACAACTGCTGTGCTTTGCCGTACAGGCCGTGCTGGCGCTGATCGGCATTTTGCTTTTGCCCTTGCTTCATTTCGCCGGATAAGGACCTTGCCCATGCTTGCTGCCCTCACCGCCTTTGCCATCACCTCGGTCGCCCGCCTGATCACCGGCGCCCGCGCCTTGTGGCTGGGCTGCACGCCGCAACCGGTGCAACGGCTGTACTACGCCAACCACAGCAGCCACGGCGACTTCGTGCTGATCTGGGCCTCGCTGCCCCAGCCGCTGCGCCAGCACACGCGGCCGGTGGCCGGTGCCGATTACTGGCAGAAGCCCGGTATCCGCCAGTTCCTGATCAAGCGGGTGTTCAATGGCGTGCTGATCGATCGCCAGCACCACGACGCCCAAAGCAATCCCCTGCAACCGATCCAGGATGCACTGGCCCAAGGCGATTCGCTGATCTTCTTCCCCGAAGGCACGCGCAACCTCAGCGACGAACCGTTGCTGGCGTTCAAGAGCGGTCTGTTCCACCTGGCCAGCGCCCACCCGCAGGTCGAGGTGATCCCGGTGTGGATCGCCAACCTCAACCGGGTCATGCCCAAGGGCCGCGCCCTGCCGTTGCCCTTGCTGTGCACCCTGAGTTTTGGCGAGCCGCTGCACCTGCAAGCGGACGAAAGCAAGCACGCGTTTCTCGACCGGGCCCGCCAGGCCCTGTTGGCCCTGGCCCCGAAGGAATCCTGAGATGGACAACAACACCCTTTCGCTGTTCGCCGGCATCGGCGGCCTGCTGCTGCTCGCCAGCCTGATTGGCCGCCTGCTCAAATGGCGCGCCGGCCCCGCCCCCCACGCGGTGATCGACAACCTCAACGCGCGGATCAACGCCTGGTGGGTGATGGTCCTGGTCATCGGCCTGGCGTTTCTGTTCGGCAAGCTGGGCGTGATCCTGCTGTTCTACTGCGTGTCGTTCTACGCCCTGCGAGAATTCCTCACCCTGACGCCGACCCGGCGCAGCGACTACCCGGCACTGGTCGCGGCGTTCTACGTCGCCCTGCCGGTGCAGTACCTGTTGATTGCCATGGACTGGTACGGGCTGTTCAGCATTTTCATCCCGGTCTACCTGTTCCTGCTGCTGCCGATCCTCGCCAGTTTCGGCGGCGACACCACGCGCTTTCTCGAGCGTGCCTCGAAGGTGCAGTGGGGCTTGATGATTGCGGTTTACTGCCTGTCTTCGGTACCGGCCTTGATGACCCTGGACATCCCCGGATACGAAGGCCGCAACCTGCTGCTGATCGCCTGGCTGATCCTCGTGGTGCAGATCTCCGATGTGCTGCAGTACGTCTGCGGCAAGCTGTTCGGCAAGCACAAGGTGGCGCCGAAGCTGTCGCCGTCAAAGACCGTCGAAGGCCTGGTTGGCGGCGTGGCCCTGGCCACCCTGATTGGCGCCACCCTGTGCTGGATCACGCCGTTCAGCTTCTGGCAGGCGGCGCTGATGGCCCTGACCGTCAACCTCATGGGCTTTGCCGGCGGCCTGGTGATGTCGGCGATCAAGCGCGACCGCGGCGTCAAGGACTGGGGCCACATGATCGAAGGCCACGGCGGCATGCTCGACCGCATGGACTCGGTATGCTTCGCCGCGCCGGTGTTCTTCCACTTCGTGCGTTACTGGTGGGCGTAAGCGTTATACCAACAGATCGTAGGACAGCTTGCCGATCAGTATCAGCAGCAACACCAGGAACAGCGCGCGCACGAAGGGTACGCCCTTGCGCACTGCCAGCCAGGTGCCAGTCAGCGCGCCAAGGATGTTGAAGGCGGCCATGGGAATGGCGATCAGGTAGAGCACGTTGCCGGTGGGAATGAAGAACATCAGTGCGGCGACGTTGGTGGCGATGTTCACCAGTTTCGCCGACGCCGAGGCATGCAGGAAGTCGAAGGCGAAGCAGCGAATGAACAGGAAGATCAGAAAGCTGCCGGTGCCCGGTCCGAACAGGCCATCGTAAAAACCGATGGCGCCGCCGATGACGATCGCCAGCAATTTTTCGCGGGTGCCGATGCGCATCGGTTTGTGCAGGGCACCGAAGTCCTTTTTCCAGAAGGTGTAGATCGCCATCAGCACGATCAACACCAGTACCGCCGGGCGCATCAGCCCTTGCGGCACCAGCGATACCGTGGCGGCGCCGACGAAGGCCATGGCAAAGGCCGCACAGGCCGCCGGAACCACCAGCCCCCAGTCGATCACCACCTTGCGCACGAACGAGCGGGCGGCAAACGCCGTGCCGCAGGCCGAGGCAACCTTGTTGGTGCCCAGCAAGGCAGCCGGGGGCGATGCTGGCAGCACGTTGAACAGCGCCGGAATCTGGATCAGCCCGCCACCACCGACTGCCGCATCGATCAGCCCGGCGGCAAAGGCAAACACGCAAAGCACAACGATATCGACCATGGGTTTCAGGCTCTGGCAGTCAAAGAAGGGCGCGCCAAGGTTAACCAACGGCCGGGTTTTGTGTTGCAATGCCATATTGCAAAAACTGCAACGAGGTAGTGCATGGCCCTGGATATGCTCGCGGAGCTGGAAGCCTTCGCAATGGTTGCCCGCAAGCGCAGCTTCGTCGCCGCGGCACGCGCCCTGGGTCGTTCGCCCAGCACTGTAACCCGCGCGGTGCAGGCCCTTGAGGTCAACGCCGGGGCCAAATTGTTCAACCGTTCGGCCAATGCCGTGAGCCTCACCGAAGCCGGCGAGCGCCTGCTGCCCTATGCCGACAAAATGCTTGATCTGCAACGTGAGGCCGATGAGGAGCTGGCCGGGCTCAGCGGCCTGGCCTCCGGCTGGGTGCGGTTCTGCGCCCCCGAATCACTGGCGCCGGTATTGCCTGGCCTGATTGCGCGATATGGCGAACGCTACCCGCAGGTGAACGTCGATGTGATCTTCAGCGACGAGCCGATCGACCCGGCCAAGAGCAAACTGGACTTCGCCATTCGTGGCGCCTTTGCCCAGGACAGCGAACTGATCGGTTATCCGCTGTGGCGCTACTCGCGCTCCCTGTATGCCAGCCCTGCCTACCTGCAAAAACACGGCATGCCCGCCTCAATCGAGGCGCTGGAAGCACACGCGCTGATCCTGCATACCGCGCCGCGGATCCTCAAGGAATGGCAGTTTCGCAGCGCCGACCAGGCCGTCAGCCTGCGGGTGCATCCAAAGTTTCGCTTCAGCTCCGGGATCGCTGTATTCCAGGCCGCCCTGGCCGGCGTCGGCATCGCCCGCCTGGCCGACTGGCTGGCCGAACCCGAGGTGCAGGCCGGGCGCTTGCAGCGGGTTTGTGCCGAGTACCGGCTGACCGCCAGCAACGGCGACAGCCCACAAATGCACGCGGTGTACCCGGCCGGCAGCTTGCCGCAGCGAGTCAAGGCGCTGCTGGAAGTGATCCGCGGTTTTGGTGACAGCCTCGAGCGCTAATCGAAGGTTTGCGCTCCCAGACAGCCAAAGGTCGAGACCAGACATCTGCCCGGCGCCGATCGCGCCTATGGTGATGGACCTTTGAGTCATCCTCTGGAGCCTGGAATGTCCGATTTCATCACCGTGCTGCGCGAGACCTGCCCTACCCCCGTGCTGGATGCGACCAAGTGGCAACGCATCGGCGGCGACCCGCACACCGTCAACCTCAACGCCTATGTGTCGGCCGATGGCAGCAAGATCATGGGCACCTGGATCTGTACGCCGGGCAAGTTCCAGGTCCATTACGAGAAGTGGGAGTATTGCCACTTTCTCGACGGCTACTGCGTGATCACCCCGGAAGGTGAGCAGCCGGTACATTTGAAGGCCGGTGACGTGTTCGTCATCGAACCTGGGATGAAAGGCACCTGGGAGGTGGTGGAGACGGTGCGCAAGTACTTCGTCTTTGCCTGACCGTTGGGGCTGCCTTGGCGGCCCATCGCTGGCAAGGCCAGCCCCCACAGAGTTAGGTGTGCGCAGTACCTGTGGGAGCCAGCCTTGCTGGCGATGCTCTTTTACTCGGGCTTGCGATAACCTTCGACAATCGCCGAGAAATCCTTGCCACCCTCGCCGCGCAAACTCATGGCCTGGTACAGCTGCTGGGCCACTGCGCCGAGAATCACCGGCTGGTGTGCCTGACGCGCGGCTTCAGTTGCCAGGCCCAGGTCCTTGAGCATCAGCTCGGCACCAAAGCCACCGGTATAGCCACGCGATGCCGGGGCCGTGTCGATGATGCCCGGCCACGGGTTGTAAGTGTCCGAACTCCAGCAACGGCCGGTCGAGCTGTTGATGATCCCGGCCAGGACTTTGGTGTCGATCCCCAACGCGTTGCCCAACGCCATGGCTTCGGACACGCCGATCATCGAGATTCCCAGTAGCAGGTTGTTGCAGATCTTGGCGATCTGCCCGGTGCCGACTTCGCCGCAGTGGACGATGTTGCGGCCAATCTGCGCCAGCACCGGCTGCAAGGTGGCAAACAGCGTATCGCTGGCGCCGACCATGAAGGTCAGGGTGCCGGCTGCGGCACCGCCGGTACCACCGGACACCGGCGCATCGGCAAGGTCAACGCCCTGTTTGGCCGCTGCGGCTGCTACGTCACGGGCGGTCTGCGGGTCGATGGTGCTGCAGTCGACCACCGGGGTCCCGGCCTTTACCCCGGCCAGCACACCATCTTCGTTGAGGTACACGCCGCGCACATGGGCGGCGGCCGGCAGCATGGTGATCACCAGTTCGCTCTGCTGCGCGGCATCGCGCGGCGAGCTGCTGATCTGCCCGCCGAGCTCGGCAAGCTCTGCCAGCACGGTCTTGTTCAGGTCGAACAGGTTCAGCTGATGCCCGGCCTTGATCAGGTTGCGGGCCATGGGCGCGCCCATGTTGCCCAAGCCGATGAATGCAATACGCATGATGAGCTCCTTAGCGCAGGCTGATGGTGGTGTTCACGCCATCGTTGACGCTGTCATCATCGAACCAGCGGCTGGTGACAGTCTTGGTCTGAGTGTAGAACTGCACCACTTGTTTGCCGTACGGGCCCAGATCGCCGAGCTTGGAGCCGCGCGAGCCGGTGAAGCTGAAGAACGGTACCGGCACCGGGATCGGGATGTTGATGCCGACCTGGCCGACGTCGATCTCGTTCTGGAACTTGCGCGCCGCCGCGCCGCTCTGGGTGAACAGGCCGGTACCGTTGCCGAACGGGTTGCGGTTGATCAGGGCAATGGCTTCGTCGAGGGTGTCGACTTCCAGCACCACCAGCACCGGGCCGAAGATTTCCTGGGTGTAGATCTGCATGTCGGTGGTCACCCCGGAGAACAGGGTCGGGCCGACGAAGTTGCCCTGTTCATAGCCCGGCACGCTGACTTCGCGGCCGTCGAGCTCAAGCTTGGCACCTTCCTTGATGCCGCTTTCGATCAGGCCCAGCACCCGTTCCTTGGCGCGCTTGGAAATCAGCGGGCCGACATCGGTGCCCGGCTCGCTGCCAGCGTTGACCTTGAGCTGGGACGCCAGCGCCTTGAGCTCCGGCAGCCACTCGCGGGCTTTGCCCACCAGCACCGCTACCGAGGTGGCCATGCAGCGCTGGCCAGCCGCGCCGAAACCGGCACCAACCAGGGCATTGAGGGTTTGCGTGCGATTGGCGTCCGGCAGCACCACGGCGTGGTTCTTGGCGCCCATCATCGATTGCACGCGCTTGCCGTGCTGGCCAGCCAGGTTGTAGACGTGGGTGCCGACCTCGGTGGAGCCAACGAAAGAGATCGCCTTGATATCGGTATGGGTGCACAGCGCATCGACCACCTGCTTGCCACCATGGACGACGTTGAGCACGCCGGCCGGCACACCGGCTTCGACCGCCAGCTCCACCAGCAGCATGGTCGACAGCGGGTCCTGTTCGGACGGTTTGAGCACGAAAGTGTTGCCGCAGACGATGGCCATCGGGAACATCCACAGCGGGATCATCGCCGGGAAGTTGAACGGGGTGATACCGGCGCAGACGCCGATCGGCTGGCGCAGGGTGTAGGTGTCGACGCCACCGGCAACGTTTTCGGCGAACTCGCCCATCTGCAAGGTGCCGATGCTGCAGGCATGCTCGACCACTTCCAGGCCGCGGAAGATATCGCCTTCGGCGTCGGCAATGGTCTTACCCTGTTCAGCGCTGAGGACTACGGCGATGCGCTTGGAGTGTTCGCGGATCAGCGCCTGCAGCTTGAGCATGATGCGCATGCGCGCGCCGATCGGGGTGTCGCGCCAGGTCTTGAACGCACGCTGGCCGGCGGCGATGGCGGCGTCGATTTCTTCGGCGGTGGCGAAGGGGACGCGGGCCAGCACTTGCTGGGTGGCCGGGTTGACCACGTCGCGCCATTCGCTGGTTTTCGATTCGACCCATTGGCCGTCGATCAGCAGCTTGACCTGCTCGACCTTGGTCTGGCCGGGAGTAAGGGATGCGTTCATGTGCGTTCTCCTGAAATTGTTGTTAGGGAGAGATCGACGCCACCGGGTCAGCCACGGCGGGCGCTTGGGTCCAGGGCTTTTTTGGAGTATAGATGTGCAAACATCTAATAAGAACGCACATAAAAGCCGGACCAACATGCAAAAAAACATCACCTCCCTGGGGTCGCTGAACTGGGATGACCTGAAGTTTTTCCTTGAAGTGGCGCGTACCCGCAAGGCCAGCAGCGCGGCCAAACGCCTGGGCGTCGACTACACCACGGTGTCGCGGCGGATCAGTTCGCTGGAAGTGGCGCTGGGCACTCTGTTGTTCGAAAAGTCGCGGACCAACGGCTTTGTCCTCACCGCCGAAGGCCAGCGCCTGCTCAGCTATGCCGAATCCATCGAAAGCACCCTGCACATGGCTTGCGAGCAGGTTTCCGGCTCCGGCGTGGCGTTGTCGGGGCATGTACGCATGGGCTGCACCGAAGGATTTGGCAGCTTCTTCGTCACCCCGCAGCTGAGCCATTTCGTTGATGCCTACCCGGCGATCTCGGTGGACATCCTGCCGCTGCCGCACTTCATCAGCCTGTCCAAGCGCGAGGCCGACATCGTCATCGCCCTCGAGCGCCCGGAACACGGGCCCTACGTGTGCTGCAAGCTGTGCGATTACCGCCTGCGCCTGTACGCCACCCAGGAATATCTGGACAGCCACGAGCCGATCACCCGCAGCAGCGACCTGGCCCGCCATCAGTTCATCAGTTATGTCGACGACCTGGCCTTCAGTTCCGAGCTCCTGTACCTGGCCAACCTGATTCCGGCCGCCAGCGCCAACCTGCGCAGTACCAGCGTGATCGCCCAGTATGTAGCGGCGCAGCAGGGCCGTGGCCTGGCGATCCTGCCGTGTTTTCTGGCCGCACAAGACCCGCGCCTGGTGGCGATTCTGCCGGAGGAGGTCGAGATTACCCGGCAGTTCTGGATGTACTGCCGGGAGGATTTGAGGAAGTTGAAGCGGATCACCCTGTTGTGGGATTACATCCGCGATGTCACCGAGCGCAACACCCCGCTGCTGATGGGCGAGTCGCGCGCGATGAGCTTTGCCGACTGATCAGTCGGAGGCGACCACGATCGACACCCGGCGGTTTTCCAGGCGTCCGGCGCGGGTGTCGTTGCTGGCCACCGGCTCGCTGCTGCCCAGGCCACGGGTTTCGACGTTTTCCGGGCGCATGCCGACGCCGACCAGCACATTGGCCACGCTCTGTGCGCGGCGCTTGGACAGTTGTTCGTTGTAGGCCGCGCGGCCCGAGGCATCGGTATGGCCGTCGACCCGCACGCGCTGGATGTTCACCGACAGCAGCGACTTGCCGATGCGCTCGACAATCGTCCGGCTCTGGGCGTTGAGGGTGTCGACATCGCTGCCGAACAGCACTTTGCTCGACAGGCCGAACTCCCAGCCTTCATCGGTGAGCTGAAAGCCCTCCTGCTTGAGCAGGGCAATCTGTTCGGCGGTCAACCCTTTGGGTGGCACGCTCTGGCAGCCGCCCAGGGCGAACAACGCCAGGGCCAGGCAGATAAAATGAAAACGTAGTCGTTGGCTCAAGTGAATCACGCTTCAGCTCCTGTTTTTTACATGATGAGCAGAGCGCTCCGGCTCTGCCATTTGCCCCTGGCCACGCAAGTTGCGCTTGGCCTGATACATCGCCGCATCAGCGGCATTGAGGAGGTCGGAAGGATTACCGCCGTCGTCGGGAAAATAGGCAATACCGATGCTCAGCGACGTGACGATGATCTGCCCTTCGCTCAGGCGGATTGGCAGTTTCATGCTGGCGGCAATCTTCTCGGCGATGCGCCGGGCGTCTTCGTGCGCGTGCAGTGGCGCCAGCAGCACGGCGAATTCGTCACCGCCCAGGCGAGCCACCAGATCATTTTCACGAAGCTGCGCACGCACCCGGGTGGCCACGCTGATCAGCACTTCATCGCCAGCGGCGTGGCCAAAGTTGTCGTTGACCTCCTTGAAGTTGTCGCTGTCGAGAAACAGCAAGGCCAGGTGTTCATTGTGCTTTTGCGCATTGCGCAGAGTGCGGCTCAGGCGGCCTTCGAAAAACGCCCGGTTCGGCAAGCCGGTGAGGCTGTCGTGGCTGGCCTGGTGGGCCAGGCTTTCGTTCTCGCTCTGCAAGTGGCTCTGCCACGACTCCAGCTCGTCAAGCAAGGCGTTGAAGTCGTTGCCCAGCTCGTTGAGCTCGGCGATCTGCGCCGGTGGCACGCGGCGGTCGAAACTGCGCTCGCGGCGCGCGGCGTGGGCGACATTGGCCAGGCTGCGCAGCGGCCCGACAATGTCGCCGAACATGCGCCGCGACAGGTACAGCGCACTGAAAGCGCTAAGCGCCGTGCACAACAGGATCCCGGCCAGGCCGCTGAGCAGGAAGCGCACCAGGCTGCCGCCCTGCCCCACCAGTTCGATACGCCCGACCTGCTGGCCCTGGTGCAGCACCGGCAGAATGATCGGCTCTTCCAGGAGGCTGCGGGCGATCAGTTGCTCGGTCTGCGCCAGCAGGCCGCTGTCATTGCGCTGCCAGCGCGCCAGCAGCTCACCGTTGTCGTCGAACACCTTGACGTCGGCGACTTCTTCCGTGGTGGCAATCAACGCCAGCGCTTCGTTGGCCGCTCCGGCGTCGTTGAATACCACTGCCGCTTCCACGGTGTAATTGATCGAACGGGCAATCAGGTGCAGGTTGTGATTGGCGTAAACGCGCAAGGCCAGCACGCCGAGCAGGGTCAGCGAGACCCCGGCAAGGCCGACGGCAAGCAGCGCCACGCTCAGGTGGCGGCGGCCAAGCACGGCACGCAGGGTCGGGCGCTCGCGCCCCTTGCCAAAGCCGATCATGGTTGCGCCGCCCGCCGCCGCGAGAGCTGCAGCACGCTGGGGTGGATGCGCACGCCGCTGCGCGCCACCGAGTCGAGGTTGACGTCGAACGCTACCTGGCGATCGCCGACCCGCAGGCAGAACAGGCTGCCGACTGTGCACGGGTCATCGGCCTCGCTCATGCTCAGCACCGGATGACCGCTCAACGCCGTGAACAACCGGCTACGTTCGTCCTGGCTGAGCTTGCCGATATAGATCGCATCGCACTCATTGGCGATGCGCGGGTCGCTGGCCAGCAAGCGGCGCACCAGCACCGGGCGACCGGTGGCCTGGGTGGTGCCTTTGACCAGATCGTCGGCATATTCGGTCGGGCCGATCAGGCACAGGCGCAGTTGTGCCGGCTCAACCGGCCAGCGTGCGTAACTGAGGATACCCAGCACAACCTGGGTGACTGCCTTGGCTCGCTGCTCGGCCAGGTTCGACGTGACCTCAGCCTCGGCACCGGCCTGCGCGGCGAACAGCAACAGCATCGCGGCCAGCAGCGAACGCGTCAGGCTCGTCACACGTCCCGATGTCGGGGCGGCCACATTCATGAGGGAAATCTCTTAAAACCACGCAGGATGATGCCGCAACGATAGCACAGAGGCCGATTTTCCAGCGAGGGAGCACCTCCCCGGCGATCCGGTAATAGGCCGAATCGCCGTGCTTAAACCTGCTCCAGCATCAGCCCCGAGATACGTTTGACCTTACGCCGCACCGCGTCTTCAAACACACCCTGGCGTGGCTCAATCAAACTAAAGCAGGTCTTGGCCCGGGTGATACCGGTGTAGATCAACTCCTTGGTCAAAACCGGGTTCAGGGCGTCTGGAAGCACCAGCGCGGTGTGGGTGAACTCCGAGCCCTGGGACTTGTGCACGGTCATGGCGAACACGGTTTCGACTTCATTGAGCCGGCTCGGCAAGACGAAACGCACGCCGCCGTGCCCGTCGTTGCGGGCAAAAGCCACGCGCAGTACCTGTTGCCCCTCATGCTGCTCATCGGGCAGGCGCAGGGCGATGCCGATATCACCGTTCATCAAACCCAGGCTGTAGTCGTTGCGGGTCATCAGTACCGGGCGGCCTTCATACCAGGGCTGCTCACTGTCGATCAGCCCCGCCGCGCCGAGCACCCGGCTGACCCGCTGGTTCAGGCCTTCGACACCCCAGGCCCCCTTGCGCACGGCACACAGCAACTGAAAGGTCTCGAAGCCCTGCAACACCTGCATGGCCCAGGTTTCCCAGCGTGGATCATCCACCGGCGTACCAGGTTGCGGGCGCTGCTGGCGAAGGGTCTGCAGGTAGCTGCGATAACCCTGGGGGCCATCACTGCCACGGCCCAGGCCTTCGAGTAGCAAGCAATCGAAGTTGCGGTCCTGCTCACCGCGCAGGGTCAGGGCAAACACATCGTCCTGTTTCTGGTTGAGCAGGGCCCGGGCCTGATCGGCCTCCTGGCGGTTGACCAGGCGTGCCAGCTGGCCAATGCCGCTGCCTTCGCCAAAGCGCCGCGAGTAGCGCAGCATCACCACTTGCTGCGCCAGCGGATACTGCCCGGCGCTGCCCGGCAGCAGTTCGCTGCCCGCCAGGGTTTCACCACTGACCTGCTCCAGCCAGGCCTGGGTCTCGGGGCTGTAGCGCCCGGCCTCGGCATCGCGGCACAGGTCACCGAGTACCGCGCCGGCTTCCACCGAAGCAAGCTGGTCCTTGTCGCCCAGCAGCACCAGGCGCGCATGGGGCGGCAAGGCGCCAAGCAGGTTGGCCATCATCTCCAGGTCGATCATCGAGGCTTCGTCGACCACCAGCACATCCAGCGGCAGCGGGTTGCCGGCATGGTGCCGGAAATGCCGTGAGCCCGGGCGGCTGCCGAGCAGACGGTGAACAGTGGAGACGTCGGTGGGAATGTTGTCTCGGACCTCGGCAGCCACCGCCAGGCGCTCGACCTGCTGGCCGATGGACTCGGTCAGACGCGCGGCGGCCTTGCCGGTGGGTGCCGCCAGGCGAATGCGCAGCGGTCGCCCCGCCTCCACCGCAGGCGCCTGCAACAGGGCCAGCAAACGCACCACCGTGGTGGTTTTACCGGTACCCGGGCCGCCGGTAATGATGCTGAAGGCGCTGCGGGTGGCCAGGGCACAGGCCAGCTTTTGCCAGTCCACCTGAGCGCCAGGAACGCCACCCTCGAACAGTTGCGCCAGCCGCGCCGAGAGGTCCGCCGGGGTTGGCTCGACCTGCTGCAGGCGCTCGCGCAAGGCGTTGTCGATACGCCGCTCGTAGGCCCAGTAACGGCGCAGGTACAGGCGCTGGCCATTGAGCACCAGCGGGCGGGCGCTGTCTTCACTGTTGTTGCCATGGGCCACCAACCGGCTGCGGCCCAGTTGCTGCAGCCAGGTGTCGAGGGTCAGGCGCTCGAGCAGTTGCGAGGGCAACAGCAATGGCCCGGCCAGGGCGTCCCCCTCCGGCGGCAGCGACAGGGCAAAATCCGGCTCGGCCAAAGTTTCACCCAGGTCGAGGCAGACATGCCCGTGGCCCAGCTGATGACTGGCCAGGGCCGCCGCCAGCAACACCAAAGGCTCGCCGCCAGGGTCGCGCTCACCGAGGAAACTCACAAAGGCCCGGTCCAGGGCACGCAACCAGCCCCGCTCGACCCAGCGATCAAGCAAGGCCAGCAGGTCTGCGCCCTTGCTCAGCGGCTGCAGGGCCGCCAGGTGGCCGGCATCCAGCGGCGTCGGCAACAGGTCGTCGAGGCTACGGCTCATGGGGCGTCTCCGAAAAACAGGTCGTGTTGCTGCGGGGCGCTGACGCCGCGGAACAGCGCATCGAGCTGCTCGATCAGCTCACGCGGTGGCTTGACGAAATACAGGCCGCGAGAAGCCGAATCGACGCCACGCAGGAAGATGAACAGTGCCCCGCCGACATGCAGGTCGTAGTCATAACCCGGCAGCCGCGCGCGCAACTGGCGATGCAGGGCCAGCAGGTAGAGCACGTATTGCAGGTCATAGCGGTGGCTGAGGATCGCGCCTTCCATGGCCAGTTCGCTGTAGGCCAGGTCATCAGGCCCCAGCCAGTTGGATTTGTAGTCCGCCACGTAATAACGGCCCTCGTGTTCGAAGGCCAGGTCGATAAAACCCTTGAACATGCCATTGAGCAGCGCCGGTTGCGCAGCCAGGCGCGCGACGCCCTGATGGGTGTATTCGCACACCAGCTGGTCGAGCCGGCCGACATCGACCTTGTGGCTGGCGAACCAGAACTCCATTTCGATCTGGTACTGGCTTAGCTGGCTCAAGGACAACGGTGAGCTATCAGGTGCCAGGGCCATGGGCTGTGCGAGCAGTTGCTGCAACCACTGGCTGAGGGTCGGGATCCAGCCGGTCCAGTCGCGGCGGTTGCAGCGCTGGCCGACGGTGCGGGTCAATTGCTCGGGGTCGGCGCTGACCTGGGCGAACCCTTCGTGCCCGGCCCACTCAAGCAAGCCGTGGAGGAAGGTGCCGGGGTTCGGCCCGCGCGGGAAGCGGTGGATGTCGCCACTACCGGGCATCACTTCACGCAGCTGCTGCGCGTCAGGCCGCTCGTCATCGAGCAGTTGTTGCGCCTGAGAGCTGTCGGCTGCCAGGGTCATGGCCTCTTCGCCGATGCGCAAAGCACTGTAGGAGGCGATCCACCAGTTCTCCGCAGCCCGGCGTTTGGGCTGGCGTGCAGGCAGCAGTTCGGCCTGGTTGCGCGGGGCGCTGTAGGCCTGTTCATCCGGCGCTGGCAACTCGATGCTGGCGATGGCCGGGCAGCCGGACTGCAAGGCCTGCAGCCAATCACCCAGTTGGGTCGAAGCCGCCAGGGGCGTGCCGCCACCCAACAGGTAACCCAGGGCCGAGCGATGCAGGGTCGAGGCCTTGCCGGTGCCACGCTTGAGGTCGGCAACACCGAGCCAGCAAGCATGCTGGGCGCGGGTCAAGGCCACGTACAGCAGGCGCAGGTCTTCGGCCAGGCGCTCGTCGTCAGCCAGGGCGATCTGTTCGGCATCAGGGGTCAGGGTCAGGTGCGCCTGGCCTTCGCCGTCGTGCCAGGCCAGGGGCAAGCGCGAGCCATCGACCGGCTTGCTGGTGCAGATGAAGGGCAGGAACACCAGGGGGTATTCCAGGCCTTTGGATTTGTGGATGGTTACCACCTTGACCAGTTGTTCGTCGCTTTCCAGGCGCAGGATCTGCTCTTCGCCCGCCTGACCCGAGCTGGCCAGGTGCTCGCCCAGGTGGCGAATCAACGCCTGCTCGCCATCCAGCTCGGTGGCCGCCTGTTGCAGCAACTCAGCCAGGTGCAGCAGGTTGGTCAGCACCCGCTCGCCATCACTGCGGGCCATCAACACTTGAGGCAAGTCGAAATCGTGCAGCAGGCGCCGCAGCATCGGCAGCACACCCTGGCCGCGCCAGATCAGCCGGTACTGGCGAAACTGCATGACCCAGCGTTCCCACACCCGCTCATCCTGGTTCAATTGCGCCAGAGCGCTGAGCGGCAGGTTGAGGGTGATGCTGGCAAGTGCCGCCTTGAGCAGGCGCTCGGCATCCGGCTCGGCGCAGGCCTTGAGCCAGGCCAGCAAGTCATGGGCCTCCTGGGCGGCGAATACCGAATCCTTGTCGGAGAGGTACACACTGCGCACATCGCGAGCCGCCAGTTCGCCGCGAATCAGCTGCGCCTCACGGCCATCGCGCACCAGGATGGCGATATCCGAAGGCAGGCAGCCACGCAGCGACTGATCGGCTTGCATGAAACCGCTGCGCCCCTGCTGTCCGCCATTGAGCAAGGCGACGATCTGGCTGGCACAGCTGGCAGCCTGCTGCTGCCGGTAAACGGCGCCGGAAACCGCTTCTTCACTGCTCAGTTGCCAGAGGTTGAGTGCTGGCACCGGCACGCCATCGACCTGCAATTGCTCGCTGCGGCCCTTGGCCTTGACCTCGAGAAACGGCACCGGGTTGTCATTGCCGTCACGGAACAAGAAAGCGCCACGGCCCGACTCACGCACTTCAGCCTGCATGAACACATGGTTGACCGCCGTGACCATGGCCTGGCTGGAGCGATAGTTGGTATCTAGGCTGTGCAGGCGCCCGGCCGTGGCCCGGCGTGCCCCCAGGTAAGTGAAGATGTCGGCGCCGCGGAAGGCATAGATCGCCTGCTTGGGGTCGCCGATCAGGAACAGGCCGGTGTCGCGGACGTTCTCTTCAATCCGGTAGATGCGCTGGAAGATCCGGTACTGCACCGGGTCGGTGTCCTGGAATTCGTCGATCAGCGCCACCGGGAACTGCTCGCGAATCAGCCCGGCCAGGCGCTCGCCGGCGTCACCGTGCAGCGCATGGTCGAGGCGCAGGAGCATGTCGTCGAAGCCCATTTCGGCGCGGCGGCGCTTTTCCTGTTCGAAGCGGGCGCCGACCCAGGCCGCAGCGTGCTCAAGCAGACAGGCATCAGGCGTGGGCAGGCCCTGAAGCTGGTCACGCAGCGCCTCCATCGCCTGCAATGCCGGGTGTGCTGGCGGCTCGCCCTTCCAGGCCTCGGCCATGCCGGCGCGGGTAAAACGGCTGAAACCGGTGCCCAGGTCCAGCTCCAGCGCCTGGTCGTCCTCGGCCCAGGCCTTGAGCTTCTCGCACCAGGGCTCGAAATAGCGCGCCTGCATCTTGCGTCCATCGACTTGCTTGGCGGCCAGGCCGTCCCGGCAAATCTGCAGCAACTCTCCAGACCATTGCGCCCAAGGTGCCTTGAGCGTGCGCAGCAGCTCAGTACGTTGCTGCAGTACCGCTTCTATCAAGGCCTGGGGCTCTTCTTCGTCGCTCTCGATGCGCTGGCGGCCGAACAATGCGCGCACCCGTGGCAACAAGGCTTCCGGGCTGACCCAATGGGCTCGGACCCAGGCCAGCGCATCGCCCTGCATGCTGTAGCAGAAGCGTCGCCAGTAATCGCGCATGACCTGGCCCAGCAGGTCGCTGTGGTCGGTTTCCAGGGTCTGGGTAAACAGGCTGCCACTGTCGAAAGCGTGCTCGCGCAGCATGCGTTGGCACCAACTGTGGATGGTCGACACCGCGGCTTCGTCCATCCATTGCGCGGCCACGTCCAGGCGATTGGCGCACGCTGCCCACAGCGACGGCTCATAGTCATCGCGCAGTTGCTCAAGCAAAGGGTCGGCTTCACTCAACTCGCCACGGAAATAGCGCGCAGCTTCTGCCAGGCGAGTACGAATGCGTTCGCGCAACTCCTTGGTGGCGGCGTCGGTAAAGGTCACGACAAGAATCTGCGGCGGCAACAGTTCGCGGCCAAAGCCCTGCTCGCCGCCATGGCCGAGCACCAGGCGCAGGTACAGCGCCGAGATAGTGAAAGTCTTGCCGGTACCGGCGCTGGCTTCGATAAGCTGGCTGCCGTGCAGGGGAAAGGTCAGGGCCAGGGGGGCAGGGGCAACTCCACGGCTCATCGAGCACTCTCCTCTTTGCCCAGCGTCTGCCAGGGCGCTTCGAACATCGGGCGGTACAGGGCCTCGCACCAGCCTTCGAATTCTTCACTGGCACTGAGTGCAGCAAAATCGCTGAACTGCCGGGCCAGCGCGGTGCTTTCGCTGCGCTCGCCAAAGCTGTTCTGGCCATCGCCGTCGTAGGCCTTGGCCGCTGCGGCCAGGGCTTTGTCGGCATCGCTCTGGGCTAGCCAGGCAAAGGCCGTTTTCACCGCCACCGGTAGCGGTGCGTTCATGCCCGTTTGCCGGGCCAGTAACAGGTCGCCCAGCAGTTCAGCGGCACGGGCTTGTTCGAGCGGCGCCAACAATAGCGTAACGTCGGTGGCGACCACGGCGCTGTGCAGCTTCAGGTCCACCGCACAGGCGGCCAGGTGCATGACCCAGGTTGGCGTCAGCCGGTGCCACTTGAGGGTGCGGCCACTGCTGATGCCATTGGGCAAGGTGGTGATGCTTAGCAAGGACTCGTCTTCGCGCTGGTAGACCCGGCCCAACCAGCCTTCAAGCTTGAGCTGGCGATACTCGAAGCGGATCGGCACGGCGTTATCCACAGGCAACGGCCACTGCTGCAGCAGCTGTTGATAACGCTGCAGCAGGTCGGGCAACGGCTCGATCAGTTCGGCCTGCAGGCATTCACCAAAACCTGCCAGCGGCAGCAGCCCGTAGCCCTGCAGGCGCCTGGCCTGGGTGGTCAACGCCCGCTCGCTGTCTTGCGGGTCGGCCAGGGCTGCTGCCAGCAGGCTTTCACTCAGGCTGTAGCGCTGCAGGGCATCGAGCACGAATGGCTCTTCATCGGCCAGGGGCGCTTCCACCGACTCGAAGAACACCTTCAAACGCTGGCTGAAGAAGTGCCGTACCGGATGGCGGAGGAAGTCTTGCAGCAAGGTCAGGGTCAGCGGTTCATCGCTGCTGTAAGCCGGCAGCTCATCCTCAGGCTTGAGCTGTTGTTCGCCAGGCAGATGCAGGGAGCGCCACTCACGGGCATAGCTGAACAGGTTGCTGCCCTTGTGAAAGTAGCGGGCGCTGAACGGCTGCAACGGATGCTCCACGGTCAGCGCATGCAACAACTGCTCACCGGCGTTGAGCTTGCCGCCCACCTCGGCACCGGCCAGGCGCCAACCCGCCGCCAGATGATCACGCAACTGGCCGATCAGCACCGAGGCCGGGCGTTCGCTGTTGTCGCGAATGCTGCGCCCGACCCAACTGACGTACAACTGATCACGGGCCGACAGCAGCGCCTCGAGCAACAGGTAGCGATCGTCCTCGCGCCGCGAGCGATCACCTGGACGGTAGTCACTGCCCATCAGGTCGAAGTCCAGCGGCGGCTGCGCACGCGGATAGTCGCCATCGTTCATACCCAGCAGACAGACAACCTTGAACGGGATCGCGCGCATGGGCATCAAGGTGCAGAAGTTCACCGAACCTGCGAGAAAGCGCTGGGACAGCCGACCCTGGTCGAGCCCGGCCAACCAGGCTTCACGGACCACCGTGAGCGGCAGCAAGTCTTGCAGGCCGACCGACTCACAGGTCTGCAACCAGGTTTCGCGCAGGGTCTGCAGTTGCACTAACAGATAGTCATCATGCTCGGTTTCGGCGAGGAAGAACACTTGCAGCAAGGCATGCAGGCGCTCACCCCACTCGGCAGCCGTCGCCGCCTGGGAGAGCTGCTCGTGGGCAATTTCCAGGGCATCGAGCAGGGCCACCAACGGGCCGATCAAGGCGGCATCCAGGCCGCCAATCTCATCGAACGGCTCGATCCCGTCGCATCCTTCGCCGACACCGACGGCGTAACCCAGCAGCATGCGTCGCAAGCCGAATCGCCAGCTGTTCTGTTCAAGGTCCGCCGGTAAACCGAGACCGGCGCGTTGCTCGGCGTTCAGCCCCCAGCGAATGCCCGCGCCTTCGATCCAACGGTGCAAGGTCGGCAGGTCGCTTTCCTTGATCGCGAAGCGCGCGCGCAAGGCCGGCACATCGAGCAGATCGAGGATCTCGCTGACGGCGAAACGGCTGTCGGGCAACTTCAGCAGGTGCTCCAGGGCGATCAGCAACGGGTCGCGGCCACGCTGGCCCTGGTCGGTCAGGGTGAAGGGGATGAAACGCGGGTCGTTGCGGTCGAGCTGGCCGAACACGGCGCGGATGTGCGGCGCGTAGGTGTTGATGTCCGGGAGCATGACGATGATGTCGCGGGGGCGCAGCGCCGCATCGGCGCTGAAGCGGGCGAGCAACTGGTCGTGGAGGATTTCCACTTCACGTTGCGGGCTGTGGCCGATATGAAAACGCACCGAGCGATCTTTGCCGGGATCGACGTCAGGCCACAGCTCGCGGGTTTCGGCCAACGGGCGCAACTCGAGAATATCGTCCTGCAACTGGTTGAGCAGGGTCTTGGGCTCGCTGTCACTGAACAGGTCGATACGCCCGTCGCTGAAGGCTGCGCGGTAACTGCCAGGGTCGTCGTAGCTGTCGAGCAGGTTGATGTAATCGCGGCCCTGCTTGCCCCAGGCTGCCAGTAAGGGATGGGCGTGCTGGTGCAGGGTTTCGGCGTCAATCAGGCTGGGCATGCCCTGCTTGCGTTGCTGGCGCTTGTACTGATGGCGCAACAGGTCCTTGTCGGCGACGATGTCGGCCCAATGGTGACGGCAGGGGTTGTGCACGCAAAGCAGCACCTGGCTGAAACGCGCCAGGCCGGCGAGGGCTTCCAGCGCCTGGGCAGGCAACGACGAAATACCAAAAACGATAACCCGGGACGGCAGGCCAGCGGGCGCCTGCTCCAGGCTGTTGATCCGTTCGATGAAGCGCTGGTGCACACCGGCGCGGCTCTGGGCCATGCCCTCTTCGCCGACATCCAGCAACAAGGCGCGCCACAGCTCGGCCTGCCAGCAGTTGGCGGGCGGCAGCGGCTTGGATTCGCCACGGGCGGTATTGAGCACATGACGGCCAGCGGCCCAGTCCTTGAGCCAGTCGGCGCGATACACCTGGTACTGGTCGAACAGGTCGGCCAGGCGCTCGGCCAGCTGGTAGCGCTTGCGCAGGTCGCTGTCGTCGGTGAGAAAGCGCTGCAAGGGCTCGAAGTGCGGCTTGTCGATGACCTCTGGTAGCAGGCGCATCAAGCGCCAGGTCAGTGGCGCCTTGTCGAGCAGCGACACCTCGGGGATTTCTTCGCGGCCCAGCACCTTGCGGTACAGCTGCCACATGAAACTGCCGGGCAGCTGCACCTCGACCGCCGCAGCGATGCCGCAGCCGCCCTGGTCGTCGTCTTCAGGGTCTTCGGCCAGGGCCAGCTTCAACCACTGGGCGATACCGTTGCTCTGCACCAGGGCGATTTCGTTTTCCAGCGGTGCCAGCGGGTAACGCCGCATCCAGCTCACCACCAGGCTGCGCAGTTCATCCAGGCGGTTGCCGTGAACCACCATGAAACCTGGTAGGAGTGGGTTTGTGTGCGGCATTGGGCATCCTTGAGGCTGTGCGGGCAGAGGGAAACCTTATCATGCTCGGCGAGCCTGACTGTGTTGTGCAACAGCCAGAAAGACAAAACCCCTACCTGCGTACGCAGATAGGGGTTTCGGAATTTAATCTTGACGATGACCTACTCTCACATGGGGAAACCCCACACTACCATCGGCGATGCATCGTTTCACTGCTGAGTTCGGGATGGGATCAGGTGGTTCCAATGCTCTATGGTCGTCAAGAAATTCTGTTGCCAGAAGGTCTTGTTCAGACACTCCAGCGAATCGGGTATGTGATGTTTGTGAGTTACAAATCTTCGGTTGTGCAGTCTTCACAACACCGCAATCTGGCTTTCGCTCAAATTGCTTGGGTGTTATATGGTCAAGCCTCACGGGCAATTAGTATTGGTTAGCTCAACGCCTCACAGCGCTTACACACCCAACCTATCAACGT